>SYFY01000051.1 GCA_005799745.1 Gammaproteobacteria bacterium
AACACCAACCATTGCAGTGGAACATCGGCAAGGTCCACAGGTACACCGGGTGTTTAGGCAGGTTCCACTCAAGACCGTTACCTAGTGCATTGAGGTAGGCGCCGCGATGGTGGTAGACCACTCCTTTGGGATTGCCGGTGGTTCCCGAGGTGTAGTTTAGCGCGATGGCCTGCCATTCGTCGTCGGGTAACAAGCCAGCGAACGACCGGTCACCTTCGGCAACCAAGGATTCATACGTCAGCGTGCCGAGGCGTGGCGCGGCGGGTGCAGCCGAATCTTCGATATCGATCACCAGAGGTTTGACCTTCGCCTCTGCGAGCGCTGCTTTTGCGACGGGCGCAAGCTCCGCATCGACGATAAACACCTTCGCTTCGCTGTGATCGAGAATGAAGGCGATGGCTGGTGCGTCAAGGCGCGTGTTGATCATGTTGAGCACGCCACCAGCAGCAGGAACGGAGAACGCCATCTCGAGTGCCGCAGGCGTATTGGGGGAGAGCACCGCAACGGTGTCATCACGTTTTATGCCAAGGGACCACAGCCGCTCTGCGAATGCACCGACCCGTCGTGCAGTTTCGGCCCATGTTTTTTCCGTTGCCCCATAAACCGTCGCAATCCGTTCGGGATACACCACAGCAGTCCGCTGCAGCAATGACAGGGGCGATAACGGCACATAGTTCGCCGGACGCCGGCCAAGGCCTTCTTCGTAGATGCTCATGCTGGTGCTTGGTTCGAGTGATGACGCATTATTGCAAATGGAGAGAGCAAGACCGAGCGGGGAAGAGAAAGAATGCATTCACTACGTTTTGGACTATGTTACGACTTTCGTAATCCACCAGACTCTGGGCTGAGCCATCCGCAGCTGTACCAGGCGGCACTCAGGCAGATTCAATGGGCGGACAAGTCCGGCTTTGATCTCATCTGGTTTACGGAACACCACTTTGTTGATGACGGTTATCTGCCGAGCTGGATTCCGGTGGCATCTGCCGCTGCCGCCCTGACCTCCAAGGTTCGTTTCGGCACGGACATTTGCCTCTTGCCCTTTAACCATCCGGTGCGTCTTGCGGAAGACATGGCCGTGCTCGACAACCTTTCCGGCGGACGTGTCGAAGTAGGTGTGGGAATGGGCTATGCCCCCCATGAATTCCGTGGCTTCGGCATTCCGGTGGCGCGGCGCGTGTCATTGATGGAAGAGGGAATTGAGGTTCTGCAGCGCTGCTTTACCGGTGAAAAGTTCAGCTACTCCGGCAAACGTTATCAACTTGAGGATGTGCGCATTACACCGGGTTATGTGCAAGCCGGTGGACCACCCCTTTGGATTGCCGCCATGTCAGAAGCAGGTGCACTGCGCGCCGCCAGATACGGAACGAACTTTCTGCCTCAAGGCCGCAAGTCCGGCAGCTTTGATCCGTGGGTGAACGCGGTGACCAAGGCCGGTAAACAAACCACGAACCACCGCATCGGCATCATTCGCGGCATCCTGCCGACCCCGGATCGTGATCGGGATTGGCCGAAGGTGCGCATCGCCGAGCGTTATCGCATGTCGCTCTACAACCGTTTCTTTGCGGAGAGTGGTGAAGGGTTAGGTGGGGAAGGCGAGGCCGTGCCACAGAATTGGGTTGTTGGCAATGTGGATGAATGTGTGAAAGAGCTGGTCTCGTTCGTTCGCCGGTTCGGCATCACTGACATTGTCTCCTGGGGTATTCCCCCAGGGATTCATCCTGATGAGATGGCAGCACCACTCGAGTTGTTGATCGTTGAAGTCATTCCGAAAGTAAGGGCAGCACTCGCAAACCCAAGCGGCGCGGCTCTCGATGCTACGTGATTCCGATCATCTCCGTGACGGAGCGAAGCACCAGCGTGCCTTCATCGCTGGCGAATCGTTCCATGCCATCGGGTTGGATGGTGGCCCTATAACGTCGCCAGTCCTCGACGGAATGAAACCACAGTTCCGCCATACCCGCGAACGGTGCGACATCGGGCTCGACGCTCAGGTTTAGCACGTAACGCATCCCACCCACTTTCTGCATTACCGCAGCGACGTTCGGCGCGTGCACGTATTGCCAGTGTTCGTGAAAGGCGACCAAGTCCACACCGGCCTTCGCTTTCACCAGAAAACTGATTTTCAAAAAACCACTGCGTGTACAGGGATACGGCACACCGAGTGTTGATGGCGTAATCGGCAGATGTCCGCTGCCGTCGATCACCACATACTCTCGGGTTGCCCACGGGCTATACGAGAACGCGCGTTCTTGAAAACTGTCCATGGGTGGCTCGCCGTGGGCCACACCCGCGGTCGATAAGGCGCTATCAAAGCTTAGTGCAGCAACGCCATCCCAGACGTGCTGACCTTCAGCGTTGGCATCGTAGAGCGTGGCGATGTAACGCCAGGCGTGGAATTTTCCGGCCGCTGAGGCTTTTCGTTGGCTCTCGATCACAAGTGGCATGTGGCGTGCAAACCAGTGAACGATCAACTCCTCTCGTGAAACGCCGGGTCGCCTGCGAATCAGATAGAGCATCTTGGCGCCTTTTGTTGGCACCAGGGATTGTTGGGCGGTCATGTGTCGATCAACTCCACCGCTTAGCGGGTTTGCATGTTGTTTCTGGGCATCGTGCTCGACCTGAGCAGGTCATCACCGTTGCGAGCAAAAGGAATTACTTTGAAGCCGTCTGCTGCCAACATCGTCAGCAACCCGTTAGGTCCACCCAAGTGTCCGGCGCCAACGATAACGAAAGTTGAGGGTTCTTCACTAAGCCAGCCTTTGATCTTCGTGTGCATGATCTTGTTGCGATCATCAAGTATGCGTCGCCCTAGTTTCTCCAGTGGCTTCACACCTTTGAAGTCAGCCATCATCAACGTATACAAGGCATCCGCATCGGCACGTAGCCAGGCTCGCAATAACTCGCCAAGGGTGGGCTGGATGCTATCGAGCTGCTCGAGGGTTGAATCGAGCATGAGTGCCTGGACATCGAGCGGGCTGCCGGCAAGCGCTTGCATTTGTTCGGCGACCGTTTCGAGTTCAAGAATCACTTTCTGCCCGGCCTTGGCTCGCTGTGCGTAATGCAGATCGATGCCTTGATCCGGCGTATATCCGAGCGCAGCTATCTCAGCGACGGTGATTTGAGTCGCCACAATGGCAGGTTTGAGCGAGAGCAGTGCTTGAGGATCAATGCCGTGGCGAAGCAAGAGCGGTGCGAGTTTCGCAAGACGTTTTTCGCCAAGTGCGTGTTTCACCTGATCGGGAGATGCCGTCAGCGCGGACTGCATCGCCATCCGTCGATCGATTTCTTCCATACGCGTCGGGTCGAGTTCCAAAGCCAGTCTATCTGCTTGTTTGAAGGCCGCATCAAAGGCCTTCGGCAGTGGATAAAACGGACGCTTCAACACGTGCACGGAGCCGGCCAGCCACAACGTGTTCTTGCCACCTTCGATGCGCCAGACCGGTGCTTTGGAAGCTTCATCGATTCCTGCATTTAGCGAAGTGGTTGTCTCGATCCACTCATCGTCGGCATGCACGAGTTCACACGGACCCATGTTGGTTTGCAGCGATCGCAAGCGTTCGCAGCGCGAGAGTGCTTCCGTTGCAGCCTCTGCGGGAAAGCGCTTGGATACGGCCTGTGTTGTTTGCAGACGACCTTGTTCTGTGGTTGCAGCCGCCAGCGCACGTGGGAACCCTCCGGCAGAGTAACTTGCCAGATTCGAAGCCAGTTCAGGGCGGTTTTCACCCTGAAGGGTGACGCCCACATGAGCTGCGAGTTGATCTGCACTGACTGGTATTGCCGTTGCTCCCGGTAAAGCGACAACAAGCAGGGTGATCGTGAGGGAGATTCGATAGAGAGTATTCATTGTGAACTAAAAATGGTGAAAGCCAACGAGGTTGTTGTTCCAAAGCACAAGCGATATGAGCAACGCCACAACGATGACCAGGACGTGCCGCAATCGTCGCCACATGGACCAGGAGCCACCTTGTAAGGCAGGTATCGCGAGTACGGTTGCGGCTGCCGTTAACAGCACAGCCAGCAAGATGCTCCAGAGTGCCGTCAAAATGATCGGTGTCGGATAGTGGAATAGTGCGATGCGCGGGTCTTCCATGGTGGTAGCGCCGATAGCCAAGAGGGTCAGGGCGATCAACCACGCCACGGATGCGACCGTTGTCATGACTGCGGCACGGCGTTCAGCTGGCATGGGCAAAAGACCACGACCCATACGTCGCCACGCACAAAGTAAAACACCGATGAAAGTGAGCGCCGCGAGACCCAGAGTCGCAGCACTTACGTCGTTCCGATCCAAGAGACCCGGTCGGGTTCCGATCAGGATCGGAATCGACGGCAATAACTTGAGAGGCTCACCACGCTCATCCCGTTCGAAGATGATTTGATCGTCAGGATTTTCAACGTTGCGATAGTGATCTTCACCCGCCGCGCTGTAACGCAGCGGTTCACCGATGCCGCTGACGATCAGGTTTCCGTTCCGTTCGAAGCTGATAGAAATCATCGCCGTCGCGATTTTTTCCGGTCCCGTATGAGACCGACGTGTCACGATCCAGTTGCCTGCGACGTCCTGACGGGACTCCTTCGCGGCAGCCATTTCTTCCGGAAAGAGTGGTCCTGGCGGATAGAAGCGTCGAATGAAATCCCGCGCGAACCCTTGGATCAGCCTTCCACCTCCTTCGGTGGTGTTGGTAGAAATGAAAATGCCAAGACCGAGGTCAGGCACCATCACCATGTCGGACAAAAAGTGCCCGGTACCACCCCCGTGTCCATAACCCGGATAACCGTGCAGACGCGTTTCGATAAACCCATGTGCGATGCCGGGTAGATCCGGATGCGTCGTTACGCTTTGTTGATGCATGAGCAGCGCGGTTTTGGTGTTCAAGATTCGTGCATCACCAATGGCGCCATTGCCAAGATGTGCGAGCATCCACTGCGCCATATCGTCTGCAGTGGTCGCGAGTGCACCTGCTGGACCGATGTGGCCGATGAACTCGTAGTCCGTGAATTCGTAACCTGCGCCCGCACGGATGTACCCCTTGCTGGCGTTGGTACGCAGTGTTTCCGGGAGACCACCTGGTCGCTGCGGACCCCAGGGTTCACGAAAGGTGCTGCTGGTCATACCCAGGGGTTTGAAGAGGTGTTCCTCCACATAATCCTCAAACGGGACACCGGAGACATTGGCGACGATCAATCCTGCAAGTCCAGTACCGTAGTTCGAATAAGCTGGGGTCGTTCCCGGTGGATAGACCTGCGCGGGCTGATGCGTTTGAAGATAGTCGACCAACGTCTGCACATGATCGGGATGGTCGATGATGAGGTGCCCGATTGCGGCATCTTCAAATCCCGGCCGATGCGCCATCAAGTCGAGCACAGTGATCGGCTTGTTAAACCGGTTCGGAAGCTGAATCTGAGGCAGATATTCTGACATGTCCGTGTCGAGTTTGATCTTCCCCTGTTCATACAGCTGCATGAGCGCTGTCCAGGTGAAGGTCTTGCTGATCGAACCAGGACGAAAAAGGCTCCGACTCGAATCTACACAACGACGCTTCTCGTGATCATCGAAACCATAACCGCGCGAGTACACACGTTTGCCATCGCGGACGATGGAGACGGTCACACCCACAACGCGACGATCATGCATGCGAGCGGTGACATAGCCATCAACGAACGCCTTGATTTCGAGGGCGTAGGGGTCCACCGCATCAGCTGTGTCTGCAGGGGCGATAGGCTCTGCGAATGACGGCAGTGACAAGAAGAGCAGGAGACAGGTGAGTACTCGACACATCGTCAATTCCCCGGATTCATGCGCTTCGATGAAACACCGCGATCAGCTGCGCAAGCGGCGAGTCAGACGGGCGATTCACTCCACACGCATGATAGGCTCACTGCGTAACAGGAGGAGAACCACATGTCTGTCGCCGTCAACGGAATCGCCCACATCCAGCTCACTGTCAGCAATCCTGCGGCGTGCCTGCCGTTCTGGGAGAAGCTCTGCAATTTCCTGGAAATGAGGACACTGATACGGGGTAACAACGTGGTGTATTGCATTGGCAGTCGCACCGGCGTTCTGGTGCGAGGCGCGCCCGAAGGAAAACGCGACAAACACTTCGATCAGGACACGTCAGGTTTGCATCACTTTTGTTTTCGTGCAAGGTCCAATGAGGATGTGGACAGGATTTTCGCGTTCGTTCGGGATGAACTCGACGCCAAGATCATTCATGGTCCTGAAGCCGGTGAACATTTTGCGCCGGGATACTATTCGATTCTCTTCGAAGATCCCGATGGCATTCGGGTGGAGCTCAACTACGTTCCCGGTCAAGGCCACTTTGGGGAGAAGGGGCGGCTAGGGCAGGAAGGTAAGGGTCCTGCAACCCGCTACGGTGAACTCGGGTTGCAGGATTAGGCGAGGCTTGTGGAAGCGGGTCAGGTGCCTGCTGCTGCAGCTGCAGGCGCTTCGACTTTACGAAACTTCAGCATCATGCGATTGGATTCACCGATGGCATCCATGGCCGCTATCTTGTCTTTATCACCCTCAGCGGTTGCATAGCTCGGCGGCAATCGCCATACGAAGTCCTGATCGGTGGGCTGATCTTTCGGGTTCTGGTTGAACTCAGCCTGGCCCACCAATTCAAATCCAGCAGCCTGCATTTTTTCGATGACGAAACTGCGCTTCAGGTAACCGGCATTGCCGTTGGCCCACTCGTCAGGCATTTCGGCTCGGGCTTCGTGTTGTTCTATGCCGACGATGCCACCGGGTTTGAGCACGGCGTGAACATCGGCCAGTGCGTCGCTCAAGAAAGCACCGTCGTTTTCGAACCGTGCCATGTTATGTAGAGCACGGATCAGCAGGACCACATCGGCCGTGCCTTTCATCGCGTCGGGCAGGCCGCCAAAAACAAAGGCTTCAACGGATGCGCCACGATCACCCCGCCACGCTTGTGCGCTGGCAGGAAAGTCCGTGGTCCAGGTTTTCATTTTGGCGAGCTGCTCTTCGCTCATGCCACCAAACTTCGACCACATGCCGTCGGCGTAATTCACCGCGATCAGCTTGCCTTCCGCGCCAATAAACGGGAGCAGGATCTGCGTGTACCAACCCGATGAACCAGGCAGCACTTCGACCACCACCTGACCCGGCCCAACTTCGAAAAATTCCAGCGATTCTTTAGGCTTTCTCGATGTGTAGCGCACCTTGGCCTCTTCCGGTTGTGCCGCCAGCACTTCTTCCAGTGTCGGTGGTGATGGTGCGACCGGTGCTGCAGGTTCAGCGGATGCTGCGGGTACAGTTTCTGTCGATGCACTTTGTTCAGTGCCGCCACCACACGCAGCGAGCAGGTAAACCATCGTCAGGGCCAGAAGTACTTTCATCGTCTCTCCTCAATTCGGGGAAGGTGCTCGCCCCCAACTTGCCTTCAAGGGTCGTACAGCGGTCCTACAGGAGTCCTACAGGAGAACCGTACGGGGTAGGGTGAACATGCCGGTCCAGTGCATTCACTTTGGACTATAAACATGGGCGTTGATCTGTGCTACCGGTGATGTTGGATCTGTCGGTATCCTGCTTTAGGCGACCAGGCTGAGGCAAACAAGACGTATGAACGAGATCAAATTCAGCACAGAAGAAAAAGCCATCATCGTGCGCCGCATTCAGCTTTATTTCAGCCAGGAGCTGAAGCAGGACATCGGTCGTTTTGATGCCGAGTTTCTGCTCGACTTTTTTGCGGAGGAGGTCGGCAGCTACTTCTATAACCGTGGGCTTTACGATGCTCAGACGATCCTCGCCAAACGTCTGGATGACGTCGCTGATGCGATCTTCCAGCTGGAAAAACCAACAGAGTTTTCGCCCCGTGGATGAGGCCACGAAGTTCATTGAATCCGTGCGAGAACGCCCCGTGGAGAAATTTGTTTGGCCCTTCGCGCTGGCGCTTCGCCTTAGACGATCGCCGCTGCGCGCAGCACTCTTGGTTGCGACGGCGGCTGGACTGATGCCGCTCATCAACTTTCTTATGGTACTTCCTGATCCAACCATCTCCTCCCGAGAGGTCTATGAGTCCATAGTGGTGGCCATCATTAACACGGGTGTGATCGGTCACTGCAGTGGTTTGTTGGCTTGGGTTTTGATGCGCCTTCCCAACGATTTGCTTCCCCTGCGGCCGATGCTGAGTGTCGATTCGGAAGTGTTTGCACGTGAGGTGGCCCAGCCACTGAATCGTCGTGAGATATTAGTCGTCATCGTCGTAACGGCTGTGGTTTGGTACTTCGTCAATATCGAGCTTGGTGCGGTGGGGCGATTTTTTCGCGGCGAGGAGGTATTTACCTTAGTAAATACATGGAATATCGCGTTTTTCATCGGGCTTTGGCTCTTGTTGATCTATACCGCGGTAGTGCTCACCAGGCTCGCCAATCGACTGTCTGAACTCGGTCGCACCTCGTTGCGTATCGATCTTCTGGCGACACACCGACTGTCACCGTTCATGGAGATCGGTCAACGCACCATCTTGTTGGCAGTAGGCGGATTGAGTTTTGCGCTCATGCAGGGTGCGCTACTGGGTGGTCTTCGACCTGCTGACTGGGTGCCTGCGACGATCCTCGTGATCCTGATTTCGATCTGGCTCTTGCTGCGCCCGGTTTGGGGAGTGCACCTCGCGATTCGAGATGCGCGAGACGCGGAACTCGCCCGCCTCGATCAGGAGATCGGTTTCACGAGCGTCGTTCAACCGAGCTGCTCGCCAACGCCCGCATCGAGGGGTTGCAGCGCCATCGCGAGCGGATTCTTGAGGTGTCGGAGTGGCCGATTACGCGGTCGGCGTGGTGGCGACCGATGCTCTACTTCGTTATCCCGCCGCTGGCCTGGGTTGCGGCGGCGTTGGTGGAATCACTGGTCGATGCAAGTCTTTAGCGACTTTTTACTGCCGCTCAGACTACTGCAGCTCGATGGTTCCGCTGACATCGATCCGTAATGTGCTGAGCCCACCTTCCAACTCCGGGTTGGTGGTTTCTTCGGACGACAGGGCGTTCGAGCGCGCATAAGGCATGAGCGGTGGCTGGTAACCACCATCGCCGATGTTGATCGCCGCGATGACGTAGCTGGTTTTGCCGAAACTCTTGGTAATCAGCGCGGCCCTGCTGCGAAAAGCGGTGATAGCCGCAGCCATCAGCTCATCTTCAAGGCGTGCGCGGGTCGCCTTGGAGACCGAGAAGTCGATGCCGCGAAGTGTCAGTCCACCCGCCTGCAGGGCCCCGAGCAATCGAGAGATGGCCGTCGTATCGCGACCTTGCAATGTCAGGTCTTGGGTCGCCCGCCAACGCACGATCTGATTGCCGTTGCCGTATTCCGGAAACGTGCTGTAGGCGCTGGTGCTGACGGTGACGCTTGGTGATTGGCGAACCACTGCCAACGCCTCGTTCATCTGCTTGTTGACCCTTGCGGCAAGCGCGGCTGTATCGACGTCGGCGACCGTGGTCCCGATGACGGCCGTGGTCCAGTCGTTGGACACTTCGCGTTCACTAAAGACGTTGAAGCTGATCTGGTTGTAGGGTTGTTGAGGGATACCTTCGGCGCTTGAGTCAGGTGCTAACGCCAACCCTGCCACGAGCGTCAATGCTGCGACTGTGTTCTGAACGCGAATCATGTTCTCTCCATGGGAAGTTGCCGGCTTCAATCATCCAGCGGGCGAGAGTGTAATGCGCGCAGTGGCGCTGGACCATGTACCGTGAAGTCCGTGTTAGGGTTTTACGAATGATCTGAAGGTAACGGCACTTCCTGCCCGCCGAACCTACAACAAACAGAGTCTTGTGCGACCATAACCGAGCAACGAATTGGAGTTTTTTCAGAATGTCGGATGGGACCTCTGGCTGGACCTCTGCCTGGACATTGGCAGATGCCGAATCAACCTATGCATTGCATACCTGGGGTGACGGCTTCTTTCACGTCAATGCTGCAGGAAACGTCGCCGTTCGCCCGCTGGAGGGCAGTGACCTCTCTGTCGACATCGCTCAAGTTGTTGAAAAAGCCCGTGCTCAGGGGTCAACACTGCCGCTGATCATCCGCTTCCAGGATGTTCTGCGTGCGCGGGTGAGACGATTGAATGCCGCCTTTCGACAAGCTATTACCGATGCGGGCTTTACGGGCACTTATCAATCGATCTACCCCATCAAAGTGAACCAGCTCCACGAAGTGGTTTCTGAGGTCCTGGACGCCGGGAGCGAGTTCAATCTCGGACTTGAATGTGGGTCGAAGACGGAACTGATCGCCACATTGCCGCTGGTTTCCGATCAGCGTTTGCTCCTTTGCAATGGCGTCAAAGACCAGACCATGCTCGAGCTGATGTTGCGGGCACAGATGATGGGGCAGTCGGTGCTGCCGGTGATTGAGAAGTTCAGTGAGTTTGAACACGCCATGAAACTGGCGGATCAGTTCGGCATGCGTCCGCGCCTGGGTGTGCGCGTGAAGCTCACGACACGAGGTGCTGGGCGATGGTTTGAATCGGGCGGTAGCAGCTCCAAGTTTGGACTGACGATGCCTGAACTGATGCGTCTTGTGCGTGAGCTTGAATCGCGAAACATGGGTGACAGCCTGGAACTCCTGCACTTTCACCTCGGCAGTCAGATCTCCGAGATCCGGGTACTACGCAGCGCCGTGCGAGAGATGGGACATATCTATGCAGACTTTCGTTTGCGTGGGCTCAACATTCGTTACCTCGATGTGGGCGGCGGCCTCGGTGTGAACTACGGTGGCGACTACGGCGGCACTGAGTCGAGTGTGAATTACAGTCTGGCCGAATACGCTAATGCCATTGTCTTTGCGATTCAGGAAATCTGCTCAGATCGTAAAGTCGCGCCGCCGGTACTGTTGTCTGAAAGTGGTCGGGCAATCACCGCGCATCATTCAATGTTGGTGGTTCCGGTTCTTGGTGTACATCGTCAGGACATGCAGCCGCTCGCCACCACCCAGCAGCAGACGCCACCCGTTGTGATGCGCATGCGTGAAGCGTTTGCGGAAGCACAGAAATTCGAAACGGTGCCCCTGTTGCTCGAAGCCTGGCACGACGCCCAGGAAGCTAAATCTCATGGTGAACAACTGGCGCGTCTTGGCTATCTCGACGTCGAGGGTCTTGCGGAACTCGATGCGCTGTATTGGCATACCGGCCGCGAAGTACTACGTAAGCTACGCGCAGCGGATCTCTCTCCGGTACCCCTGGAGCAGCAGCAGCTCGAAGAACACCTCACGGATCTCTATCTGGGTGATTTCTCGGTGTTCCACTCGATACTGGACCACTGGGCCATCGGCCAGATCTTTCCGGTGATGCCGCTGCATCGCCTGAATGAAAAGCCGAACCGGCGCGGTGTGGTGGTGGATCTCACCTGCGACTCTGATGGCAAGATCAGCAAATACGTTCGTGAGAATTCCACGAGCCAGTGGTTGCCGCTGCATGTTTTTGAACCGGGGGAAGCGTATTACCTCGGTATCTTTCTCGTTGGGGCGTACCAGGAAATACTGGGTGATGCTCATAACCTCTTTGGTCGCGTGAACGAAGTACATGTGTATGCGCGAGACAAGGTAGATGGCAATTTCTATATCGAAGAGAGCATTCGTGGTGTCTCGGTGAAAGAGATGCTGGCGCAGGTGCAGTACTTCCCCAACGAACTGGATCGGCTGATGAGTGAGTTCGTCAAACGACGGATTGCTGCAGATGCGGTAAAACCGGATGACGGTATCGGATTTCTCAATTTCTACACGGCGCTGTTCGAAGGCAGCACCTATTGCGACAGTGATTGTTGAGAATTACTTCCCCACACAGACACACCCCGCCCAACGAACTGGATGAGGGGTGTGGTGGCCTGCCAACGGAAGTCAGGCGAACTTCAGGAGGAAGAACGGTCTTGTCGAATAGGACGCGCAGGAGGTTCGCGCTGATTGCCAAAAAAAGTTATGGAATTCGACTCAGACAGGCAGGAGATACGCCACGCTTAGGCGTGGTAGCAGTTGTCCACCACGATTAACCGATGAAGCTGGCCGGTGGTCGTTTCCATTTTCGCGCCAGAGTAAAGGCGGAGATGTCTTCCTTCAGCCCATATGCCCGCTGTCGCTTGTGGATGCTGGCAACATCCTTGCGCCAGCGCTGTGCTTCTGCTGTCTCCGAGTCTCTCAGCTCGGTTTCGATCAGACTGCGAAGCAGCTCGACATACCCATTCAGATTGATCCCCAACTGTAGCGGCGTTGGTGGGGCGGCGGTGTTGGGACGGTGCAGGTGTCGGGATTACCTGCCCACTGGCAAGGGTCGCGTCCACACCTGAACACCACCTAGCCACGTCTCATCCACGCGCACGTCCATGAGCTTGTCAGGATCGAGCGTGGTGACATCTGCAGACAGGATGATGAAATCCGCGAGCTTCCCGGGTTCGATTGAACCCTTCGCGCTTTCTTCAAAGGTAAGCCAGGCACCTTTGTGGGTATAACCCGCCAGTGCCTCACGAATCGTGAGCGCCTCTTCCGCACCATGGACTTTTCCAGACACTCCTTTCCGCGTAACCGCCGCGTACAAGCCGGTCATCGGACCTATGGGCAGAATGTCACTGGAGATTGCGAGGTGAACACCGTGGCGAAGGGGCGAACGCAAGGGGTTGTTCGACGCAAGTTCAGGCGCATCGAGATAGGCCGAATATCGACCTTCGAGGGTGTAGGTGAAGTTCGGCTGTTGGGTGATGGCGATGCCGTTTGCCGCCATGGTCTGCATGGTCGTGTCTGAAGGTTTGATGGTGAAGTGATTGAGGTAGTGGCGGTGATTCGTACGCGGACTTGCTTTCAAAGTAAGTGCGAGCTTGTCGACGGCAAGTTCGATCGCTTCATCGCCGATGGCATGCACGCCGAGTTGCCAGCCTGCGGCGTGCGCTTCACGAAAGATCGTCTCGAGCTGAGATTCCCTCATGGTGAGCGATCCACGATAGTCGCCCATGCCGCGGTAGGGTTTCTTTGTGTATGCGGCGGGGCCGGTAAAGCCGCCGTCCACGAATACCTTGATCGCGCCTAAACGCAGATGTTCATCACCGTCACCGGTCTTGCGTGCGAAGGCTTTCATTTTTTCATCACCTGCCCAAGCGACCTGAACGGCAGCGCGTGGCAGCGTTCCACGATGTTCCTTGTAGATGCGTTCCCACTCGGGATAGTGATCGACGGAGTCTGCAGCCTGGACGATGCTGGTGATGCCAAGGCGAAAGAGACTCTGCAGATTCGCAATGAAGCTCGCACGTACGGTGTCGTCCGTCGCCACCGGGGCCAGATCGAGAATGATGTCCTGGCGTTCGCGGATGATCCCGTTGAGGCGCCCGTCATTACCTTTTTCGATGACGCCACTTTCCGGTTGAGGTGACTTCTCGTCGATCTTGCCGAAGGTGAGGCCTGCTGAATTGAACACGGCGCCGTGGCCGCCTGCGCGTGTGAGGCCGACCGGGTTGTTGGGTACCGCGTCGTCGAGGTCATCACGGAGTGGTCGCCGTTTTTCGGCGAGTGCGTCTTCAGACCAGCCATAGCCGGTAATCCAGTGTCCCTTCGGAAGTTCAGCAGCGCGCTGCTTGACGAGGCTGGTGATCTCCACGACAGACCGCACCTTGGTGAGATCGATGTACCACGGTGGGTTGCCACTCATGTGAATGTGCGAGTCGACGAATCCTGGCATCACGAATCGACCACCGAGGTCGAGGGTTCGTTTCGCTTCGTATTGTGTGGAGAGTTCATTACCGCCCGTCGCGATAATGCGATCACCTTTTACCGCCATAGAATGGACGATGCTGAAGTTCTGATCCAGTGTCGCGATGCGGGCGTTGGTAACAAGGAGGTCGACGGGCTCAGCGACGGCGCTTGAGGACATGAGCAGTGTGAACGCAGCGAAGAGACAATTCAGTCGGCGCATGGGCATCTTCCTCGAATCGGATGACCCATTCTGCCCGAGAAAAAAATCTCTGGAAAAGAAAAGGCCGGCGAGTGCCGGCCTTTTCGAGGGGTCTGTTCCTCGCACCATGAAGTGCGAGGTGTGCAGATCCTTACATCTTCACGCCCAGTTCCAGGCCCCACTGTAGTGGCGCGCTGTACATGGTGAAGTTCCACAGAGCACCCACCGAGTTGGCAGAGACACGGTACTCCTCGTTCAGCAGGTTCTTGCCGTAGAGGGTCACGTAATAACGCTCTTCGGCGTCAGAGTAGGTGATGTTGGCATCAACCAACGTCCGCTCTTCGTGCTGGGTGAACGTCGGCTGACGAATCACACCGCGGCTCGCTGCGTTTTCATCCAGCGGGCTCATTTCGAACTCGGACTGATAGTGAATGCTGCCTACGAAGCTGATGTTGCCTCCGTTAGCCAGTTGCAGGTCATAAATGGCCTGCGCACCGAGCTGCCATTCAGCTGCGAAGGGGATGTCGAGTGAGGAAATGTCGAGGATGCCAATAGCGCCGCCTACATTGAAGTCGAACTTCGTGTACTCCGCATCCAGCCAGCCGAGGTTGGCCTTCAGCTGGAACGCATCGGTGACGAGCCACGTCGTTTCCAGTTCAAGACCCATGGCTTCGGACTTGCCGGCGTTCAGGGTGATCGTTTCCTGACCCGGTGTGCCGTCGGCGTTGGTGAAGCGGAACACCTGGTTACGCTGCAGGTCTTCGTACTTCGTGAAGAACGCTGAAGCGTTGAAACGCAGACGTCGATCCAGCAGGTCGCCTTTGTAACCCACTTCGAAGTTCATGTTGGTTTCAGGATCGTAGGGCAGACAGGTTCGGGGCTGCGAACAGGTTTCTGCGAAACCACCGGACAGGAAGCCCGTGGACACGCTGCCATAAACCATCTGGGTATCGTCGAGCTCATAGTCGAGCACGACGCGCCAGGTGATCTCGTCCCACTTCTCCTTCGTATCGACGATGAATGCGTATGCCGATGCAGGCAGTACTTCATCGCGCTGGTCGATCTGCGAACCGGTGAGGCCGGCACGGCTAGCACGACCGGAACCGAGGTCGACGCAGCCCGCCGCTGCCAGCGCCGCGACACCGGAGAGGCCACCTGCTGCGCGTGCATCCATCGCTTCGGTAAACCGGTTGCAGGGACCACCACCACCCGTTGGCTTGAAGAAATCCTTCTTGTCCTGCGTCCAGCGGATACCACCGGTCAGACGGAACTTCTCGGCGAAGTCAAACGTACCGTCCGCATAGAATGCGGTGGACTTGCGATCCTGCTTGACGAAACCGTGACCAGGGTCGCCAGTGAAGTTACGCACGTTGGCGAAGTTCAGGAAACCGCGGCCGTCGACACCACCCGTGGGGATGAGACCCGTCAGGCCAACGGTCGAATAAGCACGGAAGTCGAGGTCGTCGGTTGCATACGCGCCGCCGACCAGGAAGTTGACGGGGCCGTCAAACTCCGACTGCAGCCGAATTTCCTGTTGGAACTGCTTACGCTCGAGGTTCCGGGTTGCGTCGAACAAAGAAATGAAAGCCTCACCCGTATAGGTGCTGGGCAACGTTTCCTGTTGTTCGCGAATGCCAGTGATCGACTTGATGGAGAACTGGTCGAATGACAGCGCCTGGTTCAAGTACCAGCCGTTGACGTTCACCCGGTGGCCATCACGAATGTTGATCCCGTTGCCTTGCTGGCTCATACCCGTGCTGTACGGATCGTTGCCCACACCTGCCTGATGAATGCCCGGGAAGCCGAGCAACGGCAGTAGAAAACCTTCGCCGGCGGGAGTTTCGTTGATGCCAGGAGGTGAATCGGAGTTGTCGTCGATCTTTTCGTAGATCGCGTAGGCTTCGTACATGTCGTTGGGTTGCCAGAGCAGTTTCACCTTACCGGCGAAAGTCTCTTTGCCACCCAGCCGCTCACCAGCACCCGCTGTCGGCCGATTGAGAATTTCCGGCGGAATCAGTGCTGCAGGAATACCGAGGAAGCCATTACGCAGCGTCGACGTATTCTTGTCGTTTTTGTAGAAGCCGTCTTCCTGGGTGTAGGTACCGGCGAAACGCAAACCGAGCTGACCTTCGATCAGCGGTACGTCTACGCCGGCTTGTAGCTTCCGCGTATCAGCGCCACCTTTATAGCCACCAAACCCGGCACGCACGTCGGCACCAAACTCTTCGAGGTCAGGCCGCTTGGAGGTGATCGCGATCATGCCGCCGGTGGAGTTCTTACCGAACAAGGTACCTTGTGGGCCGCGATAAATTTCCACCTGCTCGATGTCATAAAGTTCAACGAGCTGCGTCTGCACGTGGTTCAGCGCGAATTCGTCGATCATGATGCCGACCGAGGGGTCTTGCGTCGTCAGAATCGAAATCGTGCCCGTTCCACGGATACCGCCGGCCAACGCGTTGAAGCCGGTCTGGTTGGTCAGTGTGACGTTCGGTGCAAGTGATGCGACGGCTCGGATGTCATTCGCAAAGGTCTTGCTGATGGCATCGGCGGTGAGGGTTGAAATCGCGATGGGCGTGTCCTGCTGACCCGCTTCCCGCTTCGTACCCGTCACCACGATCTCTTCCAGATAAGTTCCCTCTTGTTTCTGTGGCTCCGCCGCCAGAACCGTGCCTGCTGTAAACAGACCCGCCATGGCGATGGAGAGCGCAGAAGCAGGGAATTGCCGCCGGATTGCGGACCGCTGTCTACCCATGAGTTCTCTCCCGAGTTAGGTTTTTTTGTGCACATCTGCCGTTCTTTCTATCGAGTGCAACGCAATGCACCGACAGGGCTGCTTCATACCGGTAGACGCAACTGTTTTATCCTAACCCGGATAGGGCGGGAGTGAACAGACGGTCGGAAATGCGTCTTTGAAAGTGCCCGAACCTGTGGTCGAGAAATTTACGTCCACCACGATTTCCCATCCGATGTTTTTTCATAAAGGAGTCGAAACACCCAACCCTTGTGAATGGTCTCGGAGACGACCTTTTTCAGCCGGATTCGTTCTATTTCATCCACACCAGTGGTATCGCCGTTATAGATCGTCTTGATCTTGAAGACGGTGTATCGGGCAAGGCCCTTCAACCGGAGCTCCAATTCACGAGGGACTTCTGGCGAGCCAAGGGCTTCAAACTCGACCCCACCCATCGCCGCGAGACCGAGTGTATAACCCTCCGACAGACCGTCGGCGTTCACACCCACGTGGGTCGAAACCCAAACTTCAACCGGCCAGTTTTTCCCCAAGTTGACGTTCAATTCGGACTTAAGTGCCGCGCGACCAATGAGACGCTCTGAAGTCATCCAGTAGAAGGCATCAATTTGTGGACAGGTTTTCAGCAGCGCATCAGCCGCGAGCGAAGGTACGAGAAGCCAGACCGGCTTCGGAGTGGAGATCTAAAGCAAGGGTTTGTAGCCGTCTGGTAAAAACACCTTGCAAAACGGGGTGTTGGTTGCGTCGAGAATGGCTTCGACTCGCTCCACCGATGCGGCAACAGTTCCTCGAAATTCACGAGGACAAACCTCGCGGGTGATATTTACGGGGACACACCTCTCGGGTTGGTTCACTTTTGGAAATTCACGAGGACACACCTCGCGGGTTGGTTCATTTTTCACGGGGTGTGTCTTCGTTCAATCCTTCTTTATGCTTGGCCCAGACCACCAACGCGGGATCACTATGACTTTCAACCGAATGAGCTGGGGCGTAAAAACCAGCTTTCGTAGCTACGTCGAAGCCGCAGAAGGAACCATCACGTTGAGTGACGGTGCTATCCGAGCGGCCGATGGCACGTTTGTCTTCAACGTCCTACCCGGAGCTGATCTGAGTATTACCCCGGACGGTAACGCGACGGGTTCAGCACGGTTCCAAGGCTCGGTGACGTTTGAAGCTCATGGCGGGATGCTTAGGGCCACACTCGCTGAGCTCGGCCTTGAGGCCGGCGCTGACGGCATCGTTCTCTCAGCACTTGAAGGGCCGACGAACAAAAACCGGTGTGTGATCGCTACGCTCGGTCGGGCGGAGATCGGTGAGAACGGAGCCGCAACAATGGGTGCAGCGATCACGCTCGAGGGCATGTTTCAGATTGCCGATAACTACCCGCCGGGTACGGCCCTCGATCCTGTGAGGTTGGACTGAGGTTAAGCCCATGAATCTACGAAGAAAATCATGAAGAATCTGTGAAGAAATCTGAGGAGGTACATCTCCATGATTAGGTCACTTTTCACGAGGTGTGTCCTCGTGAAATTACGGGGCTTGGCCCCGCATTGTCGCGGGAGTTCTGCCGCATGATCGGTGGAGATATCACTGTCGAAAGCAGCCTTGGTAAGGGTTCGATCTTCACCGTGACGCTACCCGTCCGATCTGTTGATTCGGAGGCAACCGCACGATGAGTGCTGACCAGATCCCAACAGCAGATCCGGGCGCCAAAGCGAACAAAGAACCCCCCGGTTGGGTGAAAAAGTGGTTGCCCTGGGTGTTCGTTTTGGGTGCGCTGATCGTTTGGTGGTCGCCGACGGGCGCACCGCGTGATGCCCCTTCGCGTCCGTGCCCGGAACTGTCGGCAGAAGAATTCACGGCTTTGTTATCAGCGGGTGCGACGCGAGGAACAGTGACGGTTGCGGCAGACGGCACGTCCGACGCAGTTTTTGGGCCAGGCGTCGTGAGTTGTTCGAGCGGTTCGACTGCGGGGCTACAGGTGTGCAAGCGGACGACTGATCTGGTCATCGAGTATCTGCCCGACGATGGCGCGCCATTTTTTGTTCGTGTTCCGGAAGGTGTCGAGTATCGCTTTCGATCACAGAGCGCACCAAACACTTGTGAGCTGCTTGTTGAGTGATTGATGTGGCGAGAAAAAACTCAGTCTTAGGCGTTCGAAGGAGTGAAGAGCGCGATGCCCGAAATTCTGGTGGTTGAAGACAACGAAGCGAATCGCGACATGCTGTCACGGCGCCTGCAGCGGCGTGGGTTTGAGGTTGTGTTTGCGCTGGATGCCGCCACGGCGAAGATCCCGACCATTGCGCTGACGGCAACTCGATTGCTGGAGATCGTGAGAAGGCAATGAAACGGGCTGTGATGACTACGACACCAAGCCCGTCGATCTTCCGCGTCTGATCGAGAAGGTGGCCGCCTTTGGTGTGGTCGGAGCGTGATCGCTGGGACCAGGAGTGTGGAAGAAGCGAGGGAGCTTCGCCATGAACTGCGATCACCGGTTAATGATCTGATTGGTTATGCGGTGCAGCTCCTCGAGGAAGAAGAGGGCAGCACTGAAGCGCAACAGAAAATGTTGGGTGCCGTGGTAACCCAGGCACGGCAGGTGCTCGAGCTCATTCCCAGCATGCTCGCCCCGGACGGCAAGCCCAGTGACGGTGTGGCCCGCTTGCGGGTTCTCGGCGAGCAGCTGAATGCCGGCACACAAACGCTCTCGAAGAACATCGGTGAACTTCCAGCAGCGGATATGCAGCGACTCTGCAGTGCAGCGTTTGGACTGGGAGAGTTCGCCGCACGACTCGGTCAGGTTTGTTCCGCAAAAACCAAAGACAAGGGCGAAGCTTCGGTGGCAAGCAGAGGTCAGCTCGGCATGAAACTCGTGGTTGATGATGGCGAAGCCTACCGCGAAGTACGGGGAAGCCGTCTCTAACGACTCGGGTATGGGTTTCCCAGGCCTGTGATGGCATTGAAGCACTTGAGCGAATGAGCGCAGGCGGCTGAGCTCTTACAGTGGAACCAGGAGCTTGAGCAACGTGTCGCTGACCAGGTCAAGCAGGTGGATCGACTCAATCAGCTCAGGCGGTTCTTGTCACCACAAGTTGCCGATGCGTTTAGCGAAGGTGGTATTGAGAAACTCACCAGTCATCGCCGTGAGGTGACCGTGCCCTTCTGCGAACTAAGTGGCTTTACCCCGTTTGCAGAACGGTCAGAGCCGGAAGATGTCATGCAAGTACTCGGTGAAATGTATGGCGCGCTAGGTTCACTGGTGTTTGCTCAGGGCGGGACGCTGTCGCAATTCACCGGCGACGGGATGCTCGTGATCTTTAATGATCCAGTGCCATGTGTTGATCCTACCGGGAAAGCGGTGATACTCGGGCTGGCGACGCGCGATCAGTCTGAAGGGCGTGTGCAAGCCGCGCCACTTGGAGAGGTGCAATTCAAAGGCATCGCGAAGCCGGTGCCGATTTGGCTGGTGGACGGATTGGCGGTCTGATCGGCTGCAGAATCCTCAGCTTGGGTTCGATACAACGAGGGACAAAGATGATTCGCATGATCCTGTTCACACTTCTATTCATGCTGACGGCGTGTGGCACCACTGCGAAATCGCCAATCGAAGCTAACTCAGCGCGTGGCTCCGGCGCCGTGATTTTGTAGGCGAAACAAGTAGTCACGATGGTGCGTGATGGCGAGGTTGCCGAGGCCGTTGCTGTGCGGGAAGGCAAGGTGCTCGCGGTCGGCTCGCTCGCATCGCTGCGCAAACGCTATCCGGCCGCTTCGGTTGACGCCACTTTTGTAAACCGCGTGTTGATCCCCGGCCTCATTGATCCGCACATCCACGTGGTCCTCGGTGGTTTGTTGTACGCACAGCCTTTTGTGCCACCTTGGCCGATGGCGTCAGTGGAAGGCATGACCGACGGCTACGATTCGCCGGAAGCCTTCAGGGCGCGTGTTCGTGAGCTTGTTGCGGCGGCGCCTGCCGATAACTCACCAGTGGTGGTTTACGGCTATCACAATCTGATCCAGGGACCTCTTGATCGATCTGTGCTCGACGAAATCGCGCCTTCGCGGCCGCTTCTTGTCTGGCACTATTCCGGCCATGACTTCTATCTGAACACGGCCGCGCTCACGCAGATTGGCGCAACGCCTGAAATTGCCAAACAGTTTCATGGCGTGGACCTCACGCCGGAAGGTGAACTCACCGGTCGAATCTATGAGGACGCCGCGTTCCTGATCTTGCAGCGGATGGGTGCTGTGCTGCTTAGCCCGGAGGCTGTGGCGCGAGGGACCTCACGGTACTTTGAGATTTTGCGGCGCGCGGGTGTCACCACCGTGGCGGATCTCGCCTATGGTGTATTTGGTCGTGCGCTTGAAGATCAGATGATTGCGGCGACATGGTCGCAGCAGAAGAGCGGCTTTCGTTTGTACCTCGTTCCTGAGTTCCGTTCCTTTGAGCGGGAGTTCGGTTCACCTTCGGCTGCGGTCACGGTGGTGAAAGAAATGGTCGGCGGGGTTCGAAACACGGTTGCACCGGTTCTGCCTCGAGTGAAGTTCTTCACCGACGGCGCCTTTTACTCCCAAACCATGCGCCTTAAACCACCTGGTTATCTCGCGGGGCAATCCAAGGGTACCGAAGGTCTTTGGGTGGTCGGCCCCGGCAAGATTGATCCGGTCATTCGGCCGTATATGGAAGCGGGGCTCGCAGCGCACATTCACAGCAATGGTGATGCTGCGCAGGACGCAACGCTCGACGCACTGGAAACGCTTCGACAAGCAGACAGGAAGGAGGACCTTGTCATCGAACATGGCGGGCTTTTTTCTCCCGCGCAAACTCAACGCGCAGCAGCGCTTGGCGCAAAGTTGTCGGTCGCCAGTCATTACGCCTACTACATGTCGCATGACTATTCAGCACCGCTGGGACCGGATCGGTCCGACTGGATCACGCCCGTCGGGTCACTCAGTCGTGCTGGCGTGACGGTTGCACTGCATTCTGATGCGCCTTTGGCGACGCCCATGCCGCTGGGTGCGGCGGACGTGCACCTGACGCGCGCGACCCGAAGCGGAGACGTCTATGAACCGGATCAGGCGCTCACGAGGTATGACGCCCTTGAAGCGGTGACGATCGATGCCGCGCGGGTTCTGGGTTTGGAAGCCGAACTCGGTTCGATCTCGCCTGGGAAACGGGCGGACTTTACGGTGCTCGATGACAATCCATTGCGCGTCAGTGGTGAACGTTGGGCGGACATCCGTATCTGGGGTGTCGTTCTGGGCGGAGAGAAGCGGCCTGTAGAGCGGTGAATAACATCCATCGACGGTGCCCAACGTACAGGCCGTGGGCTGATCGACGAACGCCTCGGCTGACAGCACCGGCGAGAATGATCATGAATCTCAGCCTTCAGGGAGCCGTCGCGGACTACTTCTCCAGAGCGACCTGCGCACCTTTGATGGCACCCGCGTAAATGCCGGTGGCGAGTTTGATTGCATCCGCTTCCGGCACCCCCTTCGGGCTGAAGGTTCCGGTCCAGTCCACGGTGGTGGTGCCATCACCGTTGTCCTTGATTTTCACCACGGCGGAATAGCCGGTGAATGGCAGCGGACTGTCATCGTTGATGATCGAGTACGCGAAGGTGCGGGTCGCGGCGTCGTGCACGTCCAGGCGTTCGAGGACACGGCCTCCATTCATGCCGAGGGTTCGAAGCATGCCGACCCCTTCACCCTCGTAGCTCACTGACGCAATCGGCCCACCCGCCTTGATGCTCGAGAAATTGCTGAGTACGGACCACACCGCGTCCGCCGGTGCCTTGACTTGTTTTACGACTTGCGCGGTGGTCATGGTGATCAGGCTCCTCTGGGCGTTTGTACGGGTTGCGAAGTCAGGATTGACCTGTGATAACGATCATACCGTGGGTACTAACCTGACTGGATACCCACTTTTCTGATCCGAATGCTGAACGAAGCGGTGGCGCTCTGCTCCGTATCGACACAAAATCCGGCCAATCGTCCAACTTTATCGATCAAGGTAGTCACCATGGCCAGCGACAACCTCGCAGCAACATCTGTCACCCGCCTCCCGACCCGCGAGGAACTGGGCTTTGACCCGGAGGCGTTGCGTGAAAAGTATCGCATCGAGCGCGACAAGCGGCTGCGTACGGAAGGCAATGAGCAGTACCAGGAAGTGGGCGGTGATTTTTCGCGTTATCTCGACGACCCCTATTCACCGCCGCTGAAGAATCGTGAGCCGCTGAACGATGAAGTCGATGTCATCATTGTTGGGGGAGGATTTGGTGGTCTGATCTGCGGTGCCCGCTTTCGGGAAATCGGCATTCAACGCATCCGCATCATCGAAGAAGCGGGAGATGTCGGTGGCACGTGGTATTGGAATCGTTATCCGGGTGCGGCCTGTGACACGGAGGCCTATATCTATCTGCCGCTGTGTGAAGAACTCGGTTATATCCCGAAGACGAAGTACGCCTTTGCGCCGGAAATTCTGGGCCACGCGCAACGCATCGCTAAACACTTCAATCTTTATGACGGCATGTGCCTGCAGACCCATGTCACGGGGATGCGCTGGGATGAGGCGGACCAACGTTGGCGTGTGACCACCAATCGTGGTGATCACATGCGTTCGCGGTTCGTCATCATGTCGAATGGCCCGCTTAACCGACCGAAACTCCCGGGCATTCCAGGGATACGGTCCTATAAGGGCCATACGTTTCACACCAGTCGGTGGGACTACGACTACACCGGCGGAAGTTCTGAAGGTGGTCTAAACAAGCTCGCCGACAAACGTGTCGCCATCATTGGTACGGGTGCGACTGCGGTGCAGTGTGTGCCGCACCTCGGTGCAGGCGCGAAGGAACTCTTCGTCTTTCAGCGCACACCCTCATCGGTTGATGTACGTGATAACCGCCGTACCGATCTTGAGTGGGCTGCCAGTTTGCATCAGGGGTGGCAGCGTGAACGGATGGAGAACTTCAATACGTTGACGTCGGGTGGTGTGGTTGAGAAGGACCTGATTCAGGATGGCTGGACCGAGATCATCCGTAATCTGGTTTCCATGGCGAAGTTTCGTGGTACCGGCGTCGACTGGGGTGATGTGCCGAAACTCATGGAAATCGCCGACTTCCAGAAAATGAATCAGATACGCGCGCGCGTGGATTCGATTGTTCAGGATCAAGCGACAGCCGAGGCGCTGAAACCCTGGTATCGGCAATTCTGCAAGCGGCCCTGTTTTCACGACGAGTATCTGCAGACCTTCAACAGACCCAATGTTCATCTGATCGATACGAATGGGCAGGGCGTGGATCGCATCACCGAGACGTCTGTGATCGCCAATGGCATTGAGTACCCGGTTGACTGCATCGTTTTCGCAACAGGGTTCGAGGTCGGTACGTCGTGGACTCGGCGTTCAGGTTATGACGTCGAGGGACGCAATGGGCAGACCATCGGTAACAAGTGGGCCGACGGGATTCGTACGCTACATGGCTACATGACGCATGGCTTTCCGAACCTCTTCATCGTCGGTAACTCACAGTCTGCGGCGACCACCAACTTCCCGCATGCCATGGATGAATCGGCGAGGCATTTTCAGTACCTCATCAAGCAGTGTCTGGATGATGGCATCAGCTGCCTTGAGCCGAGCAAGGACGCGGAGGATGCGTGGGTGGACCACATCATCAGTATCTCGCGCTTCAACGAAGTGTTTCTGAATGACTGTACGCCGGGGTACTACAACAATGAAGGCAAGCCGAACCGGCGGAGTATTCAGAACGGCGCTTATGGGAAGGGGCCGAACCCGTTCTTTCGGATCACGAAGGCTTGGCGAGAAGGTGGCTCGATGGAAGGCATGCTGAAGGGCTAGATCGATGCCTTGACCCTCGCGAAGAACCCGATCGGATTGGGGCAATTGCTTGAATCGTTGTTTGAATGGTTGTTGCTCATCGCCTGCACTGACCCGATGGTTTGATTTCCGTCAGTAGTCCGCCAAGGCTGGCTCCGTTAGATTGCCGACAATAAACACCCTCATGCGTTTCTTTCTGCGCCTGTTCCGATGTCTTGCGAAAAGTAGTCAGGATTGATCCAAGCGCGTTGCCGTCCCTCACGCTGGCTTCACGCCCGCGGCTTGATCCTGTAGCCCACAGGTCGTCTCTCCGACCATTACTGAAACAACCGATGGGGTAATTCGAACGTGAAGGCGATTCGTCGTTGGTTTCTCAACGATTCCTTGGATCTGGGTGGTGTCGAAAAAGACCGCATCGACTGGTTTCGGATTGTACCGCTGGTGCTTCTGCATATCGGAGCGTTCGCCGCGCCACTCGCCGGAATCAGCACGGTCGCGGTGTTGACCGCAGTGGGAGCCTACCTCCTGCGAATGTTTGCGATCACTGGTTTTTACCACCGTTATTTCAGCCATCGCGCGTTTCGAACGTCACGCCCGGTGCAGTTCATCTTCGCGGCGATTGCTGCGACGGCGGCACAGCGTGGGCCGCTCTGGTGGGCCTCCATGCACCGGCAGCACCACGCTCACACTGACACTGCGTCCGATCCACATGCACCGCTACATGGTGTGTTCGTTTCACACATGGGTTGGTTTCTGACGCAACAACACTATGGCGCGCGTCTCGATCTGGTTGCGGATTGGGCGCGGTTCCCGGAGTTGCGCTGGCTGGATCGATTCGACGCTGCGCTTCCGATTGCAGCGGCGACGGTGCTTTTTCTGTTGGGCGATTGGCTCGCGTTTGCCGCGCCGTCACTGAACACCTCGGGCTGGCAGATGCTGCTGTGGGGCTACTGCGTGTCAACGGTGGTGCTGCTGCACGTGACGTTGTTTGTTAACTCGGTCGCACATCGTTTCGGAACACGACGCTACGACACACCTGACCAAAGTCGCAACCTGCGCTGGCTCGCCTGGCTGACACTCGGTGAAGGTTGGCACAACAATCACCACCGCTTTGCTGCATCCGCACGCCAGGGTTTTTTTCCCGGTGAAACCGACCTTTGCCATGCCGGACTTCAGCTGTTGGCCCGAGTTGGGCTGCTCAGTGACCTGCGACCCGTTCCAGCGAAAGTCTTGCGCGAAGGCCAGGTCGCGAAATGATCCCGCCGGACTCCCGTGCTCTGCGTTGTGCCGTGATCGGCGCCGGGATCGCCGGTATGGCCTGCGCCGATCGACTCAGTCGCGAAGCCGAGGTGGTAGTGTTCGAATCTTCGGACCAACCCGGCGGTCACACCGATACGCACGAGGTGACAGTTGATGGAACCCGGGTGGCGATTGACTCCGGATTTATTGTTTTCAATCACCTGAACTATCCGGGCTTTGCCGGTTGGCTGGACAGGCTCGGCGTTCGCAGTCACGCGTCCGACATGAGCTTTTCTGTCACCGATCGATCCGCGGGCATCGAATACGGTACCCACAAGCTTGCTGCCTTGTTCTGCCAGCCTGGCAATCTGCTGCGTCCTGGACACTGGCGTATGTTGCGGGACATCCTGCGGTTCCATGATCTTGCGACGGCGGTTAAGGCGTCGGAATCGGCCATGGGCGTTGGTGCATGGTGCCGGTCGCGTAGACTATCGGACGAGTTTCTACATCGTCACCTTCTGCCGATGTGCGCGGCGCTCTGGTCGCAATCCCTCTCCGCGAGTGAAGGCATCGCTGTTGGGCAGGTTGTCGCATTCATGCGCAACCACCGCATGTTGCAAGTCTATGACCGTCCTGAGTGGCGAGTCGTTAGTGGTGGCTCACGAAAGTACGTTCAGGCGTTTGTCAGCTCGTTCAATGGCACGCTCGCCTGCGGCAGCACCGTTCGCGCGGTCCGTGAGCGTGCGGGTCGCGTCGAATTGCTGGTCGATGCCCGCTGGTTGGCTTTCGATGCGGTGGTTCTGGCTTGTCACAGCGATCAGGCACTCGACCTGATCGAGGCACCGACACCCGCCGAAACATCGATCCTCGGTAACGTCCGCTACGCATCGAACCGGGTAGTGGTGCACACCGATCCAGTCGTCATGCCGAGATCGCGTCTCGCATGGAGCAGCTGGAACGCCACAACCGGAATCGATCCCGGTTTGCCGTGTTCAGTGACTTACTGGATGAATCTTCTCCAGGGAGTGCGCACACCACGTCCGGTATTCGTGACCCTTAACCCCGATGCCACCATTGATTCTTCACGCGTTCTTGTCGAGCGCAGCTATACCCATCCCCAGTTCGACGCTGCGGCTCTCGCCGCACAGCGTCGTCTGGCAGAACTCGATGGGCAAGCCCACCGTTATTTTGCGGGTGCCTGGCAGGGTTTCGGATTTCATGAAGACGGTTTCATGAGTGGTGTACGCGCCGCTGAACAACTGCTGGCGAGGGAGACCGGATTCCAGAGCATGGGTACTTCCAGCCAACTATCACCGCAAGTAGCCCGCATCGGGACTGGCACATGACACACGGCTGGATTGGCAGCGGACATCTCCTGCACACCCGACACAGTCCGGTGCGGCACGCGTTTCGCTACGCGGTAGGTATGCGGCTCTTTGATGTATCCGGGCAATCTGTCGCCGCCGTGGACCGCGAAGATGGCACTGGAGTACGCGGACGATTTCGGCGTTACGCCGCACGTATGGTTCCCCGCGTTGATACCCAGGCGGTACTGATGGACTACGAGGGGGAGACGGTGGTGCAGCGGGTAAATGCTGCGCTCGCGAGTGTCGGTAAAGACCCACATGCCGGTCCATTCCTGGTTTTGGCGCAACCCAGAACCCTCATGAGTGGCTTCAATCCTGTTCGTTTTGTGTTCTGTATGAACGCTGGCGCAATCGTTCACGTACTGGCAGAGATCAACAACACACCGTGGAACGAGCGGCACACCTATGTGTTGTCCGCGCAGAGTCAGGCGAATGAAGTGACCTTTGAATTCGCGAAGGCATTTCACGTCTCGCCGTTTAACGCCATGGCACAGACCTATCGCTGGTGGTTTGGTTTACATGCCGGCCACGTGCGCATCCGGATGCGCGTCTCCGAAGGTTCCCGACGGGTGTTTTCAGCGGTGCTCCTGCTTCGACTCGAGGCAGCGACACCCACCACGGGGCTGCGCTTCCGCCTCCGGTATCCGCTGCAGCCTTTGGTAAATCTCGCGCGCATCTACGTTCAGGCGCTCCGCCTTTGGCTGCGCGGGACCCGATTCCACAGCCACCCCGGCGCCACATCAGCTGCCACGACAGGCGCACCACCGGAGACCTCGAAATGAATCAGCAAGTCCTGGCGAGTGATGCACAAGAGATCAGTGGTCTGGATGAGTGGTGCAGGCGCCTCGTTCTTGAGCGTCTCGCACACCTGCAGGATGGAAGCGTTCGGGTTACGGATGGACGCGGAACGATGGTCTTCGGTAGTGGTCAGCCATCCGAAACGCCGTTACTCGATCTCCACGTGACGCATCCCCGTTTCTTTCGCCGCCTGTTGACGGGCGGAACTGTGGGTGCAGGCGAAAGTTATGCCGACGGTGACTGGTCGTGTTCGGATCTCGCGACGCTGGTGCGGGTGATGGTGCGTAACCTCGATACAACAGATCGGCTCGAACAAGGTGTCACACGTATCGCCCGAGGCGTCGACTGGCTCATCCATCGGCTGTTTCGTGACAATTCGAAAGCCGGAAGCCGTCGTAACATCGCTGCACACTATGACCTCGGCAATCGGCTATTCGAGTCGTTTCTTGACTCCCGGCTGATGTATTCATCTGCGGTCTTCGAATCGGAGGACGAAGACCTCGAACAGGCAAGCCTCAACAAATTGCAGCGTATCGTCCACAAACTGGCACTCGGTCCTGACGATCATCTCCTCGAGATCGGTACCGGATGGGGTGGCCTTGCGATCCACGCCGCCCGTGAATCGGGATGCCGGGTGACCACCACCACCATCTCTGCAGAACAACATGCCTTTGCAACGGCAAAGGTCAACGAAGCAGGCCTCAGTAACCGCATCGACGTTTTGTGCAAAGACTACCGGGACCTGTCAGGTACGTACTCGAAGCTGGTCTCGGTGGAGATGGTAGAAGCCGTCGGCGCCAACCACCTTGATACGTGGTTCGGTTGTATTGAACGACTGCTGCAGCCACAGGGCCTCGCACTGGTTCAAGCCATCACCATCCGTGACCGTCGTTACGTCGAAGCGCTGCGGAGCGTCGACTTCATCAAAAAGCACGTTTTTCCCGGCAGTTTCATTCCTTCAGTATCGCGATTGACGGCATCGGCTGCCCAATCCGGCGGACTGGTGCTGGTTAATCTCGAAGACCTCGCCGACGACTATGCACGCACGCTCGCTGCGTGGTGGTCGCGTTTCGATGCGGCTTGGCCTGCACTGCAGTCGCTTGGCTATGACGAACGGTTCCGTCGCCTCTGGCACTTCTATCTGGCGTACTGCGAAGGTGGATTTCGTGAACGGGCGTTATCCGACGTACAGCTGTTGTTTGCGGCGCCCGCCTGGCGGGGCCGTCCGTGGCGTGTGCAGCAGGCAGGTTCGACCGTAGCGATCGAACGGGAGGTTCACTGATGGGAATGACGCTGCTCAACATGGTGTTATTCCAGGGAACCTGGTGTGCGGCGGTGTCAGCGCCCCTTTCTTATCTCGCTGGGCAGGCACTCAGAAAGGTCGTTATCCCGACGCTGCCACTTCTGGTGGTGATCTCTGTGGTCTGGTTTTCTTTGTTCTATGTCCTTTTTGCGAGGATCGTGCCGCAGGTGAATCGATCCATTTTGGAGAACTTCTGATGATGAACCTGATTGATCTCGCTGAGCGCCGCTTCATCCCCGATTTCCTGATTCGGATCGGTATTCGCAGGTTGGTGGCGGAGCGGTTGGCAGAAATCGAGACCGGAGATACAACGGCGCGTGCGGCTGCGCTGATCAGGTCTCTCTCCCAGAGCGAGGTCGCGCTGGCCACCGACTCGGCCAATGAGCAGCACTATGAAGTACCCGCCGGGTTTTTCGCGGAGGTGCTCGGCCGTCACATGAAATACAGCGCCTGCCTCTACCCTGACGGCGTGAATGATCTCGATGCTGCGGAAGCGGCCATGCTCGAGACGTATGCCGAAAGGGCTGAACTCAGTGATGGACAGGATGTACTCGATCTCGGTTGTGGCTGGGGATCCTTCACGCTCTGGGCTGGCGCGCGTTATCCCGGTTCGAGGTTCACTGCAGTGTCAAACTCCGCCTCCCAGCGGCGCTGGATCGAGGCGCAGGCGCTGTCGCGAGGTTTGCTGAACGTGCGCGTGATCACCTGCGACGTCAATCGCCTAGACTTCCCTGTGGAATCCTTTGACCGCGTGGTGTCGATTGAGATGTTCGAACACGTACGCAACTATGCCGTGCTGCTGGAGCGTATCCAGGGCTGGTTGCGCGTGGATGGTGCGTTGTTTGTCCACATCTTTTGTCATAGGACCCATGCCTATCCGTACGAAGACCGGGGACAGGGTGACTGGATGGCGAGGCACTTCTTTACAGGCGGACTGATGCCTGCGTTTGATACCTTGTCACACTTCAACCAGCACCTGCATGTTGATACCAGCTGGCCTGTTTCCGGTAGCCATTATGCCCGCACGGCTCGGGACTGGCTCCGCCGGCTGGATACAAATGCTGTCGCGGCGACCCGCGCGCTCGTTGCTTCACATGGCGATCAGGCGTCGCTTTGGCTGCAACGTTGGAGAATTTTTTTCATGGCCTGCGAAGAACTGTTCGGCTGGCGAGGAGGTCAAGAGTGGCTGGTGGGGCACTATCGTCTGAAAACCGTTCGCAGGGATTGAACCGGCGTAGCCTGCAGGCACGGGTCGGGCGTCTCTTTTTTCTGCAACTGGCGGTCATCAGCGTGGCGGTGGTCGCTATGGTATTTGCCACGGCCTACATCGTCACTGACGTTCTATCTCGCGCGGCGCTCGAAGGCGAAGCCGCCTACTTCTGGCAACGTTACCAGGCGGACCGCGCCGTGCCGCTACCCGATACCGACAACATGATCGGTTACCTCTCTGCAGGTGGACGTCCACCCGTTCCATCGGTTCTGGCGGCGCATCCGCCCGGATTTGGTTCGGTCCGTTTCGAAGGGAGGGACTCCCTGCTGCATGTTTCCGAGCGGTCAGGTGCTCGACTGTACCTGGTCTTCCGGCAGGAAAAAGTGGATCGCCTGATCCTGTACTTTGGACTAGGCCCAGGTGCAGTGGTGCTGCTGCTGATTTATGCAATGTCCTGGGTAATCTATCGATTGTCGCAGCCGGTGTTTTCACCGCTCATCCGGCTGGCGGAAAGGCTGGAATCGTATCGACCCGACCTGCAGCGGCCGGTTGCACTGGAGCTGGACGAACTTCGGCGGGGTGCGGATACCGACACGCTGGTCATGATCGACGCGCTGGAGGCGTTCGCCAGAAGCCTGTCGTCAGTGGCTTTGCGGGAGCGGGCTTTCGCGCGGGATGCCAGTCATGAACTTCGTACTCCGCTCGCCGTCATGACCGCGTCTCTCGATCTGCTCGAACGGAACCAGCAGCGGGAGAACTCGGACCTTCAGGCTCTGAAACGCATCCGCGGATCACTGACACAGATGCAGTCGCTGATCGAAAGTCTGTTGTTGCTCGCGAGAGACGCGTCACTGCCGCTTAATCCGGAAGGTGCAGACATCCATGGGCTGATCCGGGAACAGATTGAGATCCTCCGCGAACGAGCGGAGCTGCATCACAACCGGGTTACCCTCGTCGATGCGGCAATGGTGCGTTTGCCGGTACCGGAAAGACTCTTCGGGATTGCGTTTGGCAACCTGCTCAGTAATGCCATCAACTACACGCGCGACGGCGAAGTGACCATACGTGTGGATACAAACGCCGTGGAGATCGAAGACAGCGGAGCTGGAATGACAGCGGAAGAGCTCGGCCGGGTCTTTGAACCTTTCTTCCGTTCGGAGTCTGCCCGGGGTAGTGGTGTTTCAGGACACGGTCTCGGGCTTTCTATCGTGCAACGGATCGCAGATCGATTTGGCTGGGTTGTCCGGATATCCAGCGAACCGGGGCGAGGTACGCGGATTCGCATGGAATTCAACGGGGCAAGACAGGAGAGCGGAGCCTGAAGCCAATGCCTGGAAGGGTCTCGACGATGTCATAGTCGAAACCGCGATCGAGCTGTTTGCGCAGGTTGTAGATGTGCGACCGAAGCGCGTCGCTGTCGGGAAGTTCGTCCCCCCACAACATGCGTTCAACGGCTGCCTTGCTGACTACCCGCGGATGCTCTCGCATCAGCAGATGAAGGATGTCGAACTGTTTGCGGGACAGCCGCACAGGCTGCCCGCAACGGGAGACCGTGAGTGTCGGTACATCGAGGGCGAGCTCGCCAACTTCGAAGCGGCCGTCGACCAGTACCCCATGGCTTCGGCGCAGCAGCGCCACAAGACGCGCTGCAAGTTCAGACATTGCGAAGGGCTTGACCAAATAGTCATCAGCACCGGCATCAAAACCTGCGAGACGGTCGTCAAGCTGGTCGCGCGCGGTGAGCATGATGATGGGAATGGTCGAGCGTGTATCCCTTCGCAGCGACCTGCAAACCTCGAGGCCATCGATGCCGGGAAGACCGATGTCGAGCACAATCGCGTCATAGTGGTTGTCGGTGGCGAGTCGTAACGCGGCGGTCCCGCTGGACGCGAAGTCTATGGCGTAGCCCTCGGCTTCCAGGTAGGCAGCGATGCCCTCCGCCAGTGAACGGTGGTCCTCGACCAGAAGGATCATCCGGTTGTCATACTTCATCGCTGCTGGCTTTCTTCAGCGAGGGCGTTCTGAGCGGGCATCAGTGTTTTCAAATGCTTCACAGACAGGTCCTCTTTCCGATCCGGGTTGCGGAACATGGCGCAATTCCGCCTCCTCGTAACCCATGGCGACGACCTTTTTAACCAGTTCGCAGTAACGCGCTTTGGTCAGTACGGGTTGTCTCGCCATGATCCATGCGTAGTCTCTTCTCTCTCGCGCGATAATGGTCTCCGCGTGGTCGGCGTTCAACCAGGCGATACGGTAATCGGCGCGGAAGGGCCAGATGAACTGCATCGTCCAGACGGCATTGTCTCCTCCAGGCTCCACGAAACCGCGGGGTGTCATCGATTGCCGTTCGGCTGCGAACGAGCCATCTCGATAGGTGAAGGTCGTTTCGATGCTGCCATCAGGGCCTTGCGAATAGTGCTCCGAAGCATCCCAGGCGTTGCGCTCCAGATAAGTTGGTACATGAGCGATTACGTACCAGTGGCCCATGAATCGGGTGAGGTCCACGTCCTCCGCGAGGGGGAGGGTTTCTATTGATCGTGTCGTGCACGCAGTGAGTGCAACTACCCAGCACATTATTGCGGCGAGAGGCGCGTACCGGTGAAGTCTTGAGTTCACGCCGGAATACCTTGTCGATGCGAGAGGACGAAGCCGGGCTTCAGCCGATATTGCAGCAGCCGACCATTGGAGAGGCGACTGTCGAGCGTCACCCATTGACCGCTGGTGATCTCGTAACCCACCGTGATGTCGAGTTCATCACCGAGTATTCGAAAGCGCTCAAGCTTGACCGTCGCTTCTCCGAAGGGAACTTCGAGCGGCTTGTCAGGAAGAATACGAACGTCGACGATCTTTCCGGTTTGTGGATTCAGCAGGTGCTTCTGGCGGACAAGCACGTCCCGGTTCCAGTACGCCAACGAGGGGATGCAGGGTGACGTCGATGGTGATGAAGAAACGCCGTCGATGCTGAACCCTTGCTGGCCCTGTTTTCCGTTTACCGTGGTGACAGACCCGTTTTCGCGAGTGCTCGACGTGAGTGACGCAAGGCATGAGCCGAGCCAGCGTTCTTCGACGCGATGGTCGTAGTCGTATACACGTACGCCAAGAATCCGAACGGTGAACTGTGCCTGCCCTGTGAGTCGCATGCCGTCCGTTTCCGGAGTGAGTGTGAAGTGATGCTGGCCAATGGGCTTTCCGTCGAGCAATGCTTCATGAACGAACGAGGATGCCGACCATGCCGGCATCGCAAACCAGCTCACGAAGACCGCGAGCAAAACAACCCCGTAAGTCTTGATTTGCCGAAACGTTGACTTGGGACCCGATCGGTTTGGATATCTGGACACGCCGCCTCTCATCTCGCTGGAGTTGCTCCAAACGGTCACGCATTGGATGTGAAGCTGGCGTGATGGGTCGTGTTCCAAGGCCCCGGAGAAAATCGCTACCGAGAGCCGCCTTGACGTCACTCGCTCGTCGGCGGCTGATGGGCAAAGAACGCCCTAGCTGGTTTGGGATACCCAACCGTCAGCGGTTCGAGAGATTCGGCGCACGAGTTCATTTGCGTTCCGGTGTGATCGGTGGATTAGCAGGCCTGCCTGATCGAGTTACCTTGCAGCGTCGCCCAGATTTCCGAGGATCATCGCTCGGCACAGGGTTGTTGTGGCATCAGGGAGTGCAGGTCAGCACTGATCGAGATGACATTTGTGCCGGTCGCGAGGGGTAGGCGTTCCAAGCCAGTCGGGCGTTGGTGTGATCGCTACCTTCTGGCGAAGGGCACCAAGCTCAAGGCGGAGGGTCGGACAGTCGGCGTGCTTGAAACAGACTGCACACCGCGGGTTGCCACGGTGGGAGTGGTCTGGCGTTTCTGACAAGAACCGCGGCGACAGCAAGAGCCAAACCTCGGGAGATCATCCCGGGGTCTCTCTTTCGTCGGAATGGTGATGTTGCCGCAACTTCAGTGGCTCGGTAGGCTGGCGCTTCCCATCGATTTGCAATACGGAGACCTCATGCAGGCCACTGCATACGAATGCGGGTTCGACCTCGCATTTCTCCTCGGAGACCGGAAAGCGGCGACCCCTGTTTCATTGCGCTCTTTTTTCATGTCTTAAAGCGCACTGGGTTGCCGAACCGCTGATCTGTCAGCTGCAAACACCTCCTCGTCACCCGGAGCGCTGGAACATTCCATTTGCGTACGGGGTAAGCCATGTCTCTGATTTCTGTTCAAGGCCTTTCCTTCCAGGCCGGTACCAAGCCACTTTTCGAAGGGCTCACCTTTCATCTCGAAGCGGGTGATCGCGTCGGTCTTGTCGGACATAACGGTTCTGGCAAGTCGACGCTGCTTCGTTTAGTCACCAACGAGCTGCAACTCGATGCCGGTCGGATCATTCGCCAGAGGGGCTTGAAGGTTGGGCTTGTTGAACAGTTTCTTCCTGCGGCGCTGGAGGGGGTCACTGCGCTCAATGCAGTTGTTGATTCGCTCGACGCTGATCGTCGACTGGTCGAAGCCTGGCGCGCAGAAAGCCTGCTCGAAGCACTCGGATTCTCGGAAACCTCCTGGCAATCACCTTTGATTCGTTTGAGTGGTGGCCAGAAGAACCTGGTGCTGTTCGCGCGCGCAATCATCCGCGATCCGGAACTCCTGTTGCTCGATGAACCGGGTAACCATATGGACTCCCAGGCGATGTTCCACCTCAAACATTTTCTGACCGAAGGAGATGTGCCTGCCTTCCTGATGATTTCTCACGATCGCGATCTGCTCGATACCGCCACGCGCAAAACGTTGTGGCTGCGTGACCTGCGGGCGTATCACTTCGCCATGCCTTACTCCGCTGCAGTGACTGCTCTTGAAGAACAGGACGAAGCCGCGATCCGTGCCCGCGCAGCGGAAGAGAAGGAGATCTCGCGACTGAAAGCGAGCGCCAAGCGGCTGCGCACCTGGGGACGTATTCACGACAACGAGAAGTTCATTCGTCGCGCGCGATCCATGGAGAAACACATTGATCGCCTTGAAGCAGAAGTGACCTTTGTGAGTGAAGGCTCCGGGCTCTCGCTCGCCGTGGATGCCGAGTGGCTGCAAGTGAAGCAGGTCTTCATTCTCGATCACGTCGAAGTCTCCACTCCGGACAGCAGGCCACTCTTCAACGTCGAAGAACTGACTTTTCGGCCCGGTGATCGTGTCGCGCTCCTGGGTATCAATGGCTCCGGAAAGTCCAGCCTCATCCGCACCATGTTGTCAGTAGCGGCACTCGACTACGGCAATCAAACCAACATCCGCTTCAATCCCAATGTGCGCATCGGCTATTTCGATCAGGAGCTCACCGCCTTTGCGGAAGACATCGGCACCTACGATTGGGTTCGAAAGCACGTTGATCGAAGTGAAGACACCATCAAACGTGCGCTCATTCATTGGGGGTTTGCCTGGATGGAGCGTGATCGGTCCGTGCGCGTGCTGAGTGGCGGTGAGCGCGCGCGTCTGGTCTTGCTGACCTTTCAGCTCAATCAACCGAACCTGCTGATCATGGACGAACCCACCAACCACATTGATCTGCAAGGCAAGGAAGAGCTTGAAGAGGATCTCCTGCAACCAGGCCTGTCGCTGCTTTTCACCAGTCACGATCAACGGTTTATCGAAACCGTCGCAACCCGTTTCTGGTGGATACGTCGTGGAAAACTGATTGAGATTCAGGATGTCGCGCAGTATTTCGCTGAGATGGGTGGGGAGGTGGCTGAGTCATCGGCTTCAGCATCAACCACCGTTCGACCTGCAGTAAACAAAACTGATCCAACTCACGATGAGGACCTGTTGCTCGAGCGTCTGCTTGAAGTTGAGAGGCTCCTGGATGATGACCAACGTCGGCCAGCGCGTTTCCAAAAACCGGAGCGGCAGAAGCAGTGGGCCAAGGAGATTCAATCACTCAAGGCGCGACTCGGCATGAACTAGCGCTCGCGAGGATGCCCTTGTAAGGGTGCACTTTTCCGGCAACCTGTTAGGCTCCTGAAGGTCTGCAAAAAGGGGATGGGGAGATTCATGACAGAGCAGTCTGCGACGGCTGGGAATTCGGCTAACAAGTCTGCGAAAGCAGACGACTTTGGGTCTGCGGAAGTAGACGAAGCCGAACCAGTCTCAGCCTTACCACAGCAAACGACGGGTTACGCGTGGTATGCGCTGATCGTCCTGTTCATTGTCTATGTCTTCAATTTCATTGACCGGTCGATCGTCAACATCCTCGCGGAGTCGATCAAGAAGGACTTAGGTTTAGCGGACTGGCAGATCGGTCTGCTCGGGGCAGGACTTCCGTTTGCGATTTTCTACACAGTGCTCGGCATTCCGATTGCTCGTATGGCAGATCGCCACAATCGCCGCAACATCCTGGTCATTTGCCTCGTGCTCTGGAGTGGGGCGACAGCCTTGTGTGGTCTCGCCGGGAATTTCTGGCACCTGCTACTGGCACGCATCGGTGTTGCCGTGGGCGAAGCCGGAGGCAGTCCACCGTCGCACTCCATGATCTCCGACTACTTTGCACAGGATAAGCGGGCGACTGCGCTGGGCATCTACGCGCTCGGTATCCCCGTCGGGACGATGCTCGGTTTCCTGTTTGGTGGCTGGCTAACGGATAACTTCAGCTGGCGTGAAGCGTTCATCATCGTCGGTTTGCCAGGACTTTTGATGGCGCTCTTCGTGCGATTTGCTCTAAAGGAACCGAAGCGAAGCTATTCCCAGCTCGCCGTCGAAGCGAAGAAAGAAGAGCCGCCGATCAGTGTGGTGTTCGCGGCGTTGTGGAGCCGTCGCAGTTTTCGCTTCATGGCACTGGGTGGTGCATTTCACGCACTCGTGGGGTATGGCGTTGGGCCCTTTGTGCCGATGATGTTTCAGCGCGTTCATTCCATGACCCCGTCAGACATTGGTCTCGCGCTGTTTTACCTGGGGTTTGCCGGCATTCTCGGTACGGCGTCCGGAGGTTATTTTGCGGATCGACTTGGGAAGAGAGACGTTCGCTGGTATGTGTGGTTACCGGGTACCGCTACGCTCATCAGCGTGCCGTTTTCGACGACGATGTATCTGATGCCCGATCCTGTCATTGCGTTCTGGATCGGTGCGGTGCCGAGTTTTCTCGGTGCGTATTATCTCGGACCGACGTTTGCGTTGGCGCAGGGTATGGTGGGGGCGCGCATGCGTGCGCTCACCGCGTCCGTGCTCCTGTTTATTCTCAATCTCATCAGTATGGGCTTCGGTCCACTGATCGTCGGACTGACATCCGATTATTTAACTGCCAATACAGATCTTGGTGTGCGCGCTATTCAGTGGGCTTTGGTGAGCGTGCTGGTGTTTAACGTGTTGTCGACGGTGTTCTATCTGATGGCCGCGAAGGATCTGAAGTCTGATCTCGCGCGCGCGCATGAGTTGAGTTGAGGATATTCCCCGAGAAGGATCTTCGGACTCAACTACGCCGAACAGGGCCGAACAGGGCCGAACAGGGCCGAACAGGGCCGAACAGGGCCGAACAGGCTAACGCTCGCCGCCCTGGTCGGGTTGAGCGTTCGAGGGTAGCACGATCAATCGGGTTCCCAATGGTAGTTGCCACGAACAGGTGCGGCATCCTGGAAGATTGCGACCGACCAACTTGCCACAGCTTCTTCGACGAAGAGCCGTGCCAGGTCGATGACGTATTCAGCGGCGGCACAGCGGTGTTCATCAACCCCGAAAGGAGCGAACCGGTCCAGCGAATGGGTCGCGTTGATGAATCGGGAGGGATTGAATTCGAAAGGCTGCGCAAACACCGCTGGATCTTTGTGCGTCTCCCACAAGCACACCTGCAACTGACTCTGCGAAGGAATTGAATAGCCCGCGTACTGATGATCATCATCGATCCTGCGCTGGATTGCTTCACTTTGGTTCAGGCGCAAGGTCTCGTGAACGAAAGCTCTGGCAGCAGTGGCCCCCGCGGATGACCGAAGGGAACCCGCGTGGGTGATCAGGTGAGCTGCAGGAGGATGCTTTGCCAAATAGTACAGCATCCAGCGAAACAGGCTGTACAGGTCGAACCGACCCGTTTCAAGCATGTAGACCAGTATGCCGCGAGTGGTGGGCTCAAGGTTCTGTTCCGCGATCAATCGTTGCAGAACACTGACCTCAATTGACTGCAGGTCCTGCTGCAAACGAGATACTTCCGTGGTGACGAGCGCAATGAGATGTTCGAATGCCGGATTCTGTCGCTGGTAGCCGAAGGCCGGCGCGAGGCCCGGGGTCAGGGCGTCGTAGCCGTCCCGTAGCGCCTTGCCTTTTGGTGAATCCGGATCGATGCCAAGAAACACCCGTAACAACATGCGTGTGGTGAGCCCCCGGAGCGCATTGATCAGTTCGAGCGTGTTCACGTTGTGGGATGGATGCAACGCATGCAGTTTCAGGAAACAACGCTGAACATCGGCCCGCAGTGCGGCTTCATGAACCGGAATCAAGCCCGAACGTAGTCCACGCAGGATGATCTGTCGGTAGTGATGATGCATGTCGCCATGCAAAGCCCGAAGGTGGCCGTTGGGAAAAAGGTGTTCTGTGCTCTTGTAGGTAGATCGCAGTTCATGGGGGCAGGACTGGAATGCATCGAGTGCACGCTCAAAGCCCACTATCATCACCACACGTTCACCGCGCCAGTTGCATTTGAAGATCGGACCGTGTTTTGCAGCCAACGCCAGCAGGGTGTGTTGATCTGTACGCAGGGCTTCATCGATGGGTCTGAACGGGCCGGGTGGTAACTGCCTGAACATCCGCAGACCTGCCACCAACCCTGACCGTGCAATCAGTTGGAGGCAGCAACGAAGCGCAAACAGCGGCTCTGCAACAGGCAGCAAAAACCAGTAGATGCGTTTGGCCAAGTTGCTCATGGTACTGGGCACGCGCCTTCCAGTGCTGTCAGGATGTTCTCGGGTGTTGCTGATGTATCCAGACGGGATCCATCCGCGGCGCCACTTCGGAGCGTGTATTGCAGCGCCTGTCCGATGGCGCGATGCCCGTAGATGGCGAGCAGGAGTGGTGTCTCGTCGATGCCTTTCGACTGGAATAGCGCTTCTACCCGATTGGAACAGGGTTGCACGGATAACACGTTGAATACCTTCGGCATGTCGGCGGCGGTCGGGATTTTGCAGGCCGCCGGACTGTCGGTCAGAAGCTTACCTCCAATCGGCCAGACCAGTTCATCCATCGTTAACCGACCGGCGGCTTGCATAAAGGCGCCTTCAATTTGGCCGCGAACGATCACCGGATCCAGCGGCTGACCTGTGGCCTGCAGGATGCCCTCGCGACTCAGTCGGATTTTATCGGTCAGCACATCCACCATGACTTCGCTGGCCGCGACTCCACACGCGAAATAGAAGAAAGGGTTACCCCGGAAGGACTCCGCATCGAAGTGCGAGTCCGGCGCGGCTCGTGAACCCACGCTGTGCGAGACGTGCCGCCGAGAGGCCGTTCATGGCGGCGTTACCAGCGTGCAGCGGTTTGACCATCGTGCCGAATTGGGACTTGAGACCACTCGCGCGTGTTGCCGCGATACCGAGTGCGCGCGCTGTGGCTTCGTCATCAAGTCCGTAGAGCACCGACGCCGCGGCGGCAGCGCCCAGGCTGCCCAGTGTGCCGGTGGCGTGAAAGCCACGTGCGTAATGGGAAGGACCAAGCGCCTTGCCAATAATGCACTCGGTATCTACGCCTGCGGAAAATGCGGCGAGCATCTGCGCGCCACTTGCCCCTCGGGCTTCGCCGAGTGCGAGCACGACCGGAGCGACGGGAACGGTGGGATGCCCGGGCATGTCCATGTGCACATCGTCGTAGTCGTGCACATGGCCGACAGCCCCGTTCACCAAGACTGCCTGGTCGAGGTTCGCTTTCTGTGATTCGAGAAAAATGCTGGCTTGGGGTGCACCACCGGCTTCACGAACGTCGGCGAGCAGGATGCGTGTTAGCGGTTCTCTCATCCCGGCCACGGTGACGCCGATGAAATCCAGTAGGCATTGTTTGGCAACGGTGACTGCCGCCGGTGGCAGACCCTCGAAGCGGCTGTGTGCCGTGCGTGCAGCGAGACGGGACGTAGTACCAGTCGTCATGGCAGACCCCCCCCCTTAAACAGCGACCTTGCCTGGGCTCGATAATAACCAGAATGGTGTGGTGTTGAACCTTCGTCGCCGAACTTGTCCGCGCAGACGGCTGCGGTCATGATCCCGTTAAATTCAGTTCCTTGCGATTCATGAACGATCCGTACTGCTCCCAGGTTTGCCGCGAGGCGGGTGAGGCTCAGGCAGGTACCGCAGACACCGTGGATGTCTGGTTGATGCTGGAGTATCGCGGCACGTGGGGACCTCAGGTCGTCACGGACAATGCACTGGACGCAGCGTTTCGCGCGTGGTTCGAGGGCTACGCGGAGACTTTCAGGGCACAAGGCAAAAGGGTGCGCCCGCAATTCATCAAGCAGCAGACTTCAGGCGAACTTCGTCTTTTCACGATGGAAGGGGAACGAATTCTTCAACGCGCAGCTTTGGACTATGACGGATTTACGCGTGCTGCTGATACGCAAATCGCTGATCACCTGTATTTTGTTTGTACCCATGGCCAACGTGACCGCTGCTGCTCCGAGTTCGGCATGCCTGTTTATCGAGCGCTGCGTGAACGCCTGGGTGACCGCGTTTTTCAGACGTCACATCTCGGTGGACATCGGTATGCACCCAACGTTTTGGTTGCCCCGAATGCAGTCATGTATGGGCGTGTCTCGCCGGATGATCTCGATGGTTTTTTGGCGCGGACCGAATCCGGCCTCATGGCATTGGAATTCGCACGTGGGCGCACCTGTTATGAGCCGGCTGTGCAGGCTGCGGAAATTCTGGCGGCGGAACACTCGTCGTTGATTGAGTCGCGGGCTGAAAGTGAATCGCGCTGGGCCGTAGTGTTCGAGCAGCGGACGGTTCAACTTGTCGGCCAACCCACTCTGGGTGTCGCGAGTTGTGGCGACGTCAAGCAGAAGGCCGGAATCGCTTTCAGTCTGGCGTCATGAATCGATTCGAATATCACTAACTGATCTTCAAAGGGGAGAGAAACCATGCGGGAAAATGCATCACTGGCAGCCTGGCGGCGCAAAGAACAGACCATCGGTCTGTGGCTTTCGTTGGCCAATGCCTATTCAGCTGAATCTTCAGCAAGCCTTGGTTTTGATTGGGTTTGTGTGGATATGCAGCACGGCATGATCGACTACCAGGACCTTACTTATATGTTGCCGGCGATTTCGACCGGTAAGTCCACGCCGTTTGTGCGGGTGCCGTGGAACGAACCCTACGAAATCATGAAGGTGCTCGATGCCGGTGCCATGGGTGTCATCATTCCCATGGTTAACAATCGCGAAGAAGCACAACAGGCGGTGATGTCGTGTCGTTATCCGCCGAAGGGTTTCCGCTCCTTTGGGCCGATTCGCGCGGCGCTGTACGGCGGTAAAGGTTATGCGCAGGAAGCCAACGATCAGATCGCATGTATTGCCATGATCGAAACGAAAGAAGGCATCGAGAAGATGGAGGAGATCATCACAACGCCCGGGCTTGATGGCGTCTATGTCGGCCCGTCTGACTTAGGGCTTGCGCTGGGTCTGCCACCCATTGGCGATACACGTGTGCAGGAACATCGTGTGGTGGTGCAGAAGATTCTCGACACCTGCCGTAAACACGGGGTGGCGGCGGGGATCCACACGTCAAGCCTGGAGTACACCCAGGAATACCTGAAGCTTGGCTTTCACTTTGTGACTCTTGGCAGTGAGTCGCAGTGGATGTCGCAAGGTGCTGCCTCGGCACTTTCGAAGGCGAGGGGGACGCAACAGGAGAAAAAGGAGAATACCGGCTACTGACATGCGCCTCGATGACTACGCCCGCCGTGATGCCTCAGAACTTGCCCGTTCGATCCCGGCGAGAGAAGTCAGCCAGGACGAGGTGCTGGAAGCGGGGCGTGCCGCGGTGCTGCAGGTGTAGCCAAAGCTGAATGCGTTGGCGATGCCGCTCTTCGCGCAGCCGCTTGCGCAAAGTACTGACGGGCTGCCGATTGGCGTTCAGTTAATCGCTCCCTATGGACGGGAGGAGACGCTGATTCGTATAGCGGGGCACTTGGAGCAAGCGATGCCGTGTGCCGGTAGAAAGCCAGCCGTTTATGCAGGGGCTACTCAGGTGGTTGCCCCCACGCATCCACAAAGGTGATCTGTCGCGCCGGCTGTCGCTCTGCTTTTTTCAACACTGCGCCCTTCATGTAGCCAGCGGGCAGCATGACGAGGTTGATCGTGCCTTCAGGCATGCCGAGGATTTCAGCCACTTCTTCCTGCCGCGATGCCAACAAACTGGTCCACGTGGAGCCGATATGGCGGGCGCGCAGCGCCAACATGAGTGACCAGGCCGCTGGCAGAGTGGAGCCGTAGTAGCCGATTTGTTGTCCGAGCGTCATTTCGGATCCTGGCGCCGTTGCAGGAGCGGCCGCACAGACAAAGATCATTGCCGGAATGTCGTGCAGCCGGCTGATCAGCGCCTGATGCGAGGATTTGAGTGGTACCCCTCGCATCGATGAGAACTCATTCAGAACTTCGGTGTATATCTTCGCGAGTCGGGCTTTGGGCTCTGGATCCATCACGATCACAAACCGCCAGCCTTCACCGATGGTCCCTGTCGGTGCTTGCGCGGCGATATCGATGCAGTCGAGCAGTTCCTGCATGTCGAGCGGCCGCTCGAAATCGAGGTTGCGGCGGATTGAACGTGCCGTCGATAACACCCAGTCGACGCTGGGTAAGTGCAGATCTGAAGGTGAGAGCGTCATGGCTGCTACGGTAACTGACTTGGGGTTTAGGTCGAAAGATATTCCACCTTGCCAGTGCTGTCAGGATGCGCATAGGCTTCAACCAGGGTGGAGGAGGCGCACTGATGCGTAACGTAGGCACGTTACTGTTCGGGCTTTTAGTCAGCACGGTCTGCATGGCCGAAGAAACCATCGAATGGTCAAGTTACGGCAGCGCACACGGGGGTGGTCACTTCAGCGCGGCTGATCAGATCACACGCGACAACGTCGGCCGTCTGGCACGCGCTTGGGAGCATCGCTCCGGTGATTTCCGGACCGGTGCGGTTCGTGGGGTCGAAGGTTTTGATGGAGGCGACAGCAGTGCTTCCGCCTCCGCATTTATCGGCACGCCGATCCTTGTTGAGGACACGCTCTACTACTGCACGCCGTTCAATCGTGTGTTCGCTCTTGATCCGGCGACGGGTAAAGAGAAATGGGTGTTCGATCCCAAGGTCGATATGAGCAAACAGTCGCTGACGAACTGCCGTGCTGTCAGTAGTTGGATCGACAAGGACGCTCCCGATGGGGTGTGTGGACATCGCATCTATCTCGGCACCCTGGATGCACGACTCATCGCCCTCGACGGAAAAACCGGGCAGAAGTGTGCTGATTTCGGTGTCGAGGGTGAGCTCGACATCAGTCAGGGCCTCGCCAAATTCAATCCGGGTGAATACAACCTGACGTCACCTGCAGCCGTGCTTGACGATACGTTGGTCATTGGCTCACGCATCATCGACAGTCTGCGCAAGGGCATTCCCTCTGGTGTCGTGCGTGCGCTAGATGCCCGTACCGGTGAACTCAAGTGGGCCTGGAATCCCGTGCCACCGGGGCGTGCTGAAAAAGATGAAGCCGGCACGTTTGTTAACGACACCACGAATGTCTGGTCCGTGATCTCGGTCGATGAGACCCGCAACATGGTCATCGTCCCCACCGGCAACTCGTCACCCGACTATTACGGTGGTGATCGTGGGGGTGATCTCGACTACTACTCGAGTTCTGTTGTTGCGCTCGATGGATCGACGGGCCAGGTACTTTGGCACTACCAGACCGTTCACCACGACGTCTGGGACTTTGATCTTCCCGCACAACCGACGCTCGTTGACGTGACCATTGAAGGCAAGACGCGGCCTGCCGTTGTGCAGGTCACAAAGATGGGTCTCACCTTTGTGCTTGATCGTGAAACCGGCAAGCCGCTCTTTGAAGTAGAAGAACGACCGGTGCCGCAGACGGGTGGTGTGCCCGGTGAGTACCTCGCACCAACTCAGCCCTTTCCTGTAAAGCCTGAGCCTCTGCATCAACTCGGTATCACCCCCGATGACGCGTGGGGCTTCACATTCTGGGATGAAAAAGTCTGTCGTGATGAACTCGAAGCGATGGATACGGGGCCGATCTACACGCCCATTTCAACCAAGGGCGTCGTGCTCTATCCCTCGAATATTGGTGGCCAGAATTGGGGAACGCCGGCGGTCGACATGGTGCGCAACTACATGGTCACCAATACCAAACACGTCGGTATGGTGGTCAAGCTCGTACCTCGAGCGGAGTGTGATGGTCTCAATGGTTTCCCGCAGGAAGGCTCACCGTACTGCGTGAGCATGAAACCGTTCCTTTCGCCTTTCGGTGCGCCGTGTACACCGCCTCCGTGGGCGACCTTGTCAGCCATTGATCTCTCGACAGGCGATCTGGTTTGGACCGTTCCTCTCGGCACGCTCAAACATCAGGCTCCCTGGCCGCTGTCGTATTTGCCCGGTGGTGTGGAGATGGGTGGGCCGATGGTGACGGCATCGGGATTGATTTTCATCGCAGCCTCCGGCGATCGCCATATTCGTGCCTTCGACGTGAACAATGGCAAGGAACTCTGGGCGGATGAAATGCCGACCTCAGGCAATGCGGTACCCATGTCCTATCAGGTTGGCGGCAGACAGTTTGTGGTCATCGCTGCAGGGGGGCATTTCACCTCGACGTCGCCTGCTGGTGACTGGCTTATCGCTTACGCATTGGAGGAATAAACATGGCGCTCCATCCCACGTATCCAAATGTTTTTAAACCCATTCAGGTGGGCGGTGTCACGATCCCGAACCGGATCTGTCGCTCCGCGCATGGGACCTTGTTGTCAGGTGACGCAGCGATTGCCTACCACGAAGCCCGTGCCGCAGGTGGCGTCGGTATGATCACGCTCGAAGCAACCGGCGTGCATCGCCTCGTTGCAACACAGATACCGTTGTGGTCAGACGACGTGATTCCGTACTACAAGGAAATGAGCCGGCGTATTCATTCCCACGGAACAGTGCTCTTTCAGCAGATTTATCACGCCGGTGCGAGTTATGGCGCGCGTGGGCAACAGAACTGGGGCGCGAGTGAAGTGCCCAACTTTCAACAAGGTGTTGTGCCCTTCGCAATGACACAGGCGCAGATCGACGAGGTGGTGGAAGCGTTTGCCAAAGCCGCCAAAAGGTGTCGTGACGGTGGGCTTGATGGGGTCGATGTACATGCGTCGAGTGGTTACCTCATCCACGAGTTTCTCTCGCCGGCGTTGAACCAGCGGACGGACGGTTACGGTGGCTCGCTCGAAAACCGGATACGGTTCTTGCTTGAGATTCTGGATGCGGTACGCGCCGAGGTGAATGACCCGGCCTTTGTGGTTGGTGTGCGCCTGCCTAACGAGGACTTTACGCCGGGTGGTTTGACGCCGGATCAAGTCGCAGAAATCGCCGCACGACTGGATCCGCTGGTGGACTATGTGTCGTTGCACATGGGTTCTTACTGGCGTTTCCATACCTTGATCGCGCCGGCAGACGACCCACTCGGCGCGGAAATGACGTCGAACGCGCCGATCGTCAAACGTGTTACGAAGCCGACGATTGTCGTTGGTCGAATCAACACGGTTGATCACGCAGAGGCCATCATCCGTGCAGGCGAAGCCGACATGGTGTCCATGGTGCGGGCCATGCTCGCGGATCCGGAGTTGGTCAACAAAGCGCGACGAGGTGAAGAGAACCGTATTCGTCCGTGTATTGGCACCAACATCGGCTGTGTGGGCCAGATCATGAGTGGGCATCCATTGTCGTGTGTGGTGAATCCTTCGGCAGCGCGGGAAAATCTCATCGCCTTTGAACCCGCCGACAAGGCTGTGCGACGCAAGAAGGTGCTCATCGTTGGAGGCGGTCCTGCCGGGCTGGAAGCTGCGCGAACCGCTGTCATGCGTGGGCACCAAGTCATCCTGCATGAAGCCGGCCAACGCCTGGGTGGTCAGGTGGCCATTGCGGCATCCGCGCCAAAACGCGCCGATGTGGGCGCGATTGTCTCCTTCCTGATCGATGAGATAGAGGCATTGGGTGTTGAAACACACCTCAACTCCTGGGTGGATGCGGATACGGTTGCTGCGATTGATCCGGATGAAGTCATCATCGCCACGGGTACAACACCACGACACGATGGGTTCCAGGTCTCCACACCCAGTCAGCCCATCCCCGGCTTTGAACAGACACATGTCTACAACGCCTGGCAACTTTTTGGTTACGGCGACCCCGTCAAGATCGAAGGTCCTGCAGTTGTCTTCGATGACACCGGTTCCTTTGAAGCCATCTCTGCGTGTGATGCCTTGTTGAAGGCTGGAGTGCACGTGACCATGGTGTCGCGTTATGAAGGCATTGGTGGAACCGTGCCGTTTCCGCCTGTCACCGTCGAAGCCTCACGTGAGCGATTGATGTCGTCGGATTTCGACTTTGTGGGAGGGCACTACCTGCGGCGTATTGACGCTGATGAGATTGAGGTCGGTGTGCTCTTCACACCCCGGGTGCGTCGGATCAAAGCGAAAACGGTAGTGATCGTGACCTTCAATCAACCCAACCGCGATCTCGTTACCGCACTCAATCCTGGCAACCGCTATCAGATGCACCTGATCGGGGATGTGCAAGGGCGCAGTGGCATCATGAATGCGATCCATGGCGGCGCCGAGGTTGCGCGCCGGATCTGACGCGTTGGGTTACACGTCTGCAGCGTGAATGGTGTAGCCACCATCAACGGTCATGGTGGTGCCGGTGACAAAGGAAGCCTCGTCAGAACACAACCAGAGCACCGCTTTGCTGACTTCCGAAAGTTGGCCAAAGCGACCGATGGGATGTTTGGCCATCATCTTTCGTTCAACCAGCGGGTAGGTTTTCATTCCGGCTTCCAGCATTTCCATGTAGAGCACACCCGGCGCAACGGCATTGATGCGGACGTTGTCTGCGGCGTGATCCAACGCTGCGGCTTTCGTTAGCCCGATGATTCCGTGTTCGGTCGCAACATAACCAACACCCCCCGGTGTACTGACTACACCTGCGACCGAAGACATGTTGACGATGGCGCCACCGCCATGCTTCAACATCTCCGGGATTTCATAGCGCATGCAGTAGAGGACTAACGACAAGTTGGTGGCGACCACCTCATTCCACGCCGCGATGTCGTACGCCCCACACTTGGACCATGCGTCACCGGAGACACCCGCAACGTTGTAGACGATGTCGAGGCCGCCATAGGTTGATACGGCTGCGGCGACCACACGTTCTGCCTCTTTCGAACGAGAGATATCTGCGACAACAAAAATACCTTCACCCCCTGCAGCCCGAATACGGCTAAGCGTGTCTTCGCCTGCATCCGTGCGTCGACCTGTTGCCACCACCCGGGTACCGGCTGGCGCAAAAGCCACTGCAGCATCGCGGCCGAGCCCGGATGTGGCACCGGTGACCAGCACGATCTTGTTGTCAAAACGAACAGGCACAGCGTTCTTCTTGAATGGTCAGATCAGCGTTTGGAAATCAGTCAGGGGTTCCCCGGGAACGAATGGGGCACATCAGCGAGAGGTGCCCATGTCGGTGCTGAGGACGTCCAACAATTCATTACTGGGGTGAAGACATTCGGATCATCGAGTGTCGTGCACTTGATGAAGATCTGCGCGGGATTCATTTCCGCGCGGGTGAAGAGCGGCGTCCCGCACGTCGGGCAGAACTGGCGCGTGACCTTGCGGCCGCTTTCGGCGACGACTGTAAAATCCCGAACCGCTCCCTGATTGAGGGTGAAGTCCCCAAGATCCACGGCCAATACAGTGGTCATTGGGGATCCGGTCGCTTTCTGGCACTGCCTGCAATAACAGTGGCCAACAAATCCGGGTGTGCTCGTGAAGTGGTAACGGACCAAACCACACAGGCATCCGCCGCTGCTCACTCGATTTCTCCCCGCCTTGATTGATCCCTGCCGCGCAAGAATACGGAGCAGCGCGATGCGGATCATGCGGCTTACAAAAAAAGCTTGGCTGGTTTTATGTAAAAGGAATATGGTTATAACGTTATAACCAAATATACGGCAAAGGACGGAACTTCCGCCCTTGGTCCGAAGGACGGCTCCTGTGGGTGCACTTCTTCTCGTCTGGCCCGGCGCGATCGCTATCGGACTCAGTCTTGGGCTCTTGGGCTCGGGTGGCTCGATCCTGACGGTCCCGGTACTCGTCTATCTCGCGGGGCAGGAAGAGAAAGTCGCAATCGCAGGATCACTCGCCATTGTTGGTCTGATCGCGCTTGCTGCTGTGATTCCGTATTTGCGCCGTGGCTTGGTGGACTGGCGCAGCGTCATGTTGTTCGGCATTCCAGGCATGATCGGAACCTATGGCGGCGCCTGGGGTTCGGCCTTTGTGTCCGGCACCGTTCAGCTTGCCGGTTTTGCGGTCGTGATGTTGCTCGCAGCGGGCTTAATGCTGCGCAACTCGAACCCTGTCTGCGCGACTCCGACGCTGCGTCGCGAAGCTGCCTGGAAGGTGATATCGGAAGGGCTCGTCGTGGGTGTCGTCACCGGATTTGTGGGTGTAGGCGGGGGTTTCCTCGTCGTTCCCGCTCTCGTGTTGCTCGGTGGCCTGACGATGCAACAAGCGGTACCCACAAGCCTCGTGATCATCGCGCTTAAGTCGTTTGTCGGGTTCTGGAAGTACACCGAGGTGATCGCCGCTGAGCATCTCTCCCTCGACCCGGTCATCATTCTCGCTGTTGCTGCTGTCGGTGTGATTGGATCCTGGATCGGCAGTGCCGTTGCATTTCGATTACCACAGGAGGTTTTGAAACGAGCCTTCGGTGTTTTCCTGGTGGTCATGGGCGGGCTCATTCTGGTCCAATCCTCCGTAAATCTATTGGCGGCCTGACCTTGCTGTGATTTTCCAGGTCTGCCGCAGTACCGGAGAGGTCCCTTGAAAACTCGCGTTGAATTCCGTTTCTTCGTTTTGATGGCACTGATTCTTGGTGTTGCCGGATGTCAGTCCATGATGGTTGGTCCGCCTTCCGGTCCGCGGTTGTCTGCACAGAGCCTTCAAGTCAGTCCACGTGTCGTGCTTGCAGGTGCACTCAATGACGCTGCCGTACCTGCGCTCAAAGCGGCGAACGCGGTGGTCATCGATCTGCGTCATCCTGCAGAAGGTACCACCGAAGAGCCCCGTCGCATGGCGGCCAACGGCATCCCGTGGATCAGCCTGCCGCAGGGAAAAGAAACGCCCACACGCGCTGATGTTAAGTTTCTGGGGGAGGTGCTCGAAGCATGGCCCGGTCGCAACATCGTTCTCCACTGCGCAACGGGTAACCGTGCAGGAAAACTCTGGGCGACCCGACGAATTCATCAGGGTGTGACTTTGGACGCGGCCAATGCCGAAGTCGCGCCGATCGTCACGATGCCGGCGGTGACAGCAGCCATTGCCGCACCTGACAATGGCTAATAATGGAGGTTTTGGGATAAATCTTCTCAAATAATGGACTGTGTCGAACGATCTCCCGAATATTCTGGATGCTGTGACGGAAATCGCATAACTGTCACATGAGGGTCCTCTAGGCTAGCAGGCAACACTCAACACCTACACGGACATGACCCTTCAGGTGACGCCGATTTTCTGTACGACGGAAAAGTGCTTTTCCTATTTGGCCGTCGATTCACGCACTCAGTGTTGCGCGGTAATCAACCCACTGCCTGGGACTGTTGATGCGGTCAACGCTGCCGTTGCGGCGGGTAGCCTGATCTGCGAGTGGATTCTGGCCACGGGTAATCACCCCAAAGGTCGTCAGGCGGCAGCCCAACTCACCGCTGAACACATCTGTGCGAGAACTGCGGGCCCGTCCGGGGCGGGGTATCAGCTCGAGCTGGATGACGACCACAGCGTTCGACTCGGGCATCTGCATGGCCGAGCAGCGCTCAATGGCGATCATGCGAGCTATATCTTCGATGGCAAAATCTTCGCGGGTTGTCCGGTCACTGCGCATTCAACGGTGGGTCGTGCTGATCCGCTTAATCGACTGTCCGATGATTGCACCGTATTGCTGCATCACCCGATTGAAGGCGGATTGCCGCAAGAGAACTGCAAACGATCCCTCGGCGAACTGCGCAGTTCACCACCTCTCGTCATCTGACCCGGGGAACGGAGAGCCGCGTAGGTCTCTGTTCCATCGCGTGTTAAACCGGGTGCGACTTCACCCAGTCCTTCGCCCAGTTCCTGGCGCCTGCAGACGCAAGCCAACGAATCGCGTTCTGAATCAAACGCCGATAGTCCGGGCTGTCGTACGCCAGTGGGCTGTCGCCCACGTCGGAGACCACCACTGGACAGTTCTCGACCGCATTCGCCCATACCAGCAGATCGCTGCCTTTCGGATGTTTCCAGCCTTCCTTCTCTGCAGCCGGAGCGAGAGGTGGTGGCGTGAAGTTCTCCATCACGAAGGCGTAGTCACCCCGCATCAGCGGCAGAACGTTTTTCTCGTAGTCCGCGGTCTTCAGATACAACTCATCTGCAAGGTGGAATCCGTTCTCGAGCCCTTCGAGTACGGGATGTGCGCCTTGCGGAACCAGTCGGATGTTCGCGCTCTCGAGAGGGCCGTGGCCACCGCGATAGCCAGAGCCCGGCACGGTCTTGCCGTTGAGATCACCTTGCGAAAGCATGAAAGACGAACCGGTCATGCGGCGCCACAACGGCCAAGTCGGCCACGACACCGTCGCGTGATTGACGAAGAGCATGCCTTTACCGGTTTTCACCAGAGCTTCGATCGCGCGCCGATAACCTTCGGGAGGGACGCCCGTATTGTTCGCACCATCGTGCAAGAGACCTACGCCAGGAATGCCGCTCATGTCGTAAAAGAAGACGACGTCGTAGGCGTCGACGTTGCCCGGTTGCAGTACTACCTGTGCTGCAGGTTGTTGTACCAATGTGGTGTCGATGTCTTCCATTGAATCGAGCATCGCCAAAAATGAATCGTGGTCGTAGGCGTGGCCTTTGCTCACCAAAAGCACACGAAGTTTTTCTGCCATGGTTCTCTCCCCGCTGTGTGAAATCGGTTGGTAGTATGGCCAACAGTCCAGTCGATCAGAAGAGGGGAGAGCATGTCGAACGAACGTAGCAACCAACAGCTGTTTCTTGCCCGGGTACCGGAGGGTATTTCCGGTCCTCAGGATTTTGCGGTACGTGAAGCACCGATCCCGACACTCAAAGAGGGTCAGCTGCTGATCGAATCCCATTACGTCGGTGTTGATGCCGCTTTGCGGTTGATTACACGGGACAGCGATGAGTTTCTGTTTCGGGTGCGACCCGGTGACATGGTGCGAGGCTCTATCGCAGGGCGAGTGATCGAATCCAACAACCCGTCGTTTCGCGTGGGCGAATTTGTTAACGGCTCACTCGGTGTACAGCGTTACGCAATCAGCGATGGAGCAGGACTGGAACGTTGCGACCTGCAACTGGCGCCGTTGGGATCGTGGTTGGGCGGTTTTGGCGTATCAGGACTGACCGCGTACTTCGCCATTTTTGATGCTTGCAAACCTCAGCCCGGTCAGACAATTCTCATCAATGGCGCTGCCGGTGCAGTCGGCTCCATGGCGGGGCAGTTCGCGAAGCTTGCGGGTGCGAAGGTCATCGGGATTACGGGTGGTCCGGAGAAGTGCAAGTGGCTCGTTGATGAACTTGGGTATGACGTAGCAATCGACTACCGTCAGAAAGACTGGTACCAACGACTTGTTGAAGCGGCGCCTGATCGTCTGGATTTCATCTTTGACAACGTCGGTGGCGACATTCTCGACCAGAGTCTCAAGCTGATTGGCATGAACGGCATTGTGCTCATGTGTGGTTCAACATCCCAATACACCGCCGAAGATATGAAGGGACCAGCCAACTACATCTGGCTCGGAACGATGCGTGCGCGCATTCAGGGCTTCGTCGTCTTCGATTATGCACATCGCTACGGCGAAGCCCGCAAACGAATGGCGAAGTGGATCGCGTCCGGAGAACTCAAACTTCCGGAGCATGCCGAGAAGGGTGATGTCGGTGACTTTGGTGCGGTGTTTGAGAAGCTCTATCGTGGTGCCAATCGCGGCAAGATGCTGCTCAAGCTACCTGCAGCGGGCAGTTGATCGAAGCAGACGGCGTGGGGCCGGATGCTTTGCATCGGCCCCACTGATCTTCACAGTGTCTGATGCAATACCGAAATCACGGTTGCGATGATGATGAAACCTGCGGTGACAGCGATGATGCCGGTGCTGATGGCTTTTACGGGGTCTTCAAGCCACATCTCGATTCTCCTTGGTGAATCATTGCTGACAGGAGAATTTCACGCCGAAGCGTACCAAAGGGCGATACGGGGTATCCGAAGTCCTGCGTGATCCGTGTCTACTCTCCGCCGAAGAAACGGCGAGGATTGTCAACGAAGAGACTTCTGATCCGCGCCGCGGATACGCCCATCGATTCCAACTGTAGGATCACTTGTCGCTGCATGTACAACCATCCATCCGGATTGCGTAACTGGAAATCATGTTTTTCCGGGAGCGCGCCATCGGGTTGTTCGTTGTGGATGTGCAAACAGATGCAATCATGTGATGGGCACAGACGATCACCGTAGCCAAGATCGATGAGCGCCTTAAGGGTATTGGTGCGCTGCTTCGGGCTGACGAGACGACCGGGATAACGATCAAGTCCCAGGTAACAACCCTGATCGAGAATCCACTGTAGGTATTCAAGATCAGTGGTGTCGTTGGAGTGATCGATTTTCACGCGGGTGAGGTCGACACCTTCTTCACGAAAGATCTGGATTTGCCGACGTGCGAGCTGACCCGTGGGGTAGGAGTGCACCATGATGCGAAGCCCGGTTTTGACGTGGGCTCGCGCGACTGCCCGCGCCATGATTTCGAGCGGCGCGGTCACACCTTCGAAATCGGCGGCACATTTCAGAATGCCGGCACGAACTCCGGTGCCGCGGAACCCTTCGTCGATATCACGAACGAATTCACGTGCCATCTGGTTCACGCCAACACCCCACATGAAGCGGGGCACATCGAGCCACCAACCGGTGACATTCACCAGATTGACGCCGCTGGCTGCCGAGACGCGCGCGAGCAACTCGGGTTCTCGACCCAGATCAAACGTCGTCGCGTCGACCATTGTGTCGATGCCAGCGGCTTTTGCTTCTTTGAGTGCGGCGATTGCCCGGTCTTCTGGTTTTGGTCCGAGCAGTGACGGATAACTTCGCATAAGACCTGAGGCACTGATCAGGACGTGCTCGTGCATCAGTGTGAATCCCAGTGCGTTGGCATCGAGGGGACCGGTGACGGTCATCACGTTGGGCATGTTAGTCGCTCCGGAGCTCCACGTCGGGTGAGACTAACAAACAAGACGGTTGGCATCACGGGATCAAAGGCAATCGGCACGAATGCCGAGTTCGCTCCTTGCGAGAAACCACAAACCCGTTTGTTGAACGAACATGCTGATGAGTACGGCCACCGCTGTACCCATCACACCATCCGACAACGTCAGTACCGTGCAGAGGATGACATTGGAAATCCACTGCCGCCGATCACCACAAGCGCTGCCCGCTCACGCACGGACATCATCATCAGAGTGATCAGGGAGCCGGTCACCGCCATGACGAGGTGCGCCAGGAGCAGCACACCAAACACGAGACTGGCAGCTTCAAAGCCGTCGCCAAACAACCCCAGCAGGAGATCGCGCAACAGCCACATGATGCCGCCGGCGACAAGGACAAATGCCGTGGCCAGCCGGGCCCCGAACTTGAGCAGTCGCGCGGCTTCCTCCTTGCCTTCGGCGGCTTGCAAAAGCGGGGGGAGCATCGGCGCGACAATGAGGTTTACGGCGATTACTCCAAAACCTGCAAGAGCGGCAATGCGTTGAGCGGCGGCATAGTGGGCTGTCGCTGTGGAATCGAGGATGGAGCCAACGACCATGATGTCGATGGTCTGGGTTCCCATCAGACAGATGGCGATCAGGAAGAAGTGATTGGCCGTGCGATTCCAGTGATGCACATCCTCACTGTGCGACGGGACCTCACCTTCCCCGGTGATACGCGCGTACCACGCCATCAACATGACCGCACAGGCCGTCGCCAACAGGGAAAGTACCAGAAGGGCCGTGAGCGACGGCTCGATGCCTGCGATCGCGAGTATGACGAGCAACACGATGAGCAGCATTGGGCGCAGGATTTCGTTGGGTAGAAATGCGGCCAGGTTGCGCTGATGGGCGCGCAGCCGTGCCTGGTAGTTCCACAACAACGTCAATACGGGCACGAACAGACAACCCGTGGCGAGTACCCATGCATCGCTTCTCGCGAAGATGAAATGCATGGCTGCGGCGGCGCCGAGCAACAGCAACACGAGCATCCATGCAGGATAGAGGGTTCTGTTAAGCGACCAGTTCACCAGCCGCTTCTCGCTGTTGCGCCCGCCGATCATGTCCGGCAGAAAACGGACCAGCGCTTCATCGGTGCCGGAACGGGTAAGGACCAGCAGTATGGCCGGCCATGTGAAGCAGTACATGTAGTCGCCGTAGGCTTCTGCACCGGCCACCCGCGAGATCAGCACCTGAGCCAGAAAAGCGAGGCCGAGCCCCGCAATACGAATGCCCACGGACAACGTTGCGCCGCGTAGCAGGAGGTCAGAAAGGTTGCCTCTGAGATTGATCGACGTGGGGGTGATCGAGGGGGGCATGGTGCCTGAAGAGGGTAGTCGTGGTGGTGACAGGCTTCAACCACCACGACGATTGTTGTACGTCTTTAGTGTCGACCGGTTCTCAAGTCGGTTGTCCACCTGCGACGTCGATGAATTGACCTGTGATCCAACGAGCCGCTGGAGAAGCGAAAAACACTGCCGCTGCTGCGCAGTCCTCGGGTGTCCCCGTGCGACCCAGCGGGATCGCCTTGTCGAATACGGCGTGGGCCTGCTCATCAGAGATGTGCATCGTTTCTTTCAGCATATCGGTGACGATGATGCCCGGGGCGATGCAATTCACGGTGATCTGCTTCGGTGCGAGTTCTACTGCGAGGGTACGCGTCATGGCGATCATGCCCATGTTGGCTGCCGAATAGACACCAAAGCCAGGTGACGGCTTGTGTGCCGCGATGGAGATGATGTTGATGATCCGCCCACTCCCCTTCATGCGTTTGGCAGCTTGTTGTGCACCCCACCACTTGGTTTTCATGTTGAGGTCGAGCTGTTCATCGAACTTCTCTATGGAGATGTCGGGCAGTGCGTGCACCTTTCGGTCTAGATTGCCGCCTGCGTTATTGACCATGATGTCGAGGCGGCCGAATTCCGCAACAACGCGGTCAAGCGCGGCGGGAATCGAAGTCCAGTCGAGCACATCCGCGGAGAGGCCGATGCTCCGCCGTCCTTTGGCACGGATTTCTGCAGAGACCGCATCCACATCCGCCTGACGGCGCGCGATGACAATGATGTCGGCACCACAATCTGCAAGACCATGTGCGATCCCTCGGCCAATCCCTCGACCCCCGCCTGTCACGACAGCGACCTGGCCGTCGAGACGGAATTCTTCGTGCATACCCATACGGATTCTCTTTGGTAGAAGTTGACTCGCTTTTCGGAATCGGGTGTTTTCAGTCCGTCATGCGCAAGTGCGCAGCCTTGCGTGGTGGCAGCTCAATCGGATGCCCTACCCACGCACCGATGTTCTCACCAGTTCTTCCATCCCGCATGAGATCGATCATCTGCCCTGCGATGGCATCGGGCGACATCACCATTGCGGCCATCTCCGGCGGTAGTTTTTTGTCAGGGAAAAGACCACGCAGCATTGGCGAGTCGGTTGCGCCCATACACAACGCATTCACGCGAATCTTGTGTTGCGCCAACGATTTCGCCCAAGCATCGGTAAACCCATTCAGTGCCCACTTCGATGCCGCATAAAGATCAGTATCGGGTGGGTTTGTACCGTCGCTGCGGGCCGGCAGTACGTAGTACGTGGAAATGTTCACGATGTCGCCGCCACCGGACTTGATCATGTGTGGAATCGCCGCACGTGACAGCAACATCACGCCTTTGAAGTTCGTATCCATGATCTCGTCCCAATCGGCGAGGGCCTGTTCCCAGGTACTCGTCACAGGTGTCTTCTTCCACTTACCGGCATTGTTCACGACAACGTGAATCCCACCCAACGCTATGGCGGTGGCGATGACTTTCTCCACGTCAGCCCGTTTCGACACATCTGCGATGAGTGGTTTGATACGGGTATTGCCAGCAAAGACGTTGTTGATGCTGGGTTGAACATCAAAGGCCACCACCGTGGCGCCTTCTTTGGTGAGTCGCTCCGCCAGTGACTTACCGAGACCTTGTGCAGCACCGCTGACGATGGCGATCTTGTTATCGAGTAGTCCCATGGTGATCTCCTTAAACGCCAGCAGGTGCGACGGCTGCGGGCAGAATGTATTTCACGCCGCGTGGGGGTTCGAGTTTCACCGGTCGACCGACACAGAAGTTCATGTTTTCTGCGGTGCGACCGCTCGGACCTTCGTTGAGAAGATCGATCAATGCTTGAGCGTTGTCTTCGGCGCGCATCCAGCTCGCTTGCTCTTCTTTCGAAGGGCTGAAGTTGTGGAAGGAGCGCAGCATATAAGAGTCGGTAGCGCCCATGCAGAACCCGTTAACGCGAATGTTGTGAGAGCGCAGTGCTTTGGCCCAGGCGAAAAGAAATCCGTTGAGACCCCATTTGCCGGCGTCGTAGAGGTCCATCTGATCGCCGCCGCCGGTCGGGCGCGGGGGACCTTGGAAACTCGGCTTGGATTGATTCCAGGGACACGTGGGTAGATTGGGGCAAACGTTGTGCGGGGTGCCGCAAGTGACCATGTGGTCGGTCGCAACGTTGACGATTTCGCCACCTTTGCCTTGTTCGATCATGATTGGAATGACCGCACGACCAAACAAGTACTCACCTTTCATGTTGGTGCCGACGATCTTCTCGTAATCCGCCAGGGACTTGTCGAGTCCGTCTTCCGCACCACTCGCACCCCAGACACCGGCGTTGTTGATGAGGATATCGATGCTGCCGAATACGGATCGAGTCGTATCCACCACGCGTCGGACGTCCGATGGATTGGCGACATCACCCTGGAAGGCGAGAACCTTTACGTGATGTTTGGCGAGCTGCGCGGGCAGCTTGGCGACGTCTTCGCGGATGTCGATGACCGCGACGTTCACACCTTCTGCTGCGAGCGCTTCTGCGTAGGCGTTGCCTAGCCCTACGGCGGCGCCTGTGACGATGGCATTCTTTCCTTTAAGTGACATTTTTCAGTCCTCCACGATGATCGCGGACGCGGGGCAGATGGCCGCTGCTTCCCGCGCGTGTTTGATGAGTTCCGGTGTATTCAATTCACGCGCCAGGATTTCAGGATCACCACTCTGGCTGAAGCGGAAGAGCTCCGGATGGTTGTAGTAACACTCGCCCGCACGCAGACAAGCATCGAGGTCGATACGGACTTTCATCGTGCCTCCTCTCAGTGCGTATTGAGCCAGAGTTCCTGCGGTGCGCGGAAACCACCAGAGTCGATCGACGGCGAGATGATTCCCGGATGCACGGCATCCCGGGGTTCCGGTCGACCTAACGCTTCGAGCAAGTGGGTACACGCGATCTGTGATTCCTGCCGCGCCATCGCATAACCCATGCAAAAGTGTTGGCCGATGCCGAAGCCCAAGTGGCCGGGTTTTGAATCCTTGTAACGGCCGGATCGATTTTCTCGCCCCATATGCAAATCGTCGCGGAAAATGTCGAATTGATCGGGATTCTTGAAGACCCGTTCATCCCGATTTCCGGCACCGAGATAAAGAATCACACCTGCGCGCATCGGGATGACACGGTCATGTATCTCGACTTCGCGGGTGGTGTGGCGGAACTGTGCGTGCACGACGGCGTCGTAACGCATCATTTCGGTGAATACGTTCTGCCACAAGTCCGGCTCTTTCGCGACGGCATCGAGTTGGTCCGGCCGCGTATAGGTCATGTGATACCACATGTTGGCGATGGCCTTGTCGGTGGTATCACCACCGGCGGCGAGTAACAGAGCGACGAAGCCTTTGATTTCTTCTGGCGTCATGCGACTACCAGCGAGTTCGGCGTTGCAGATCCTGGACAACAAATCTTCACCGTCTTTGCCGGTGCGTTCAGCAATGAGCGGGTCGAGGTATTCCCACATTTGATTACGCGCGCCGATACCCCGCATCAGGTGTTCACCACCGAAGCCGAGCCCCGCGATCAACGCCTGGTACCACTCGACGAACATCTCTTCGTCCTTGCGCGGCAGACCGAGCATGTTGGAGATCACACGAATCGGCACCTGGCTCGAAAATTCCTTGACGAGCTCAAAGCTCTTCTTGTGCTTGAAACGGTCGATCACTTCTTCGCTGATCTGATGGATCATCGGAATGAAGTCGTCGAGCTTCTGGCCCACAAACTGGCCGGCGACGATGTTGCGCAGACGTCGATGTTCGTCGCTGTTGCCATATTCCAGAATGTTGGGGCCGAAGACGTGGTTCGTGCCGAATTTGTAGGGGCCGTCCGGCTTATACACGGCGCGGTCGAAGCTTTCGTTATTTTGAAAACACGCATCCACATCCCAGTAGCGGCTTACGATCCAGCGGTTGTGGAAGCGGTCGTGGAAGATCGGATGGTGATCCCGCAGGCGCTTGTAGAGATCAAACGGATTTTTCTGGAATGCCGGACCATCGAATTCACGTGGATCGATTTCGTGCGGCAAGCTCGGCTTCACTGCAGCTTCAGCCATGATGGTTCTCCCCCCTGGTTCTAGTTCTTCAGACAGTTGTTTTTGAGTAACGCTCTAAAAGTCGACCGGCAACTCCCAACAGGTAAACGTTTCCCCGATTCGCAGGCAACGGATCACTGGTGTGAAGCCTGCCTTCAATCGCAGCTCCGGAAGGGACTGCGCCAGCGTCCAGCTTGCGGTGACTACAGTATCGCGAGTCAGCGCGTACATCGAACGGGGTCGATCCTCCGGAACAGCGGGGTGTTTCGTTGGCTGCCCCATACCAAAAGCGATGCCTTGTGGCAGACCATCGGCACGGAAGTGCCCCCGTGCTTCGCGGTGGCAAATGTCTATGCGATTCGCAATGAACGAATCCGCGTCATCAAAGATGCGGGGGTCACGGTTCGCAGCCAATGCGGAGATGCGCATCAAGCCCCCATCGGGTATCAACTTGCCGAAGCGTTCCACCTCATGCCGCGCAAACCGCTCGGCGGTGATCACTGGCGGTGAATGTCGCATGGCCTCGAGATAGGCGATCTTCATGGCCAACCGATCCTGCTGAACCTTGGCGTATGACGCCGGTTGCACCAGCAGATTCATCCAGAGATTTCCAAGGATTCCATGCAAGGTTTCGTGATCGGCTTCGAGCAGTGTGGTGACCACGTCGGCGGCAGTACCACCCAGGCCCGCGATGGCAGCGAGGACGCTGGTGTCAGCGCCACTCGTTTTCTGCAGTTTCGGATCGAAGTACGCCACCAGCTCGCGCAGCGCGTCTTTGCCGGCCTCTTGCGCGGTGGGGTGCCAAAGTACACCGCGTTGGGCGCGGCGATAACGGATCGCGAAAGGGGCGAGCTCCGCGTCAGGGACTTCAAACATGCGACCGAGCAGGAGAATTGGATATTGAGCGGCGAAATCTCTTGCGAGGTCCGTTGATCCTTTGCGAAAGCCCTCGATCAGTCGCCGTGCATCCGTTTCGGCAAACGTGTCCATCGCTTTCGACCAGGCCCAGAGCACCGGCAGCTCTTGCCGAAGGTCGCGCCCGAATCCGCTGAGGCCGTAGTACCAGAGTTTGCTCCGCGTTTCGAAATTGGCTTCGTCAGCAAAGATCGAGGTGACGTCGTTGTACTGCGTGATCCAGTAGCAGTTGTTGATCCAATCCCGGAAACACGCGTAGTTCTCGCGCAGAATCACCAGCGATTTGTAAGGATCAGTGGCATACCCTGCCGATGCGAGTTCTGAACCGTTGATTTTTTCGGTGGACTCGCCGACGCGTTCGCGTTGGTGAACTTCATAGGTGCGATAGCCCGTTCCACCATGGTTGAAGCGCGGAACGGCGACGCCGTTGTCGCCGATGACGAGGTCGTCGGCATCTCTCGAAACGGGAGCATTCATGCGCGGTCGTACTCCAGCCAGAGCTGCGGTACCCGCACGATGCCGACGGGCGCGAGTGACTCGCCATCAATGTCCTTCGGTTGACGCTCCGTGCAGAGCCGCATGTTTTTGAGCGTCTTCTGCAGGATCTTCGAGCCTTCCACGGCCTCCTGGTGGGAAATCCACGCGCCGGGGCACAAGTGGGGACCCACCCCAAACGCCATGTGCGCGCAGCGACCTTCTTTCATGAAGCCGGAGCGCAGGAGTTTTCCGGAATAGAGGTCATCGCGGAAAATGTCGAATTTTTCTGGGTCTTTGAAGACACGGTCATCGTGGTTGGCGCTGAAGTCCACCATCTGCATCAGTGAGCCAGCCGGGACATGCATACCATGCATATCGACATCGAAGGTGTTGTGGCGGGGTTGACCGCCGATGGGGGATGAGTGGCGCAGCGTTTCGTGGAATGCTCGATCCCAGGTTTCGCCGGGATTTGCACACAGTGCCGCGAACTGATCGGGATGCTGCAACAGTAGGTACCACATGTTGATGATGGCGCCCCGTGTCGTTTCTCCGCCCGCAGCAACAATGAGCGCGATGTTGGACGTGATCTCTTCGGTAGATAAGTAGTCCCCGTCCACCTTGGTTTCACACAGCTTGGTGATGATGTCCTTGCCGATGATCTTGCCGTCTTCATCCTTGAGGAACGAAGGCTTGCGACGGCGTTCCTCGACAATGTCCTGCACGTAGTCTTCAAGACTCTGCCGCGCTTCGAGACCTTGTTTGTGGGTGAGCGATCCACCGAGACCCGACATCATCGAGTTGTACCAATAGAAGAACTGCTCGCGGGCCTCGTTAGGGAAGCCAAGCACTTCGCAGACGACCCGCACAGGGAACTCGTTGGCGAAGGCAGCACCCAGTTCGACGATACGCTTTTTGCCTTCGTCGATGACCCAGGGCGTATCGAGTTGGTTGTCCCAATCCTTGATCATATCGCGAGCGAGCCGTTGGATCGAAGGCACGCGCAGGTCGAGGCCGCGACCGACGAGGTGTTGCCCATAGAGATTTCGCCGGCGACGATGCTCAACGCCGGAAAGCTCAAGCTGAGTATTGCCAAGAACCCCTGACGAGCTGCCTTTGGGGATGGTGTTGAAACCTTCATCATCGAAATAACAACGCCAGACGTCTTCATAGCGGGTGACGTAATAGGTATTGTGAAGTTTGTCGTGAAAGACCGGATAGTGGTCCCGCAGGATGCGGTAGTAGGGATAGGGGTTGCGGAAAAACTCCCGTGAGCTGAACACCCGCGGATCGAATAGCGGTTTGCCTGTCGCGTCATGACCCATGTCGACCGCCTGGCCGACCGGCATCAACGGAAAGTTGATCGTGCCGCCTGGATCGGTGGAATGAATCTCGGCATCAAGTTCGCTCGCGTAGTCCCGCAATGCATCCATGGTTGCGCTCCTCAAAGATGGATTGATCACCTCGTAACGTAACCCTTCGGGCGCCGGGCTGCCAAGTCCCCGTAAAAACCTGAACGCCGCTTCAAGATTTCCAGAGAGGTGGATTGGCAAGAAGGGCTGCTTTGGTTTACGTTTCCCCGCATCGTTTCATCGCGCGAGGACAGGATGACCTTTGTCATCACCAATGCCTGCATCGACGTGAAGGATGCTTCGTGCATCGAAGTCTGCCCTGTCGACTGCATCTATCAAGAAGACAACGACCGGATGTGTTTCGTACATCCAACAGAATGCATCGATTGTGCTGCGTGTGAATCCGCTTGCCCGGTCGGTGCGATCTTCCTGGACAAGAACGTCCCCAGTGACGTCAGCCACTTCACGACGCTTAACGCCCTGTACTTTCAAGACAAGGCGGCAGCGCGAGTGGAGGTGGATCGTCTCGCGTCAAGTGGGTTGTCAGTGACCTGAGGCTTCGTTCTGAAACAGGTTTCAACTTCCTCCCTTCTGCAGCTCTCAGGGGCTTCCTGTTCGATAGACGCTGACCTTCCCGGTTACTATTGATGGGCGGGGAGAGTCTTTATGCGTATTCCGTTTTTCTATCTTGTTATACTTCTGTCCGCGGTGATAACGCCGTCGTTCGCCAACGAACTACAGGTGCTCTACAACACCCGCTGTGCGAGTTGTCACGACGGTAGTGTTCCCAAGGCGCCGCATCAGGTGAAGTTTCAACTCATGGGTGCCGATTCGATCTATGCGGCGTTGACTGAAGGGTTGATGAAGCCCAATGCTGACGGCATCGATACCCCCACTTTGCGCAAGCTCGCTGATTTTCTCGGCGGCGAATCCCAGGAAACCGCGCGACCGGTCCTTCGATGCGAGAAGGACAGGGTTCCGCTCGCGACGCCTGCACTGCAAGGTTGGGGATTCACGCCACACAACACACGCTTCATCGACTCAGCGGTGGCAGAACTTGCTGCCGAGGACGTGTCGAAACTCAAACTCAAATGGGCCTTTGCATTTCCCGGCGCGAGTCGTGCACGCAGCCAACCGTCGATGTATGGCGATCACATCCTCGTAGGCAGTCAGAGTGGTGCGGTCTATGCACTGAGCCTCGCCAATGGATGCGCGACGTGGATCTTCACAGCCGCCGCGGAAGTGCGAAGTGCCGTAGTGGTGGATCCATCAGGCCAACAGGCGTTCTTTGGCGATATCCGTGGCATGGTCTATGCCGTTGATCCACGTTCCGGTCAGCTGTTGTGGCAGGTGCAATCACATGGCCATCCAACGACCACGCTGACGGGTTCGCCGCGCCTCCATGAAGGAGTGCTTTATGTCCCGCTGTCTTCGTCTGAGTGGGCGAGTGCGGCTGATCCTGCTTATCCCTGTTGCACGTTTCGTGGCGGCGTTGTGGCCATTCACAGTGAAACCGGTCGAGTGCTGTGGACCGCACATACCATCGCCGAAAAACCCAAGCCGACCGGTGAGAAAAACGCTCAAGACGCGCCCCGGTTCCACCCTGCAGGTGCGCCTGTCTGGAACTCACCCACCATCGATGCCAAACGTGGTGCGCTCTACGTCGGCACCGGTGAGGCTTACACCTCACCCGCCGTGGGTACGAGTGATGCCATCGTCGCTTTTGATCTGATTACCGGAGAGAAACGGTGGTCGTACCAGTCCATCCCTGGGGATGCGTGGAACATGGCGTGTTATATCGGCGGTGGGACGAACTGTCCCAAAGAAAATGGCCCTGACCTCGACATCGGCGCGCCACCTGCATTGATCACCCTGCCCGATGGTCGCGATGCGCTGATTGTGGGTCAGAAATCGGGGCACGTGTTTGCCCTCGATCCGGAAGATGGCAGCCTGATGTGGCGTAACAAGTATGGTCACGGGGGTTTTGCGGGGGGCGTGCATTGGGGGCTCGCCGTCGGCGAGGGCACGATCTTCGCGCCTAATGCCGATACGGTGTTCACCGAGAAGATCATCGGTGAACGAAAACCCGGTTTGTTCGCAATCAATCCGGTTGATGGTGACGTGAAGTGGTTTGTGCCAGCGCCGGACGTGTGTGCACCAGAAGATCTACCGGCGTGTGATCCGGGATTTTCAGCACCGGTCACCGCGATTCCGGACGTCGTGTTTTCCGGGGCTTTCGATGGACACCTTCGCGCCTACGAATCACGAAGCGGCAAGTTGTTGTGGGACTTCGATACAAATCAGGAGTTTCCTGCCGTTTCGGGTGACATCGCTCGAGGGGGCAGCATCGAATCCGCAGGTCCCTTGGTGCAGGCCGGCCACGTGATCGTCAACTCCGGTTACCTGTTCGGTGATCGTATGGCGGGCAATGCGCTGCTGGTGTTTGCGGCAAAGGACTGAGCGACGGCGAGCCCGGTCTCTCATGACGCCGTTAAAGGTCGTGGCAAAACCGTCAGCGCTGCCTGTATCCTTCGGTGTAGATCAGCTTGGCAGTTCAGCACGCCGCAAGGGAGACAGTAAGGATGAGTGCCACCGCACCAACTCACGACAAGAACACCATGAAGTGCCCGGTCCATGCCGCCGACGTGGACCTCTTTGGTCCTGGGGCACAGGAGCACTGGTACGAGGCCTACCCCGTCCTGCACAAAGAATCGCCAGTACATCGCTTGCCTGGTGAAGGTTACGCACCGGGCACCGATGGATTCATCCTCAGCAAATACGAAGACATTGCCATGGTGGTGCGTGATCCGGTGCGTTTTCCGCCGACACTCTTCGTGACGATGGAGAACCTGAAGGAGCAGGGCACACCGCTCAACGACATGAAGTATATCAACGCCATGATGGTGTCGATTGCTTCCCTGCGCCCAACGAACGAACTCTGGCGCTCCCACCGTCAGGAGCTCACCGATCCCTGGGTAGGACCTGGCGCCAGTCGGCATGAAGCGATGATTCGTCGCGCGGCGCACGAGCTGATTGATCGCTTCATCGATCGCGGCGAAGTCGAGTTCATCAGCGAATTCGCGAGGCCGCTGCCGCAAATGGTGATGGCCAATGTGCTCGGGTTTCCCTACTCAGACATTCCTATGCTGGCGAAATGGGGTAATGCCCAGGTCGCAGCGTTCGTGTATGGGAAGGGTCATCGCAACTTGCTCAGCGAAGAACAAATGAAGGAGCAGTTCGCCGCGCTCAAGGAGTTTCAAGATTATGTGGCCTGGCACATCATCGAACGGCGTAAATCGCCTCGTGATGACATGATCTCTTTCCTGACGCAGGTCGAATACTCACCGCTGAAGCGCAAGCTCAACGATGCTGAAGTGAATGGCATTGTCTACGCGATGATGATTGGTGGCCTGGAGACAACCCAATACGCGCTTGAAGAGCAGGCGCAGTTGCTCTGCGATAACCCGGATGTGTGGACAACGATTCGAGATGATCGCAGCAAGGTCCGTGGGTTTACCGAAGAGTGCATGCGCCTGCGTTCACCCACACAAGGACTCTCGACGCGCATCTGCAGTCAGGATGAAGAATTCCAGGGTGTGCATGTACCGAAGGGTTCGATGCTGCACCTGCGTTGGGCGGCTGGAAACGTAGATCCAGATGAGTGGGAATGCCCGTTTGATCTCAATGTGGATCGCAAGGCGGTCACGCGACACCTGGTGTTCTCGCAAGGCCCGCGTGTTTGTCCGGGTGCGCATATTTCTCGGCTTGAGCAAATCACTGCCTGGGAGGGTTTGCTTGACCGGGTCGAAGGCATCGAATATGCGCCTGGTAACAAGTTCCTGCACCAGCCGGGCATCATGTTGGGAACGCTCGAACTGCATCTCAAATTCAAAAAGCGGTCGCTCTGATTCGACCGAAGTAGCCTATCTATTGAAGTGACAGGGGAAACTTATGAGCATCGAATCGTTCACCGCTGACGAGGTTCGTTCGCTGAAGCGGCTGCTAGACATTGAAGCCATTCGCAAAGTGAAGTTGTTGTATTCACAGTTGATGGACTCGCATCGTATCGACGAGCTTGCCGACATCTTCACGGTGGATGCCGTATGCGAGTTTGGACCCGAGTACGGCAACTGGGTGGGTCGCGAGACCATTCGCACCAATTACAAACAAGTGATCGCAGGGCCTGGGTCGACCGTGTTTGGCGCCTTGCACAATGTGTGCAGCCACTGGATTGAAATCACCGGACCAAATACAGCGGTGGGCCGCTCTTATCTGATCGATACCGTCACGACGATGCCTGCGGATCAGATGCCGATTGTCTGGTTTGGTGTGTATGACGAAGCGTATGAAAAGGTCGAAGAGAAGTGGCTGATTTCGCGGTGCAGCCTGGAGTTTATGTGGCCGAAGCGGATGAACAATCCAGGGTTTGTGCCGGCTGCGTTTCCGGGGAGGGGGAAGTAACAGGGGATTGCACTAGCCAGGTTGGTGTCCCGCACCGGCCGCTGGCCGGTGCTACGACACTTCCGCGCGAGCTTTCAGCTCACTCGGTAGGAGTAGTACTCAAGCCCAGTGTCATCAAACGACGCGGTGCCATCACCGATTCGTTCGATCACAAACACACCCGGATCAACACGCGGATCCGTGGCCAACGCACCGGTGTCGTGTAGGCTTTCATAGTCCGCTTCGGTAAGGTCCACAGGATTTCCAGCCAACGCGTCGCGAAAGCCAATACGCTTCGCAGCTTTTTCCCAGCCTTTGACAAGCTGCATGGGGATGATCTCGGCCGCATCACCACTGCCGTAGCCAACGGTGAGGATTGACGCGTCGGTGATCTTCATCTTTTGCGCGGCGGCTTCTTCCAAACCGGCAGCGAGCCACGCGGGTAGCGATGCGGTGTAGAGGTTGCCGACGTGTTTCATCTCGGTGGCACCGAGGCGAAGCTTGCTGGAGATTTCGTCCTGCCATACCGGCATGGTGCGCATGGCACGTAACGCTTGAGTAGCGAAGGGATACAGCTCTTCTGCGACCTGGCCATTCTTGACAAGGTCATACACGTAACGTGGCTCTACCAATTCAATCTGCAAGCGACTCGCATCGACTCCGGAAAGCGCAGCGATACGGTCAAGCTCCGCACGATCGTCGGCGTCACCCACTGCCAGGAAATGCAACAGGATCATGGCGAGACCAGTCTCAGCCATGCGTTGATAGGGGCGATGTAGAAACACCGCAAGCATGTCGCGCAGGAACTTTCGACCTGAACCTTCCAGGCGGCTGACCAGATGCGCCGTGGCGGCAAGCACTTCGTCGATATAACAAGTGGTGGAGTACTTGCCGTTAAAGAGCGGGAAGTCCCGTGGACGTTGTTGCCGATTACTGGGCTGGTTGAGGAACCGCGAAAAAGGTTTACGAAAGTCCGGTCCTCGATAGTCCGACGAAGAACCGGAGGTGTGCAGCTCGATGGCGAGCAGTTTCGGGTCGGCTTCGAGGAGCATGGCGACAGCGCCAGCACCTTGCGTCGGTTCGCCTGATGTTCCTCGTGCGTATTCGGCGATGTCGGAACAGACCACGATGGCAATTCGACCTGCACCATCCAGCGCAAGATAGCGGGCCGCCGCTTTCATGGCATACACGCCACCCAGGCAAGCGTGTTTGAACTCCGGAACTTCACAATACCGGCTGATCGTCGGGCGCCCTTGGGCAATGAGGGCTTCGTTGATCATGCCCTTGATAATGACGGTACCTGCAGAATTGTCGGTGCTCGATTCCGTGCCGAGTGCCAGATAGCCGATGCGGTTAGCGTCGATGTCGTAGTTGTCGATGAGCCGCATGACCGCAGTGGCGGCCATGGTGTAGGCGTTTTCATTGGGTCCAGGCATGCGGAAACTTGAGCCAACGACGCTGCCGACTTTGTCCCAGCTGTCATTGTTCCAGTGACACCACGATTCCAGATCAACGCGGTAGGGTGGCAGGTACGCTGCGAGTCCGCTGATGCCGATGCCGGATTGTCTCTTGCTCACTGTTCCTCTACCCGTAAGTCCTGTCGTGGTGGGCTGTTCCTGGTCGTCTTGTTACGTCGTTCAGGTCGTTTTACAAACGGAGGCGCTCACCGTGATGTCCAACCTGTGCGCTAACGTCGCTCGACACCGAAAGGATAGGTGCTGAACCGCCATATGGGCAGCCGAAGGTGGGCAGTCGAGAGGCCGCAAGGATACGCCGCTTCCAAGAGCCCAGCCAGCCGCGTGAACGCATCGGCAACGTCCTCCGTGTGGGATTTGTGTGTGATTCAGCAACTCCCTGAAAGTCGCTCGCGGTATTGAGTTCGTAAGGCATGCCACTCCATCCGGAACCACGGTGTGAACTCGTGCGGCGAGGACTGCATTCGGCCGTCGAGGGTTGCCGGTGAAATCCAGCAACAACGCTCAATCTCCTCCGGGTGCGGGGAAGGATCCTGGTGAGTTTCGCCGATGTAGACCGAGCAGAGTTCATGTTCGCTGCCTTCCTCGCCAAACGCTGCGTGGTATTCAAACTTGTAGACGAATTGCAGCGTTGCGTTTAAACCCAGTTCTTCAGCAAGCCGGCGGCTAACCGCTTCCTCCATTCCTTCGGCAGCACGTGGGTGAGAGCAGCAGCTGTTCGACCAATAACCGCCCCAAAGCCGCTTGCCAATCGCTCGCTGCTGCAAAAGCAAATCACCGCGTGGGTTGAAGATGAAAAGTGAAAAGGCACGGTGCAGTTGTCCGGCGCCATCGTGGCATCGTGCTTTGTCGAGAGTACCAATGGCGGTGTCGTTGCCGTCAACCAAGATCAGGAGATCGTCATCCGACGACACGGTCGCAGGTTTTGGAGGTATGGATGACGAGACCGGAGACATCAAGACGCGATCCTTGGCCGTGCGAGGACTATGAGGCTCTGCGTGAATCAGATCTCTTCGGGCGGAAGATCGTGACCAACGCCGGTGCTTTATACCCGCATCACGGCATAGGTGTCAGCCCGCTTCCTCGGGCAGTGAGGGAAACTCGTCTTCGAATGCCTCCTCTAACGATTCACGCAGGAGGTTCGCAGCATCTCGAAGCGATGCGTTTGCTCCACCTCGGCTCGTTGAGAAGACCATCAGCTCACGCGGCTTGAACCAGATCCAGGCGAGTGCGCTGAGTAACGTGCGACTGCCGAAGCGAACGCGCCACGAGAAGAAGCGATTGGTCCAGTACTCCGCACGGCGATCGATCTGTGCACACACAACCAGGTAGGGGACTTTGGCACGGGCGAGGCGGCGGGCCAGTGTTGCTGACAACGTATCCATCACCACACATTGAAAACGCATGGCTAGACGTCGGCGGGCGCCAGGGTCTTCGATGAAGTCGGTGGTGAGAATCGCGGCTCGGTCTCGACGTCCCATGCCGGGGAAGCCAGTGTCGAAACGCCCGCCAGATTCGGCCTCGACGATTCGGGTGGGCATCACCAGTTCACCGGGCTCGATGAAATCCTGAAGACTCAAGGCGGTTTGCCACAGCACGATCAGATCACAACCACGTTTAATCAGCGTTTCCGCAGCTTCTTCAGCATTTGCCGGAGAGCCGGTGAGGAGCGCGAAGTCCACAGCAGGTAGCCGAGGGAGATGCGTAAGGGATCGAGACAGTGCGCGGTGATCAGCCGCTCGGTAGATGAGAAAGCCGGTTTTCTGGCGCACGAGCATCGCGTCCGCGAGAGCGCCGATGGCGGTATCTTGTATCATGTGATTTCACCCGCTTGCATAGCTGTCGATTTTTTCCTCGATTCAGGTGCGATTCATTTTACAAAACGTTGCAATTTCGCGCGGCTTCGACGAGTCTGTTTTTGCGGTGTGCGAACCCCCAGTTAGTTCGTTGAGGATCGAGTAGCCGCGCCTTAAGGATGAGTGGGAACGTTTCGTGAGTGCGATACTGCTTGTAGACGATGACCTCCAGGTACTCGATGTTCTCGGAGAGATGCTGCGCCTGGAAGGGCATAGTGTGGTGACCGCTGAAAATGGTGTGGTTGCCCTGGAAAAAATCAAAACCGGTCCATTCGACTTGGTTGTCGCCGATATCATCATGCCGGAGAAAGAAGGTCTCGAAACCATCTCCAGCATTCGAAAGAAACATGGAGATCTACCCATCATCGCCATTTGCGGTGGTGGACGGATCGGCCCCAACGACTACCTCGAAGCTGCCAAACATATTGGTGCCAACGCCACACTGGACAAACCTTTCGCGCGTAAAGAGTTCACCAGCGTGGTGGATTCGCTCTTGGTCTCGTGAATCTGCAACCCGATGTTGAACTGACGACGGCGTTCTCCGGCCTCGCCGTTGATGAGTTAGCGACGGAGTGGGATGCCGCAGTGTTGGTCAATCGGATGATCGACCCACTGGTGCAATCTGTCTCCATTGAGCCTTTGCTGGAGGGGGTGGTCTCGATACGGGACGAACCGCCCTGGCGGGCGCTCGAACAACTCGGTTTTTGTGGAGAGGAGAACGCCCTGAGCAACTTCGACAACAGTTGTGTCGCGCGTGTCATCGAGCGGCGTCGCGGCTTGCCGATTACCCTCGCGCTCGTCCTCATTGAGGTTGCACGTGCCCGAGGCGAAGAAGCCTGGGGACTGAACACGCCGGGACACTTCCTCGCCTACGTGAATGGTCAGGTGATTGATCCCGTGCGTATGTCACCACTGCCGATTACCGGAGATCTACCCAAGGCAAGCGCGGTTGACGTCGCACTGCGTATGCTCAACAACATCAAACACGTCTGTATGGAGCGAAGACACCCGCATTCGGCACTGGTGATCATTGAGCATCAGCGGGGCATCGCGGCCGCTATCAACAACCAGGAACTCCATGCTGGGCTGCACCTTGAAGCGGGTAACTGCTGGTTTGCGCTCAACATGCCGGACCTCGCTCGAGAGCATTTTGAGATGTGTGTGACCTTGTCACCCACAGGCTCCGAGTTGCAGCGCAATGTGGAGATGCGGTTGCGATTACTTGGCCGCGCTAAGCCACCGACGTTTCACTGAGCAAAGGCGCGGCGATGCTTAGCACATATCTTTCCACGGATTTTGTGGCTCCAGGGAAACCGGCACGCCAAATCCCGGAACGTTGATGATGCGATCACTCATCTTGAGATCGTCACCCTCCAGCACCCCTTCACCAAACTGGTAGATGGTGTTCGCCGCACCACCACTGGCCGCGTCATCGTATGCGGTAGCGCGTGAATGAACGTCCCGGTTGCGTGCACGCCACTCATTGAGGGCCCCGCGTCCCCAGCGACGCTCGAGCATGTGCAGCGTCTGGTTGGGCGACAAAAAAACACCCGTGGCGTTGTTGCCGCCAAACCCTTTTGAATTCACGAACGCTGCAGCGTAGCTGTCTGTGGTTGCCCGCACATGCTCAAAAGGAAAGCGCAGGTTAGCGGTGAAGACATCGTTGGCGAGATGGTCGATCGTGGTGATTCCTGGAATCGCGCCGTATTGCCATTGCCCGAGGACCGCGGCGAGTTGGTCACCGCCTGCAGGCGCCATCGTGTGGCCGACGTAGGCCTTCACTGCGCCGACCACCCAATCACTGATCCCGAATTGACCTGCGATCGTGCTCAGGATCTGCGATTCCGTCACACGATTCTGCGGGGTGCTGGTGCCATGGGCCTGGATATAGGTTTGTTTGCGCAGCGCTTCCTCACCAATGATGCTGCGTGCAAACGCCAGAGCTTTGGCGACGGTGATCCAGTTGCCAACACCAGGACCTGAAATTGATTTCTTATAGCCGTCTGCATTCACAAACACGCCCGCAGCGCTGCCCAGAATGCGAGCGCCGAGTTGGAGAGCGAGTTCATCGTCCATGAGGACCAGATAGATCGCGCCTTCAGCGACCGTGAAGCCACAGTTGTCGGAGAACGGGCGAACGGCACGGCGGTTGTTGCATATATTCGTGCCGTCCAATGCTGCAAGGGCTTCGTCTTCCGCGAGGGCACCCATGGTCCTGTAACCTTCGATGACATCGGGCTCTATCGGTGCTTCCGAGTTACCGACGAAAACCACCCGTTTTTCACCGCTCCGAATCTCGTCGATGCCCTGCCGCACGTTGTAGAGGAACGTGGCACAGGCGCCGATGATGCCTGCTGTGCCGCCCACTGACCCCAGCACATAGGCGTTAACGAAGTCGCCAGGCATCTCCGAGAGACCAAAGGAACAGTGTTTTGAAGAAGGCCTCTTGCCGCGCATGGGGTTTTGTAGCAAGCCACCGTACGCTTCTTCGTTGAGCTGCCCCATGGCACTGCCGGAGTAGACAGCGATCTGGTCACCGCTCACAGCGGCTTTGATGTCGTCGAGACTGATCCCAGTGGATTGCAGCGCATCCGAGGCCGCGTAGACCGCAAGCTGCAAACCACGTGGATGACTGCGTGATTGATAGGTATTCCCCGGATCAAAACCGGTAGGCAGTTGGCCTGCACTCGTGACCTTCGACGTGCGTGCATCCGGAAACAAAACGTCCGTAGCGCCATAACAGGTGACCAGCACGGTTCGAGTATCGATCTCGCTGATTTTCCAGCCCGAAGGAATACGCTCTGGCAACTGACGTTTCGGCATGCGGAATGTGAGGGTTTCGCTGCCGTCGGGCGTGACGGTTGCCGAGCTCTGGCAATACACCCGATTCACATCAAAGTTCTCGATGCGTCTGACCAGGGTTTGCATTCGGATGTGCTCTTGCACGGCAGCGGAAGTTGGGTCTTCTTTGATGCCCATAAGGGCAGCCAATGAGCGGTAGGTTGAAGCACGAGCTGGCTCGTCGAGGGCATCGATCACCATGCGCCGGTAGGCATGATCAAACGAAATCCTGCCGGCGGCGTTCACTCCGCCCATGCCGACGATGACGGGAAGTCGTGTCACGTCAAAATGCTCCTGTCCGTAAAGCGTTCTTCCACCGATTTTTCAAAGTTTGATCCCTCAAACCCGCTCCAGCGCAACAGCGGTGGCTTCACCACCGCCGATGCAGAGCGATGCGATGCCACGACGACCACCGGTTCGAAGCAGGCCATGAGCGAGAGTGACCAGGAGTCGAGCCCCTGTGGATCCGATGGGATGACCTTGGGCACAGGCGCCGCCGTAGAGGTTGACCCGGTCATGCGGTAATCGAAGGTCTTGCATTGCGATCATGGTCACCATGGCAAAGGCCTCATTGATCTCGAAAAGATCGACTTCATCCATGCTCCACCCGAGCCTGTCGATGAGCTTCTGGATCGCACCAACGGGCGCTGTCGTAAACGTGCTCGGATGTTGAGCGTGTGTGGCATGGCCGACGATACGAGCCAGAGGTTCGGCACCGTTCAAACGCGACGCGCTCGTGAGGAGGAGCGCCGAAGCACCATCAGAGATCGAGCTTGAGTTGGCAGCGGTGATGGTCCCGTCTGCTTTAAACGCGGGTTTAAGGCTGGAGATCTTCTCCAGCTTGGCGCGTCCAGGTTGTTCGTCGTGAATCACCATGGAACCGTTGACGGAGATCGGACTGATTTCAGTCGTGAGCAGAGACTGTTCAATCGCGCGCCGCGCGCGCAGTACCGATTCGAGCGCGTAAGCGTCCATCCCTTCACGTGTGATTTGCCTGGCGTCCGCGGTCGCTTGCGCGAAGCTCCCCATAGATCCACCGGTGTCGGCATCTTCAAGACCATCGAGGAACATGGCGTCCTTGATGTCACTGTGTCCCATACGCAGACCCGCACGCGCACGGGTCATGAGGTACGGCGCGTTGGTCATGCTTTCCATGCCACCACACACGACTGATGTGGCCGAGCCGCAACGGATGAGGTCATAGGCCAACATCGCGGTTTTCATGCCGGAGCCGCAGACCTTGTTCACGGTGGTTGCACCACAACTGTCAGGCAACCCGGCAAGCCGCGTGGCTTGGCGTGCGGGCGCTTGTTTTAATCCTGCGCTGATGACGTTGCCGAAGATCACTTCGTCGATAGATCCAGGATCGACGTCCTGGAGTACTGCGCGAATCGCATGTGCCCCGAGAGCGGGTGCAGAGAGCGGGGCAAGGGCGCCTTGGAAACTGCCGATCGGGGTACGCGCAGCAGCGGCGATAAAGACAGAACCAGTCAATCAGATCTCCTCATGTGCAGAGTTTTGCCGTCTGTTCTGCCGTGGTACTCGGTGGGTGCCCACTAGTTTTGGGCCCACTCGCGAAAACGAGGCGCCAGTTCGGCGAAGTTGCAGGGTTTGTTGTTGATGTCGAGTTGGGCCTTGATGATTTTTTCCCAGCCGAGTCGCACCGCGCCGGTTGATCCGGGCAGCCCGAAAATCACCGTAGCGTTGGCGATGCCACCAAAGGCGCGCGACTGAATCGTGGATGTGCCGATGTCGTTATAGGAGAGCTGCCGGAAGAGTTCGCCGAAGCCTAGAATTTCTTTGTCGAACAGCGGGATCAACGCTTCAGGCGTGCTGTCGCGACCGGTGAAACCGGTACCGCCTGTGGTGACGATCACTTCGATGCCTTCATCGAAGATCCAGGCTGAGACCTTGGCTCGCAAGGCATAGACGTTGTCGCGCACGATATCCCGCGCCACCACGTCGTGTCCTGACGCCTCCGCCATGGTTTCGAGCGCATCACCGGACGTATCGTTCTCACGAGTACGGGTATCGGACACGGTAAGCACTGCAATTTTCATGGGAAAATCTCGAAGACCCTGCCGAGCAAACCTTTCGATAAACCTAAAGCGTTGAGTTGCTGGCGGGCAGCCACTAGAGTACTCAGCATTCTAACCAGTCGGCGACCAGTGGATAAACAGCTCATTGAGGGCGACCGCCTCTATTTGATTGCTGAAAGCCTCGCCCATGACGATTCTCTTTTCCCGGCAGTGACGTCGGGTCAGGAAGCGGTGCGGGGGCTGTTGCGTGACGAAGTCATCCGGCGTAAGTGCCGCGCCTTGGCCAACATGGACGTGGACTCCTATATCGAGTCCGTCGTTACTCCGGCGGAAGACAACACGCGAATCAGCGCACCTAAAATCATCCGGCGTCTCGGAAGAGTGCGTCGTGAAGAGTCGGACGGCCCCTATTATTCCGCAACCATTGAAATGGACTTCGGGGGCGAATGGCGTCCTGTCGGTTTCATTGCCCAGGATCGCAGTGTCGAAAACGGCAGTTGGGGCCCAAGGCATCACAAGGCCGCAGCAGAACGCATCGCTTACCACGCACGGCGGCGTACGCCCATCGTCAACTGCATGGATACGCCCGGTGCGGATTCCCGCGAAGATGCGAACCGCAACAATCAGGCCCATACGATTTCGCGATTGATCGTCGAAGCCTGCAACGTTGATGTGCCCACGGTGGGTGTGGTTTTTGGTCTCGGTTACTCCGGTGGTGCGATTCCACTGGCAGCATCGAACCTGTTGCTCGCAGTAAAGGACTCGGTGTTCTCGACCATCCAGCCCCGTGGCCTCGCCAGCATCGCGCGGCGACTCAACCTCTCCTGGCAGGAATGTGCTCAGTACGTTGGTTTGTCGGCTTATGAACTCTATGAGCAAGGCAACATCGATGGGGTGATTGATTTCAGCGCCGAAAAAGCGGACGCCGAAATCGAGAATCTCAGGCTTGCGATCATCTCGGGCATCTTGCGTGTCGAGAACCAGGCGAAGAACTTTGTCGCCGAAAACGAGTACATCCTCGAACACTACAAACAGAGCCTCTTGCGTTACCTCAGGCCTTCGCCGCGTCTGGCGCAAATGCAATCGACAGCAGGCCTGCGTCTAACAAAGAACCCCACGGAATACCTCAACGTCTTCGGCGTGGCGTTCCGTTATTTGCGTTATCTCGGTATTCGCAAACGCATCAAGGCTACAACGAAGCAGCAGTACGGGCGCCTCGCCCCACAAGAGCTTCCTCAGGGTGAGCTCGACAAACGGGCCGATCTTGAACGCCGGCAATCGTTCCTGAAGTGGTTGCAGGATCCAGACCGCGTCGTCTACGACGATGCGTTGTCGAAAGCCTGGAAGAACTTCCAGGACAAGAAAGAAGCGCTTGGCGCTGAACGTGGCCGTATTGCCATGTTCTTGTTTGGTGAACCGAAAAAGAACTTCGACGATGCGCGCAGTGCGTTGATCACTCGCGTTGGTATTTACCTCTACAACCGCTGGAAAGGTGATGCGGTTGGGAACCTGCGGGCACTGCGGGACTTACTGGAACACCATAGTGATACCTGGCAAATCCTCAAAGTCAGCGACATCAGCAGCCCGAAGGAGTTTATCGAGGCGATTCGCCTCGACGCGGAGCTCTATCCGCTGATGCTGCGTACCTTCAGCCATCAGGGCAAGAAACTGTTGGCAGGGCGTGGCATTGAGGACATGTCGCTCACGTACCTCGCCAATCAGCTGACATCGGAACTCAACCTTGCCATGACCACCACGCAGTTCCGTGTGGGTCCTGAGCCGGGTCTCTCCGAGCTTGAATCTAACCGCGCTTTTCTTGAGAAACGGTTTCCGGAGTTTGTTGGTCCACGTGGTGATCGATCGCGCATCATCGCGCCCAGTGAACTCACCGTGCTCGACCTGCTGTGTCACGACGAGCTGCGTGAAGACTTCGTGCGTGAGTGCGAGAACTTGCTCCTGTTCGATTCGGTCTACGATCAGGTCATCGCCAACCTCGACTCCATTGCCGCTGAAGCGCAGCGTACTCAGGCTCTGTCGCGTGATTCTCTGGGACATCTCTTCAACACCACACTCGAGCTTGCAGCGAGTGGTGTAACGCTCAAGCCACGTGCCGGTGTCAGTGCTGAAAACGCCGCACAAGTCCTTCGGCAACAAGTCATTCGCTGGTATCAGCGTGTGCTGAAGCTACCCAAGGGTGGTGACTTCTTCCGCGTGGTTGAAGAGTGGAAACGACTCACATTTCCGCATCTTGCGGATGCGCTGTTCGTAGTCGTGACCTACATCTTCGAGAACCTGCTGAATTCATGGGTGCATGCAGAAACCGAAGGTCGTGGTTATCAAGGCAAGATCGCGCCCCGCAACATTGGCCGGCGTAAAGACTTCTGGAACCGTTTGCACATCGCTTATCGCGATCTCCTGTTGAACGAAGGGCTGCGTAAGTTTCGCCGAGCGCATCCGTTTGGCTACAAGGAAATCATCCAATCGTTCTTCCGCTCGTTCGAAGAACTGGATCGCGACCTGATCTCCAGCGATCCCCGGGGCTTTCCCGGATTCCGATTGTCCATCGAAGAAGCGCTGCAAAAAGACCAACCACCATGCGGCATCATCACCGGAATCGGCACATTCGAAAACGGCGCCCAAGGTTTGCCCATGGGCGTGGTCATCTCCAACGTGACTTTCCAGGCCGGCTCCTTCGATATGGCGAGCGCGGTGAAGTTCTGCCGCTTGCTGGTCCGTTGCGCCGAAGAACACCTACCGGTGGTGTGTTTCCTCTCTTCTGCCGGTATGCAGACAAAGGAAGGCGCTGGCTCACTCTTCTCAATGGCGGCGATAAACGACCGCATTACGCGGTTTGTACGTGACCATGACCTGCCCGTCATCGTCTTTGGCTACGGCGATTGCACGGGTGGTGCGCAGGCGAGTTTTGTCACGCATCCCCTGGCGCAGACGTATTACTTCTCGGGCACCAGCATGCCGTTTGCGGGCCAGATCGTAACGTCGTCGCACCTGCCGCTCGATTCATTGTTATCGAACTACCTCTCGACGAATCGAGAATCCATGCAAGGGCTGGTGAAACACCCGTTCTACCCAGGATTTGATGAAGCCCTGCGTAAGATCGATGACCAGATTCCCGTGCCGAGTGAATCGGTACAGGAAGTGGTGAAACGCATCTGGAGTGGTGTCCTCTCGCAGGCAAGACCGGTGGTGGTGGCGCATAACCCGCATTTCACCGACCGCGATTTGATTCGGCCCGTGCAGAAAACCTTGGTCCATGCGCGCGGTTGTACCGCGATCAAGTTGATACGCATCGCCCAGCGCAACGGCATTCGTGTGGTTCTTGTGCAGTCCGATCCCGATATGGAATCCGCGGTTGCTGACATGCTGACGTCCCGTGACGAACTGGTGTGTATCGGTGGCAACACCCCCGATGAGAGTTACCTTAACGCGCAAAGCGTGTTGAAGGTTGCGAAGGATCATCAGGTCGACAGCCTTCACCCGGGCATCGGCTTCCTGTCCGAGAACGCACAATTCGCTGAACTCGTTCGCCGCCACGGCATCAACTTCATTGGACCCCCTGTGCTCAGCATGGAGACCATGGGTAACAAGTCCAACGCCATCAACACGGCGATGAAGCTGGGTGTGCCAGTCGTTCCTGGCAGCCACGGAATCATGACGTCTGCTGAACGCGCTGCTGAAGTGGCCGAGACGATTGGTTATCCGGTGCTGATCAAGGCCGTTCATGGCGGTGGTGGCAAGGGCATTCAGGTCGTTGAACGAGCTGCCGATTTCCATGAACAGTTCCACCGCGTGACCCGGGAAGCCCGATCTGCTTTTGGTAACGGCGACGTTTACCTCGAAAAATACGTCACAAGCCTGCGGCATATCGAAGCGCAGGTTCTCCGTGATACCCACGGCAATACCCTTGTGCTCGGCATTCGCGACTGCTCCGTGCAGCGCGACAAACAGAAAGTTCTCGAAGAGAGTGAATCGACGGCACTGCCGCCGGATCTGATGAAGTCGGTGCTCGATTACGCGCGCATGATTACCGATGAAGTGAAGTATGTCGGCGCAGGTACGGTCGAGTTCATCTATGACCTCAAGAACAACGCCGTGTATTTCATGGAAATGAATACACGTCTTCAGGTTGAGCATCCGGTCACCGAATGGGTGAGTGGTGTGGACATCGTTGGTGCCCAATACCGTATCGCCGGTGGCGCATCCATCGCCGACCTTGAGGTGAAGGCGAACGGTTATGCCATTGAAGCGCGGGTAACTGCCGAGAAGATCCAGCCTGTTGGCCAGAAGCTAGAGTTTCGCCCACACCCAGGGCAGATTCGGACGGCAAACTTCCCGTCGATGGAAGGCGTAGAGATTATCTCGATGGCCGCATCCGGCAAGGCGGTATCGCCGTATTACGACAGCATGGTGGCACAGATCATCGTGCACGCCGAAAACCGGATCGCCGGTCTTGCCAAACTCGATGCGTACCTCGGTCAGGTAGAGCTCACCGGCATCAGCACCAACCTTCCACTTCTGCGGCGCATCCTGAAAGATCCGATTTTCCAGGGTGGAACCTATGACACAGGATTCCTGCCGGAATTCCTCAAGCGTACCGACGTTCCTTCCCTGATCCGCGAGATCGAAGAGATCGCCGGTGACGCAGGTTCAGGTATCAACCAGGACAGCATCCGCATCGCGGACAGCGATGAGCTCAAGGTGCTGTCGCCCGCTACGGCGATCTTCTACACCTCACCGACGCCGACAGAACCCGCCTACGTTTCCGTCGATGACATCATCGATCCGAATCAGACGCTCTGTCAGCTTGAAGCGATGAAGATCTTCACGCCGCTGAAACTCGATGACTTCAATACCGATACCGAGCTCTTTCCGAAGAATCGTCGGTACAAAGTATCGCGTATCAACATCGAGAATGGTCGGCAGGTAAATGCCGGAGATTTGCTCTTTGTCGTGAAGCCAATGGCGGCGTGATTTGGGGGCTGGTCTCAAACGACCAGCCGCCTGACCCCTTCAAACACGCACACCACTGCGATAGCGGTGATCGCATGACCACTCCATCGCTTGAAGCCTGAGTCATCCAGTTTGTCGAGCAGGCGTGTACCCACACGTGTTCCAGCAACCGCCACAATCATCGCCAAACCAATGAACCACCACGGGAGTTCTCCTGCGACACCGACCAGTGTGCGGTAGTACCCGATCTTGAGCAGATGCCCAAATGCCTGCGTAACCGCCTTGTTGGCGACGATGGCATGTCGCGACAAGGGCGAGTGCAGATAGAACACATCGAGAATGGGACCTGACGCGCCTGCGAGCAGCTGTGCAGCAGTGACGACCACACCACACAATGCGGCCATTGGCGCCTGGGTGATGTCGAGTTTGGCGAATTGCCCCGAGAAGCGCCCGAGAAGTGAAAAAAAGCCGATCAGCAGCAGAATCAAACCGGCATCCGGTACGAGCGTCACTGCGATGAAGAGCGTGAGTACGCCGCCCGCACCCAGGGCGTACCAAGGCAGGACGTTCCATTCCACGTGACTACGCAGAAACCAGGCTCGTGATCCATTGGCGGTGAGCTGTATCGCACCGTGCAGAATCATCGCGGCGGCAACCGGCAATGTGGTCGCGAGTACCGCCATTAAAATCATGCCGCCCGCCATGCCGAGAATGCCCGACAAAACCGAGGTGGCGAACGCTGTAATGAGAATGGCGGTGTACAACATGCCCGGCAGGATGGATAAATCCTTTACTTGAATACAGCGAATGGTTGGAATACGCGAATTAACCAATTGGAATGGGTCATGCTCGAGAACCTCGAGACACTGGTCGTTCTCTCCAAGACTGGCACGATGATGGAAACCGCGACGGTGCTGAAGATCTCCCAGTCCGCGGTGAGCAAACGTATTGCAAGCCTTGAGCTGTTTTACGACCGACCGCTGATCGAGCGGGAAGGGCGACGTGTTGCACTCACTCACCACGGCACGAAGCTCGTGGAGCGAGTAACGCCCCTGATCTCTGATCTGCGCAGTGTCTTCCTCGAAGACAACACGCTGCGCAAAGGCAAACTCATCATGGGAGTGTCGGAAGCTATCCTCGCCAGTTGGGGACCGAAGCTCTTCGCTTCAGTCGCGAAAGAAATGCCGGAAGTGGAATTCGAGTTTCATGCGCAGCGTTCACCCGTGGTGCTGGATCGGCTTCGTTCTGGTGAATACATGGTCGGCCTCTGTACGGGCAGTCATGACGCGGAATCTGATTTGCAGAGTGAGGTCATTCGGCTGGAGCCTATGGTCATCATTCCCAGCGCCAGGAAGCCCCTCAAATACCGCGTTGGGGAACCGTTGTCTGTCATCACCATCGAATCGCGATCCGGCGCCTGGCGCTCGATTGAAGACGACATGAAACGATTGAAACTGCACCGGGTGGTTTCGCTTGAATCATTCTTTTCCGTGGCACAAATGGCGCTTGCCGGATTTGGACACGGCCTTGTGCCTGCAGGTGTCGCCAGAACACTGGGCATCAAAACCAACGAGGTCATCTCCCTCGACGCGGACGGCCTGAATCGCCCGGTGCGATTTGTCGCCCGCAAATCCATGTTCTCCCGGCCACTGGTGCAGAACTTCTATGCCCTGGTCAAAGCGCGCGCTCAGTCCGTTTAGACGCGGTCCGTGTAGACTCGCGCCATTCCATCAACGAGACCGTTACTGTGACTCTGATCCTGCACCACTACCCGGCTTCACTTTTCTCGGAAAAAATCCGTGTGCTCCTCGGTTATCTGCGCCTCGATTGGCAGTCGGTCATCATCCCGCCGATCATGCCGCGCCCCTTCCTAATGCCGCTCTCGGGTGGTTATCGCAAGACACCGATCATGCAGATTGGCGCGAATGTGTACTGCGATACCCAGGTGATCTGCAGAGCGCTCGCACGTGTCGCGGACAACTCGACGCTTTATGCCGCGGGTTTCCCTGCAGAACGGGTGGCGCAGTGGGCGGACTCAGATCTGTTCCGCACGGTGGTGGCCCTCAACTTTCGTGAAGCCGCGATCGCTGCACAGATGTCGCAGCTGTCCGCTGAGGCCGTTGCTGCGTTTCAAAAAGACCGTGCGGAGCTTTCCGCCGGAGCGCCCATCGTGGGCGTTCCGCCGGCTGCGGCCGAAGCGCACTTTCTGGAGTATCTGCAGACGCTTGAGACATCGCTCGAAGGTGGCTTCCTTTTTGGGGAAGTACCGAGCATTGCTGATTTCAGCGTTTACCACTGCCTGTGGTTTGTGGATGGCAATCCTGTCAACAAATCGATGCTCGCTGACTGGCCGAATGTTCAGGATTACATGGAGCGCATGCGCGCCTTTGGTCACGGTCGATTCATGCAACTCTCCGCTGAGCAGGCGCATGCGTTGGGCAAAAACGCTGAACCTATAGCGCCTGCAAATGCACGTGTGGATGCACGCCTTGCACTCAATCTGAAAGCTGGACAAAACGTCGGTGTCAGCGCCACGGACTATGGGCGTAATCCTATCATCGGTTCTTTAGTGAAGTGGGCGGCGGAAGAGATTGTCGTGCTGCGCAAAGACCCTGAGGTCGGCAACATCATGGTGCACTTTCCGAATACGGGATTCAGCGTTGCTGCAGTCTGACTTCAGGCCCGTTTAACTGAGCTGATTGAGGTAAATCGCAAGTGTCTGGCGCAAGTGCCGGACACGCACTTCCTGGCAATTTCCCAGTGTTTGGCGACCTTTTGCGGATGCCTTGATGCCCGCAGTTTGGCGCCGAAAGTTCTCCGTATCCTGATCGAACACCTGACCGAATCTGAACCCTGGAACACCTTCGTAGGTCTCATTCGCCGCAAGCGCCACGACAGGCGCCGGCGGTGGCACCGGTACACCATCGGGCAACGGATCAAGGACCAGAATTTCAAACAGACAGTGGTCCGGATCAATCGGCCGAAAGCGATACACCATACGCAGCAGCACACCCGGGAAGAAAAAGGCGTTGGGGAAAACAAAGTACTGCACAGAGTCGAGAATCTCCGCTGTGCTGGTGTTCGAATAGTCGATGCCGAATTGCGCACCGAATGCTGCTCGCATGGCATCGGCGATATACGCGCGTGCGGATTGACCGGGTTTGAGCCCTGCAGGGTCGAAACCCATGTCGGCCACCACATCTGCCACCACATCGGGCTCTGCGATGTGGCGCTTCAGGTGTGAACTCGGAATGCCTAACGAATGCATAAAGCGGCTGACGTGAGGACCAAGGACGTCGTAGTCCGCAGCCGCGTCGGCGGTGTAACGCGCACCTTCCGGATGGGTGGCGAGTACGTGAAAAGCTTCGAGAAATGCCTCGATACACATCTTCCAATTACCTGGCATCACCTTGGCGATGTGAATCGACACCCGTCGACGATCAAGGGGGGCATGCGCAAAGTGCCGGGGGAGAACGTCAAGGTATGCTTTCAGCGAAGGTGCTTCGGGATCGAGGTTGATGAAGACAAATCCACCCCAACTGGCTACTCGCACGGCCGTCAAACCAAACGAATCGTCGCGGATGTGGGGAAAGTCCCAGCGACACGGGATTTCACGCAAGCTGCCATCGAGGTGCCACTGCATCCCATGGAAGGGACAACGGATGAATTGTTTGCCGTGCCCACTGCTGCCACTGTCTGCGAACTGCATGCCCCGATGAGGACAGGAGTTAACAAAGGCACGCACGGTGCGATCCATCTGCCGAACGATCAGGACGGAATAGTGGGCAACGTCGTAGACCGTCCAATCGCCGGGTTCGGGAATCGCTTCTTCCCGACAGGCCCATTGCCACGTCTTCCCCCAGACCCTTTCAACTTCGGCTACATAGATCGCCTGAGAGGTGTAGGCGTCGAAAGACAAATCTGCATCACCAAGAAACGTCTCGCCGACTTCGAGCAGCGTGGCAGGCGCGCCGTCGTTGTCGGCGATCATCACTTCGCGAGCGGAGGGTCTGGGTCTTTGACTCGAAAGGTGCATGGCGTCGTCAAGCGCCGCGGCTGCGCATTTTCGCAACCGCTGCCGCATGGAAAGGTTCACGCATCGACAATGCTTCGTACGCCATCCCTGCGTCCATGATGGCGTGCATGGCTTGTTTGAGACCGATGTTGACGGTGATCTTGGTCCAGGAAATCGCTTCGATGGCACCGTTGCTCCATTGGGCGGCGAGGCGATCCACTTCCGCATCGAGTTGTTCAGCGACGCAGATGCGATTGATCAGGCCAATCTCTACCGCACGTTTTGCGTCGACGATGCCACCACCCAGCAAGAGTTCATGGGCGCGCGCGTAGCCGATCAGCTGTGGCCAGATCAGTGCGCCACCATCCCCGGCGACAAGGCCGACTCGGACATGAGGATCAGCGATACGCGCTGTGTCGCTCGCAATGACCACATCACAGAGCAGGGCGATGGTGGCGCCCAAACCCATGGCATCGCCGTTGAGGCGGCAGATGATGGGCTTTTCGAGCTCAATCAAACCAAAAACGATGCGTTTGGCTTCTGCATTCATCACACCATAAGGTGAAGGCGCGGCGAGCATCTGTTCCATCCAGCCGAGGTCGCCACCCGCACAGAAGGCACGACCGGCACCCGTGAGGATGACTACACGTGTATCCGGATCGAGGGCGATTTCGAAAAATGCCTGAGCGAGTTCGCGGTGCAGCCGCTGATTGATGGCGTTCAGCACGTCCGGTCGGTCGAGGGTGACACGAAGGATCCCGTCTTTGCGTTCAAACCGAATGTGCTCGTAGCCGCTGTAACTGGAGTTCACGCAACTCACCTTCTCGCTGAATGAGGAGGAGGGTGTCATCATCGAAAACGGAAGACAAGGCGGGAAGCTCGGCTTAGATCGTATTGACGCATCGACACTCGGAACACGTGCACGCATCGCCGCATGGTCTATTCATGATCGGATGCAGGCGCCTGCACCTTCACATGCCAGCGAGGTGCCTTGGTATGCGGAGGCGATAACACCTGCCTGGATGCAATCTGCACTTGCAGGCCAAATCGCCGATGCCGAGGTCAAGCGATTGCAAATACTCGGTGGTGATGACGGTTCCAGCTACCGGCGACGAAAGCACATTGAATGGAATCAAGTCGGCGAGAACGCTGGTCTCCCGGAGAATGTCTTTACCAAGAGTGCACCGACCTTCGCCATGCGGCTGTCTGGCGGGATCGCGGCGGCGAGTGAAGGTCGCTTTCTGTTGGAGGTTGCGCCAACGCTACCGATTGAAGCGCCGCGCTGCTGGTACGCGAAACGGGATGCGGCTTCAGGTCGCGCTATGCAAGTGATGGAAGATCTGACGGTGTCCAAGGATGCGACGTTCCTAAATGCGCCTGCAGTAGTGTCGATCGACACCGCGAAGCGGATGCTCGACCTGTTGGCGACGCTGCACGGTACCTTTATGGCGCGTCCAGAGACCATGCCTACATGGCTGGGTACGTATGAAGATTTCTTCAACGCTGCGGCGCGTTCAGGCATCCGCGAGGCGCATTTCCGGGCGATGGAGGCCGCGCAGAAGGTTCTTCCACGTTCGCTGGTGGGTCGTGGCGATGCGATCTGGACGACCGCGGTTGCACAGCTCGCTTTGCACGCGACAACACCGCGCACGGTGATTCACTCCGACGTGCATCCCGGCAATTGGTACCTCACGCACGCCGGCCAACCGGGCCTCTGTGATTGGGCGCGGGTGTGTCGAGCCCATTGGGCAAGGGACGTGGTCTACGTACTTTCCAGTGTGCTTTCAATCGAGGATCGACGTGCCGGGGAAATGGCGCTATTGGCTTCATACGCGGAACGTTTGTCTGTCTACAGCGGTCAGCGTTTCAGTGTGAACCAAATCCGGGAGGCGATGCGCCAACAGCTCTGCGCTGCGCTTCTGATGTGGACACCGACGCTGTGTCCACCGCCGACCTTACCAGCCATGCAGCCGGAGGCCGTGTCGCTGGAGATGATTAGTCGCATTGCCGCAGCCATCGATGATCACGACGCAATAAACGCGGGAATAAGCTGATATGCCCACAAACCTAGATACCAACGACGTGATGGCACGTTTGGGGGCTTTGGTCTTGGAAGAAGCGCTGGTGTTGGCGGCACTTTCCGGACAGGAAGAGGTCAACTTGCGTGTGAGTGTGCGTGCATCAGGCCGCCCTGACGAACTTCAGGTCAATGTGGTTCGAATGGGCAGGGATGCTGCCGCTCTGATTGTCGACCTGCGACCGATCCTGCCGTAACGCCGTTCAGTTTGAGAGTGCCTTCGTGCACATGACCGTCAGCGCGTTCACCCAGGCGGGATGATCATTGAGACACGGAATCAACGTGAGCGATTCTCCGCCCGCATCAAGAAACGTCTTACGCCCGGTGATCGCAATTTCTTCCAGCGTTTCCAGATTGTCAGACACAAAGGCGGGACACACGACTGCCAGCTTTTTGATGCCCTTGGTGGGCAGTTCTTGCAGCGTCGCGTCTGTATAAGGCGAGAGCCATGGCAGACGCCCGAGTCGCGATTGATAACTCAGCGCCCAGCGCGCCGAGTTCAGACCCAGCTCTTCCGCGAACAGGCGAGACGTGACTCGGGTTTGGTGGCGATAACAGGTCGCATGCGCTGCGGAAGCGGATTCACAGCAGTCCGATTTCTTGAGGCAGTGCGAGCCAGTGGGATCGGAACGATGCATATGCCGCTCGGGCAGACCGTGATAACTCATAAGCAGCAGATCATACTCGTCAGGAAGGTTCTCGCGAGTGACGATGGTCAGTGCATTCAGATAGTCAGGATTAGCATAAAACGGCGCCAGTTCTATCAGCGGAATCGGATGAGCGGCTTCACGTGCAATTTCCAGAGCGGTGGTCGTCGTTGAGTCAGCGTGCTGCGGATAAAGCGGCACCAGCAGGATACGTTCCACCCCCTGACGATTGAGGCTTTCCACAGCGGCACCAATGGAAGGTTCGCCATAACGCATCCCGAGTTCCACCGGAAGATTGATCGTATCCGCGAGACGATCACGTAGCCGTGCGCCGTTTTGCAGCAGGGGTGATCCGTAACCGGTGGCATCGACTTCCTGCCAAATCTGTTCATAGGAATGGGCACTGCGCTTCGGGCGAGTCGGCAGAATGAACAGTGAAACGATCAGCCTTCGAATGGGCGTAGGTACGTCCAGCACGTAGCGATCCATCAGGAATTCGTCGAGGTATTTGCGGACGTCCGGCACCGATGGGGATGCGGGCGAACCGAGGTTCATCAGCAGAATTCCATCTCTCGAGCGGGCCATAACAATTCCTTGGTGACTGCGGGGCGGTGCGATAGTATCCGCCGCCCTCGACCCTGTCATGTGAGACGCTTTCCGTGAGCTCTTTCGTCCGAGTGTGCCTGTGAGTCTGGCCGCGAGTCTGGCCGCCGCCATCGTCGACTACGACGCCGGCAATCTACGCAGCGTGCAGCGCGCCTGTCACGAAGTGGGACTGAACGCTGAGATCGTTGGCGATCCGGAATCACTGCTGCGCGCCGATCGAGTAATTTTCCCCGGCGTCGGTGCAGCGGGCGCTGCGATGCAGAGCCTCCACCGTCGTGGTCTGGGTAGTGCGATCAAGGAGATCATCGCGCGCGGCACACCGACACTCGGTATTTGCCTTGGCTTGCAGATCTCCCTCGACTACTCCGAGGAGAATGACACCCACACCCTTGGGCTTTTTGCTGGCAACGTTCGGCATTTCAAGCTCGCTGATCCAAGCCTCAAAGTGCCACATATGGGCTGGAACGAAGTGCGCAGCGTCAAAGCGCATCCGTTGCTGCAAGGCCTCGAAGCGGGTGATGAGTTCTATTACGTGCACGCCTACTACCCAGATCCAATCGAGCGCAGCATCGTTTATGCCGTGTCGGACTATGAACAGGAATTTGCCTGCGCCCTCGGCCGCGACAATTACTTCGCCACTCAGTTTCATCCGGAGAAGAGCGGACGCGTGGGCTTAAGGCTCCTTAAGTGTTTCTCCACCTGGGAGGGCACATGCTGAGTAAACGTGTGATCGCTTGTCTGGATGTGCGCGACGGCAAACTCGCCAAGAGTGTGAAGTTTGTCGATACGAAGGACATCGGCGACCCCGTGCAAAAAGCACGCGAGTATTACGAGGATGGGCTCGATGAACTCGTCTTTTACGACATCACCGCTTCGAGCGACAAACGCCGCATCATGCTCGATGTCGTCGAGCGAGTTGCCGAGCAGGTGTTCATTCCCTTGTCGGTAGGTGGCGGTGTCCGCAGCGTGGCCGATGCGACCGACCTGCGCCTCGCCGGTGCTGAAAAAATCAACGTCAACTCGGCCGCGGTGCAACGGCCCGAGTTAATCAGCGAATGTGCGGAAGCCATCGGTAACCAGAACGTGGTGCTCTCGATGGATGTCCTGCGGGTCGCAGTCAGTGCACAGATTCCTTCGGGTTACGAGATCGTCATCAACGGTGGCCGCAAACCCATGGGCATTGATGCCCTGTGGTGGGCGCGAGAGGGCGAACGACTGGGAGCAGGTGAGCTCGTCGTGAACTCCATCGACGCCGACGGTACCCGGGAAGGTTATGAGCTGAACCTTACGTCGCGCATTTCGAAGGCCGTGCGTATTCCTGTGATTGCGAGTGGTGGAGCGGGCTTACCCGAACATCTCTACGACGTGCTCACCGACGGCGCCGCAGATGCAGCGCTGGTGGCGTCGATGGTGCACTACGGTGACCACCGCATCAGTGGGCTTAAACAATATCTACATGGACGTGGCGTGAAAGTGCGCATGTCCTGGTGAGACGACAGCGAGGCTGACAAGCGATGAAGGCAATTCAAGTTGAAGGTGGTCGACTGGTCTGGACGAATGCAGATCGGCCCGCGCTGGACGTGGGTCAGGTGCGCATCGCCGTTCATGCCACGGCGGTAAACCGAGCGGATCTGGTACAGCGGCAAGGGGGTTATCCGCCACCTCCTGGTGCGAGCCCGATTCTTGGCCTTGAGTGTGCCGGTGAAGTCATAGAAGTCGGCGAGAACGTGCGACGGGTAAAGCCCGGTGATCGTGTTTGCGCTTTACTCGCTGGTGGTGGTTATGCGGAAGAAGTGGTGGTGCCTGCAGGCCAGGTGCTGAAGATGCCGAAGAGCCTTTCATATGTTGAAGCAGCTTCCATTCCCGAGGTTTTTGCCACGGCCTATCTCAACCTTTACATGGAAGGTGGGCTGAAAACGGGTGAGCGCGTATTGCTGCATGCGGGTGCATCAGGTGTCGGTACGGCAGCGATTCAGTTATGCAAGAACACCCACAACCCGTCGTTTGTAACAGTGAGTGGGCAGCGCAAGATCGATGTGTGTGTTGCACTCGGTGCACAAGGTGGACATGACCGCGCTGCAGGCTCGTTCGTCCCGGCGGTTCAAGCCTGGGCAGGCGGTGAAGGCGTGCAGGTAATTCTTGATCCCGTTGCCGCACCGTATTTCGCTGACAACCTCAAGGTGCTTTCAATCGATGGCCGTTTGGTGCTGATCGGCATGATGGGCGGCACATCCGTCGAGGCCAATCTGGCGATGGTGTTGATGAAGCGCATCAAGGTCATTGGCAGCACCTTGCGTGCGCGAAGTATCGCCGCCAAGTCGATGATCATGGATGGGCTCAAGAAGGATGTGTGGCCAGCGCTTGAAGAGGGTCGCATCAAGGCCATCATTGAGGCGGTGATACCGCTGCAAGACGCCGAGAAGGCGCATGTGTTGATTGCCGGGAACGACACCGTTGGCAAGGTGGTTTTGGAGCTGAAGCGGTAACTCGTCATCTGCATCAGGGGGTTCAAGTGGAAGGGCCGGATGGCCCTTCCAGATAGGCAGCTACTACCTTGGAATCGAATACCGCACCAGCTCCAGTCGCTCACCGCTATGTGAGATTTCCAGGATCGAGCCGATTCCCGGCGCATAGAACTTGTATCCGTTGATACCAGGTTCGACCGGCGTGAACGCGCGCAACTTGAGATACGTCCCCTGACAAGACACAGCACGGGCGCGAGCTGAAGCCGTCGTCGAAATCACTTCCGACAGGTCTTCCGCATTCCCCCAGTCCGCTTCCTCACGATAGGTCACCCCAACCTGTGGTGCCGCAAACATCAAAATTCCGGCTTTCGCGCCACCTTGTCCTGCTTTGAAAGAACCGTCACGACTGACGAGCTCCGGCAATTCCGGCCGATCGCCCTCGGTGTATTCGTAGTCTTTCACTTCTTCGCCGCAGTACCAGACGTTGCCGGACCGATCCTGAGCGAGCCAATCGTCAGTGTCCTCAACCAGTTCATCGTCGACCATGACCACATCTCGCACCACGCGGCAACGAACGCCATCGATGAGCTTAGTGCGATTCGTCACCGTAACGGTCACGGTCTCCATCACGCGCTCCCCGTCTTCGTCGACCACAGGCTTCTGGTAGACCCAGTGGGCGCCCTGGATCAGAGGCATGTAGGGGTTGGGTTGTACGGTTCTGCCGATCGCGCGAGGATCAACGAACTGGCGGGCATGGTCCTCGCCGAATGGAGGGTCGTATTTTGCAGGCCCGAGCGTTCGACAGACATTGCCACGTTCAGATAAGACCTCTTCGCATTCGGCAAATGTCTCGTTGCGTGCAGACGCCGCTGCGTCGATACAGCCCCGGACGTCTTCTTCGTTCTCGCAGAACGCGGTGGACTTGTGATAATCGTCAACGGCTTCGAAACGGCAAGCGCGCGCCATTGCGTTAGCGGTTGCTAGACAGGCATCACCTGCAGCCACCGTAATGTCAGAACCTAAGGATGCGGCCATCAGAACGACTGCGGCGAGACCGATTTTCATCACCGTACTCCGTTAAACAAGTCACGGTGAGACGCGCTGTGGTGTGATAATCAATCGGAAAGATACAAGAATCTAACAAATGCCTTTCGTGGTGAGTCAGGCGCAATAACTATCTACCGGCCTGTAAAGACCGAGAGGCAGGACGTCGACCGTTTCCGTTCGTGCTCCGGTCGTTGCAACGTCCTGTGTGGGACCGATCAGCGTTGGAAAATCAGTCTCAGGCGGTGTCGATTAAGGAAACTCTGAATAATTGGATATTTTCGTCAGAACCCATACCTCTTTAGGGCGAGAGGAGCGTAGAAAAATCGCGGAAATGCAGTAGTTCCGCGATTTTTTAGAGCGACGATCAACGAAGTTATGGCGGAAATATCCAATTATTCAGAGATTCCTTATCGGAACTTCCACAACACACCAATGGAAGGCACGCGCGGCAATAAAGTGCGCCCATCGGTGAATCGTTGATAGCCGCCGTCTTCAAGCTCTTCGTACTCATGTTCGAGTCCGCCAACGTTCTTGCGGCCCGTCGCGTTGATGAGCTCCACCCACACGGTCAAGCTGTCATCGACGACTTGCAGTGCAACTTCGGGGCTCGACAGACCTTGTTTAACACGCTCCGCGCTGAACTGCGGGTTGACGAGGGTGTGGGTTAGCACGTAGTCCTTGCGCTTTGCTTCGGTGAAATACGCGCGCATGTTGGCGGCGAAATCCGCCGGTCTCGGTGCAGTGCCTGAGTTGAGAAAATCCGACGTCGCGGCAAAAGCCATCACCGATGCGTTTTTGTAATCGGGTGTGCGACCGAACATCCCGTGAGACCACTTCGCCCATTCGTAGTAGGCACGGCCGCGCTGACGGATATTTTCTGCGGAACGCGGGATCATGAAGGACGTCGCACTGCGTGAGCCATCGGGTTCGGCGAAGCTCAAGGGGTCAGACCACTCTGGGCTGGCTTGCCGGTCGAGTAGTCCAGCAAGTGTTGCCGCACCTCGTTTGAGACCGGGCTCTGTGGTCACATCAGCGACCTTATGACCGTGAAGCCACACATCGCGTGAATCACGCAGCGAGGCGAGGTAATCGGCGCCGGATCGCAAGGTCATCTATTTGATCCTTGTTGGTGGGGTATCAGTTCTGGATGAAGCCGCGGTAACCGTCCGCAGCGACGGCGTCACAACGTTTCTTGTATCGCGGGGAACCTCCGGCATAGGCGAGGAAGGTGCGTTTTTTCTCCGGGGTGTTCTGGTTCACGCCCATGAACCAGGAGTCTGTGGTTGCAAAAAGAGTCAGAGCCACCATGTCGTAGACGTGGCGTGTCCATTCTTCCGCTGCCGACGTCGACGCTTCGATGCGGGTGTTTCCCTTGGTTCGGGCATGGATCAAGAAGCCCGTCACCCAATCGACGTTCTGTTCGATACAGCGGGGAATGTTACAAAAGCCAGCGGCGTTGTGTGGGCCGACGATGGTAAAGAGGTTCGGAAAACCGGGTGATTGCAGGCCCAGCAATGTGGTCGGACCTTCGGACCACGCGTCTTGCAGCAACGTGCCGTTTGTTCCCTCTATACGAATTCTGTCAAAGGAGCCACGCACCGCATCGAAACCGGTGGCATAGATGATCATGTCGAATTCCAGCGTGCGCTCATTTGTTTGAATGCCGTGAGGATTGATGTGCTGGATTGGTTCCTTGTTGATGTCGATGAGTTCGACGTTGGGCTGGTTGAAAACTTCGTAGTAGCCACTCTCGAGGGGCACACGCCGTGTCCCGAAGCCATGGTTTTTTGGAACCAGTTTTTCTGCGATCACCGGATCTTTGACGCGCTCCCGGATTTTTCTACGAATGAACTCACTGGCGAGCGCGTTCGCTTCAGCGTTGGTGCCAACGTCCGCGAAATTGCCGAGCCAGATACCAAATCCCGGCGCGTAATACTGTTGCTCCCAGAAGGCTTCACGCTCTTCTGCACTGGTCTTGAGGGCTTCGCGCGGATCGGCGGTGTGCAGGAAGGAACCCGTAGTGGCGGCGCAGGTTGCGAAGAACTGGTCATAACTCGCCTTGATGCGGGCTTGTTCTTCCTGGGTGATCGGTCGGTTGCCTAGTGGGGCGCAGTAGTTGGGCGTGCGTTGGAATACGGTGAGATGGCCGGCAGTTTTTGCGACTTGGGTGATGGTTTGTACACCGGTAGCACCGGTGCCAATGACGGCGACACGTTTGTTCGCGAACGTCACCGGTGTATGCGGCCAGGTAGCGGTGTGGAAGGCTTCGCCTTTGAAGTCATCGCGACCGGGGATGTTGGGTGGGGTCGGTGCGGACAAGGGCCCGAGGCAAGTGATGAGCCAGGTACTGGAGGCGGTAGTTCCGTCGTCTGTGGTCAAGGTCCACGTGCGTCTTGTTTCATCCCAGATCGCTGATTTGATTCGGCTGTTGAAGCTGAAGTCGTGCCGCAGATCAAATTTGTCGGCGACGTATTGGCAGTAACGAAGCGTTTCGGGCTGTGCGGCGAAGTGTTCGCTCCAGTTCCATTCCTGTAACAGTTCTTTTGACCAGGAGTAGCCGTAGCTGTAGCTCTCGGAGTCGAATCGTGCCCCGGGAGAGCGGTTCCAGTACCAGACGCCGCCGACGTCCGAGCCAGCTTCGAAGCCATGCACCCTGAACCCGAGATCCCGCATGCGTTTGAGCTGATACATGCCGGAAAGACCGGCGCCGATGATGAGGACGTCGTAAGGGTTATTCATGACCAGATGGTATGCGTTTAGTACTTAGGCCGGAATCGGCAGTTCTGTGCGATAGACCACCTGCTTCAAAGAGAAGCTCGACTGGATGTTGGCGACGCTGCTGATGGTGGTGAGTTTGGCGGAAAGGAAGGCCTCGTAGGCGTCGAGGTCGGGGACGACGACGCGGAGCAGGTAGTCCGAGGAGCCGGTCATCAGGTAACACTCCATGACTTCCGCGTAGGTGAGTACGTGGGCTTCGAAGGCATCGATGGCGCTGCGGTCCTGGGCGCGCAGCGAGACACTGACGAACACGCTGATCGGCAAGCCGACTTTGCGGGGGTCGAGCAGGGTTGCATAACGGCGGATGACGCCTCGCTCTTCGAGGTTCCGGACCCTGCGCAGGCACGGGGAGGGGGAAAGGTGTACACGTTCGGCGAGCTCGGCGTTCGTCAGGCGGCCGTTCTGCTGGAGGTGGTGGAGGATTTCGCGATCCAGGCGGTCGATTTCTGATGTTGGCATATTCTGTCGAAAGATCTATCCGTTGAGCAATCATATGCCGTTTCAGTGAGATATTTCGACGCAGAAAGCAATTCCACGAGGACACACCTCGTGGAAAATGGTGCTTCTCTACGAGGACACACCCCGTGAAATCAGGGTCTGGAACCATCGTCAGAGGCGCTGTTTTCACGGGGTGTGTCCTCGTGGGAAGAGGTTTTTTTGGAGCGTTTCCCACGAGGTGTGTCCTCGTTGAAAGGAGCAAAACTTGCACTCGATCGAAGACGACATTCAGGAATGGCGCCACGCCCTGGCCGACATCGCCCGCCACTGGGGCAAGGACGCGGTCCAGAGCGTACTGGCGGCGCTGAACGACGAAGCCCAGCGCACGGGCGTGGAGCTGCAAAGCGCGCCGCTCAACACGCCCTACATCAACACCATTCCGCCCGACCAACAGCCGGTCTACCCCGGCAATATCGACATCGAAAAACGTATCGAGAACATCAACCGCTGGAACGCCATGGCCATGGTGCTGCAAGCGGCGGATCGCAATCTCGGCGTCGGTGGTCACATCGCCACCTACGCCTCCTGCGCAACGTTGCTCGAAGTTGGTTTCAACCATTTCTTCCGGGCGAGCGATACTGCGGCACCTGCTGATCTACTGCTGCCCCAACCTCATGCCGCTCCAGGCGTCTATGCGCGTGCCTTACTGGAAGACCGCCTCACACAAAAACAGCTGTCCAACTACCGCCAGGAGCTGGGTGAAGGTGGTGGCCTTTCCGCCTATCCACACCCACGCTCCATGCCGTCGTTCTGGCAACTGCCAAATGCGTCCATGGGCTTGTCAACGCCTGCCGCGATCTATCAGGCACGGTTCGCAAAGTACCTCGAGAACCGCGGCCTCAAGACGAGAAACGACGCGAAGGTGTGGTGCTTCATTGGCGATGGTGAGTCCGACGAACCCGAAGTGCTCGGCACCATCAACATGGCGAGCCGAGAAAAACTCGACAACCTCATTCTGGTCGTAAACTGC
>SYFY01000052.1 GCA_005799745.1 Gammaproteobacteria bacterium
ACCACTTGGCGACGCCCCAAAAAATCTATCTATGCACCGTCCCATTTATCGAGGTATGTATCGATTTATGTGTCGACCTGTTTACGGATCGAAGGACGGTGCCCTCCTTTGCCGCAAGGCAGCCCTAAATCAGAGGCTTGGGCTACCCAGAGAAAAGCGGGCCGGTATTGTCTTTGCCGAGTGACGTAGAGTCAAACCGGGATGCTCGAATTTCAGCTTTGGGCAGGTTTGGTGAGCACCAATAGCACCTGATACTCGCCGCGGATGGCACGAATGCGGTTGGGCACCGCTGCATCTTCGAGGTACGTGAACCCGAGCCGCCAACCCAGTTGATCAAACGAGATCATCCGGCCCTGGTCATCGGTCATGGGTCCGGAGACCGGAATCTGCACAATGGGTCCACCCTGAACCCATTGTGGTAACGCTTCGAGGGGCAGGTACCAGCCGAGCTGTTTTTGCATCACCACATAGACCGGACCGGATTCGAGAACCTTGCCACCCCCGTCCATGACCGTCAGTCGCCGTGCATCTCCTTCCAGTACCGTGCGACCTTGGCCTAGAGGTCCCCATAGTTCAATCCGATAATCCTCGCCGGTTTGTTCCCAGCGAAAACGTGCGCTATGCCGCGACTCAACCCCTCGGATCGCAAGTTTGCCTTCGATGTTGAACTCATGGTCCATCGGGGTCCGTACGCCCTGGGACTGGCAAGCGACCAGACAGGCCATCATGAGGAATGGCAAAAACGCTTTATGAATGAAGGGCTTAACAAGACCGGTTAGCGCGCGATCTGCTACCATGCGATTGAAGCTCCGGAAAGACCGCTGATCTTACTTCTTTCGAATGGCAATCCTCGCATACGGCCTTAACTATCGGACGGCACCCATCGAACTCAGGGAGCGGATCAGCATGCCTGAAGAAGGGCTGCCCGATTTTCTCAAATCCATCAAGTCGTGGGTGCCCAGTCTTTCTGAAGTCGCGATTCTCTCCACCTGCAATCGCACTGAGCTTTACTGCGCTCTCGATCCCGCCGACGAAATCCGCGTTCATACGTGGTTAGCCAATACACGTCCCGTAACTCTGGATGAACTCGCCGGCGCCGGTTATCGCCACTGGGACCAGGATGCCGCGCGCCATCTCATCCGTGTCGCCTCGGGTCTCGATTCGCAGATTCTGGGTGAGCCACAAATCCTCGGACAGGTGAAAACCGCCTACGACATCGCACGTACCGAGGGCTTGCTTGGTCCCGCGTTGAATCTCTTGTCACAGGTTTCACTACAAACCGCAAAGCGCGTGCGTACCGACACCGACATCGGTCGAAACCCTGTTTCCGTGGCATCGACCTCTGTGCAGCTCGCCAAACAGATTTTTTCAGATCTGGCCTCGAAGGCGACGTTGCTCGTCGGCGCCGGTGAAACCATCACACTGGTTGCTGAATATTTGAAAGCCCATGGTGTCTCGCGAATCGCTGTCGCCAATCGCACGTTGGTCAATGCGGAGAGCCTCGCGGGAGCGTTCAGCGGCGAAGCCATGGAGCTCTCCGATATCCCCGCGCAGTTGCATCGTTTCGATATCGTCATCAGCTCCACGGGAAGCCCGCTGCCGATCATTGGCAAAGGTGCTGTGGAAGCTGCAGTAAGGCAACGTCGACGTCGACCGATGTTTATGGTGGATCTCGCGGTCCCCAGAGACATCGAAGCTGAAGTTTCAGAGCTCCCGGATGTTTACCTCTATTCCATCGATGATCTGTCTGCGATCGTCGAAGAAAACACTCGTGCACGAACGGAGGCTGCACGTGCCGCACACGATCTGGTGGACGAAGGGGCGGAGCAGTATCTTCGGGAGTTGCGTGCGCACGAAGGGCAACATCTCTTGCGTCAGTTTCGCGACCGCGCCAACGACCTTGCCAATGTGGAGATCGAACGCGCGCGGCAAGAGCTCGCTCGGGGTGTTGCACCCGATGTCGTGATGGAGCAGCTCGCTCGTGCCATCACCAACAAATTGATTCACCAACCGACGGTCGCCATACGCAACGCAACGGCTGAAGGCCGTGCGGAACTGCTCGACTACCTCAAGTCCCTCTACGAGCTCTAAAGCATGTTGTCTCCTTCCATGCAGGCGAAACTCGCCGCGTTGGCTGACCGTCAGGAAGAAGTATCTGCGTTGTTGTCGGACCCGGACGTGGTCGGCCAGCGCGAACGATACGCCGCGTTGACGAAAGAACATTCCGAGCTGACCCCAGTGCTTGCCCATTGGCAATCGCTCAAAGATCGGGAAACGGAACTCGCTGAAGCCAAGATGCTCGCCGAGGACACAGACCCGGAACTCCGTGCGCTGGCCCAGGAAGAGGTTGGGCGACTACAAACTGACTGTGCAACTGAACTCAAAAATCTGCAATCCGCGCTCCTGCCACGAGACCCCAACGACTCCGCCAACATTTTTCTTGAGGTGCGCGCAGGGACCGGCGGCGACGAAGCCGCCATTTTTGCCGGCGACCTCTTTCGCATGTATACGCGTTACGCCGAAACCCGTGGCTGGAACGTGGAGATCCTCAGCGAACGTTCCGGTGAACACGGTGGCTACAAAGAAGTGATCTCCCGAATTGCAGGCACTGATGTGTATCGCCTGCTCAAGTTCGAGTCGGGTACTCACCGAGTGCAGCGTGTGCCGGAAACCGAATCC
>SYFY01000053.1 GCA_005799745.1 Gammaproteobacteria bacterium
AAGTACTCCACGGCGTTATGCGGGAAGAACGACTTGAACTCTCCGTACAGCTGGGCCGCGAGCGTCTTGTTCGGGGCCATCACGATCGTCGGCCGCTGAATACGTTCGATGACATTGGCGATGGAAAAGGTTTTTCCAGAGCCCGTCACCCCAAGCAACGTCTGGTGTGAAAGGCCGGAATCGACGCCCTCAACCAGTCGTTCGATCGCAGCCGGTTGGTCCCCTGCGGGTGCGTAGTCTGCAACCACCTGGAATCGCGCCTGTTCGTACACCTTTAGAACCCGTCAGAGGAAAGAACAGAGCGTACCGACCTGTGACCACCCTGTCTCTGCCGGGTCACCCCGAACAGATGCGTGCGGTCTGTCAGGCGAATCTCTACGGAGTGGCACAAGGAAGTTGCGGCGGCCAACACAACCGAAATGAAAAAGGGCGAGGTGGTCGCCTCGCCCGGGGGAGAGAGTTTTCCGTCTCGGAGTCGAACCTACGACCTTGGGGCGGGTTGGAAAAGGACTTCCTTGTCCCGCCCCTACGCAACTCCTTGCGCCCGACCAATATCGCCCAGTTTTGGGGCAGCCAGTAAGTACCCATTAACTCCGTACTTAAAGTGTTTTTTCTTTTTATTTCATAAGGTTAAACACACCGACGGAGATCGCCGTAGTTGCCCGGACGTGGAATACCGAGCGAGTACTGCATCCTCAGTCAACAATCTAGGTGTTGGACGACGGACTAGATGAACTCGTTGGACTGTTGAGAGTTTCTTCACCGCGTGACGACGGTCGGCGAAGGAATCAAATCAATCATCAGACCGCCTTGATAGTGCGACGCCACACGGTTGAGTTTTTCGCAATAGTTGAACTTTAAGGAGTGTTCGCCGATGACTTCTCCCCGCTCAAGCTCGGTCACCATTGTTGGCCGCGGCCTCGCCGGTATGGTCGCTGCGCTCGAATTAGTCAAACGCAAAGTCAATGTGCGCCTTTACGAAAGCACTGCACGCTTTGGCGGTAAAGCTGGAAGCTACGCCAGCCCTCCGATCTACAACGCCGGAGGTGAGTTAGATCCCACCCTGCGGCTGCCTGAAGGCGTCGAGAGTGACCACGGGTACCATGTGTTCCCGAAGTGGTACACGAACATGCGCCATCTCTGGAATGAAATCGGTGTGAGCACGGCTGACGTTTATGAGGACCGTGTCTACCTCGATCTGTTTCCTGCCCAGAATGGCCAGCGATCTCCGTTCAAAATCGAACCACCACCCAATCTGAAGCAGGTGTTGTCGATTTGCGACCTGGTGATTCAACCTGATCGTCATGTCGTCGATCTCACGCTTGAGGGTTTTTTGCATTCTCGCGACCACCACCACCCCGAAAGACCTCTGTCACTCATCGAGTTCATTCTCAATGCCCTCACCATTGGTGATGAGGACATCTCATCGCGCGCCGCTCGAGATACCTTTCGCCAGTGGCTACCCGTATTTTCACAGGCCAACTGGGACGCGCTGCGTGGCAGTCTTGATGAGATCCTGATCCGTCGATTGCAGAACGCCATCGTCAAAGCGGCCGATGCCGCCGGGGTCTCCTATGAGTGGTTCTTCAACCACCGCATGATCGACCTCACCGTCAATGAGCAACAACAGGCTCAGATCACCATCGAAGGCCCCCGAGATTGTTTTGTGATTAACGACGGACCGATCCTGCTCACGCTCCCGCAGGAAGTCTTGCGAACCTTCTGCAATGGCGTTCTGTATGACCGCTTGCCGGAGCTGTCGCAACTGAACTATCTGCGCTCTAACTCGTTCAGTGCCATCGATATATTCTTTGATCGCAAACTGCCAAATATGCACCTTGAGCATTTCACGCTCACTGCTTCGCCTTTCGGTCTCACGGGCTTTGATATTTCCATGCACTGGCCGAAGCTGATCGAACGCAACCGCACGGTTTTGCAGTTCGTGGCTGCAAATTCATTGGGTTTTCGCGGTCTGGATGGATCGTCGTTCATCAAGGTCATCACCCGTGAAATCGCGAAGTACTTTCCGGAGGTGCCGACGCAGGTGGAATTGTATGTCCCCCACACCAACATGGACGTGCCGCTGTTCGTCAACGATGTGATGACTGAGAACTGGCGACCCAAAAACCGTACTCAGGCCAAAAACCTGTTCCTCGGCGGCGATTTCGTCATGAATCCGACCCACGTTACCTCCATGGAAGGGGCGACGCGCAGCGGTCGAATGGCGGCGGAAGCGATTCGTGAGGCCTTCTTTGGCGACACTGCGCCGGTGGAGATCGTGCCGGTTCAGCCCATGCCACCGGAACTCGCCGGAATCGTCCAGCTTGCAGAGAAAGATACTGTCGAGGCCAGACTCGCTTGCCTGTCATGGTTTTCGAAGATGATGGCGGCTGCACGAATGGGTGCGTGAGACACCACCTCACGCGGCTGCAGCTGACGCAGCTTCATGAATAATGCGGGCTAGCGGTTTCTGAAGAGGTGTTCGGTCAGGAAAGATACGAACGCCTCTCGCTGCTCTTCAGGATGTGACAACCACAATCTGTGGCGCACACTCCACTCGTAGAACGCGCGACTCCGGGGCTCGTCGATCCGCGCGAGGCATTCACGCGCACGACTGAGATCATGGAGGCAAAAGTGGCCATACGCGACCATCACCCACACAAAATCGGCTTCTGAAAAGCGCAGACAACGCGTGAACGATTCAATACCCCGTTGGTACTCTCCTTCCGCGAGGTAAGCGTTGCCGAGCATGTAACAAAGAAACGGCTCGCGAGAATCCTTAGTAGAGAGGCGCATCGCGTACTGACAACGATCAAGACCCTCGCGTGTTCGGCCGACGTGCGCCAGCAGATAGCCGAGGACACCGTGGTACATCGCGTTGCTCGGTTCTTGATCCACAGCCGCACCGATATAGTCGATGACCGTTTCAAGGCTGTCTCCGGCAACGAAGCTGAGCATTCCGAGTGCGTATCTGACAGTGGCATTGCCAGGCAGAAGCTTACTGGCGAGCTCTGCATGCTGGCGTGCCTTAGACAGTGCCTCAGGCCCCATCCCGCCCCAAAGAGGAGACGTGCTGGTGGCGATGGACAGCCCGGCATGCGCCAGCGGGTAATCGAGATCAAGATCCAACGCCTGCTGAAATAGCCGTAACGACCGTTCTGGTCGCGGCTCTGGCGCATCCACAAAAAGCCAGTACCAGCCCTCCTGCCAAAAAGACGCCAGGCCGGTGTCGACTTGAGCGAGGCGCCCAACTGCATGTCGCTGAGCCGAATGCGGGGTTCGAGTTGCGCGCATATGGCGACGGCCAACTCATCCTGGACCAGCAGCAGGTCTTCGGTCTCTCGTTCAAATCGCTGCGCCCAAAGCCCATTCCTCTGCACGGCATCCACCAATTGCGCAGTGACGCGAAGGCCGGAACCTGCCCCACGTCGAATGCTGCCCTCCAACACATACCGCACACCAAGCTCGTCGCGAACAACCCTGCTGTCGGGTAACTGAGCCCGATAAGTCCGAGTCGTTGAAGTGGATACCACAAACAATTCCGGGACTCGCGACAACATGCTCGTGATGTCTTCAGCAAGTGCTTCGGCAAGCTCATCAAACTCTTGACCGCCGGCAAAATTCGCGAACGGTAAAACCGCGATGGACGGGCGCGCCGTGTACAGGTACAGCTCCGGGGGTTGCCAGGCTGGGCCGGTACGCTCGACGAGCGCTTGGACTGCGGTTTTTTCCCGGAATATCGCGGTAATTGCTGCGCGATGCTCGCCGGTGCGACGCGAGTAGCGCTCCAGTCCAAGGAGTGAATCTTTATAGCCGTCGCAGGCTACCGCGACCGATGGCAGGCGGTGCTGTTCAAGCACCCCTTCGAGCTCCTGTAGCAGTGGCCAGGTTGCAAAGTTCTGGCTGGTATACACCACCACCGCCTCGACACCTTTGAGGGCTCGCGCCACAGACCAGTCCGAGTGGTTACTTTGCGCGGAGAGCTCGATCACTTCGAATAGTTCGCTGTGGAACCAAGGTCTGTCCTCGGCGACAAAGTCGACATCGCGTGGATCGAAGCAACACGCCAAGCGCCCACCTCGTGAGGCGGGCTGAACCGGCTTCTGCCGACGGCCTCGTGCCTCCGAGAAACACCATCGCCGAAAGTCCGCATCCTCACGGTCCAGGCTCTCAGGCGGCAGAGAAAAGAGGTCGAATAGAGTTTCCCAGCGACCTTTAGGCAGCGCATAGGAGGGGTGGTGCGGGTCTAAAGACTCCCGTTCGATGGCGTAGTTGGAGTCAGGATGTTTGAACCACGCATCCACGCCGTGCACAGAGATCGGCTGTCCCCGAGCAGTCATGGTTTCGGCGAGCTTGGCCCGATTGTGGACGTCGGGGCTCATACGCGCATCCAGTAAGGCTTGAAGCTTGCGCGTGGTAAAGATGCCCTCGGTGCCAGCCATGGGTCAGGCGAATCTACTGATAAGGGGAGGCGGGATGTTAGTGAGTGTGCTTCGGCTTGGCACCGGGGGCCGTTCGCCAGAACGGAAAGTACTCATCTGCACCACTGCCCTTTTCCCCTTGCACACCTATGGTTATGACAAAAAAACACAGAAAAACCGTCAGTCTTGACTTAACATGCCGCGCCGTTCCCGACCACGTTAAGTCAATAACGTTAAGCCTATGACTCAGCAAGAAATGTGGCAGAAAACCAGTCATGTGGTCCGCTTCGCCGGCGATTCCGGAGATGGGATCCAGCTGCAAGGTGCTCAATTCACCCAAGCCTCGGCGTTGACGGGCCACGATCTCGCGACTTTCCCAGACTTCCCAGCGGAAATCCGGGCGCCAGCGGGTACCCGCTTTGGCGTTTCCGCGTTCCAGATCCAGTTTGGCGGTGATCGGATCACCACACCGGGGGATGCCCCGGACGTTCTTGTGGCGTTCAACCCCGCCGCCTTGGTCGTCAACCTCAATCACATCACCTCCGGCGCATTAGTCATCGTCGACGAAAGCGCATTCAACGAACAACGGTTGCGCCGCGCGGACTTGAACAGCAACCCCTTGGAAGACGGATCGCTCAAGGACTTCCAGGTGTGCGCCATCGATATCGCTGCGTTGACGATGGAGGCGGTAAAGCCATTTGGACTAGGCGCCAAAGATTCTGGACGCTGTAAGAATTTCTGGGCACTCGGTTTGATCCTGTGGATGTTCGATCAGCCACGTGAACCTACCGTACAGTGGATTCGCCGAAGATTCGGGCGCGAAGCTTCGGTGATGGAGGCCAACCTGGCAGCACTCAACGCCGGTCACGCCTACGGTGAGACCGCCGAGCTGGGCGCAGTCCTGGCACAACACTCCATTCCGCCAGCACAGCTGGCATCCGTTGAATACCGCACGATCACGGGTGCCGAGGCGCTAGCCTTGGGAATCGTCGCAGCCGGTGAACTTGCCGATGTCGAAATGATGTTCTGCAGTTATCCCATCACCCCCGCATCGTCTCTACTGCACCAGCTCACCGGACTTGAAGACGCCGGGATCACAACTTTCCAGGCGGAAGACGAAATCGCCGCCGTGTGTTCCGCAATTGGCGCCTCCTATGCCGGAAAATTGGGCCTGACTTCGAGCTCCGGCCCTGGCATCGCGCTGAAGACCGAAGCCTTGGGTCTCGCCGTGGCGACGGAACTGCCACTGGTCATCGTCAACTCGCAGCGCGCCGGCCCTTCGACAGGCATGCCCACCAAAACCGAGCAGAGTGACCTCTATCAGGCGGTATACGGCCGTAATGGCGATACGCCGATCCCCGTGGTCGCTTCCCGCTCGCCGGGTGATTGTTTCGACACCGCCATCGAAGCCGTGCGAATCGCTCTTCAGCACATGACCCCGGTCATTCTGCTGACCGATGGTTACATCGCGAATGCATCCGAACTCTGGCCATTGCCAGACATCGACACTTATGCGGCGATCCCAACTGCCCGACCCAATCCCCTGACGGATGACAAGCGCGCAGTTTTCTCACGGGATCCTCAAACCGAAGCGCGCCTCTGGGCCTCTCCGGGTGATGCTGCGCACATCTATCGTGTAGGTGGTCTCGAAAAAGACTACGACACTGGCAACATTTCCTACGACTCGGACAACCACCAGCGAATGACCGACATGCGGTCCAGAAAGCTTGCCAGTGTCGCGAAGTTCATTCCTGCGCAAAGCCTCGAACAAGGCAGTGAACGTGGACTTGCCGTGGTTGCCTGGGGTTCAACGTACGGTGCCGTTTATCAGGCCGTGAAAGATGCGCTTCGAGAAGGCTTTGATGTCAGCCATATTCATTTGCGCCACCTCAACCCACTGCCTGCAAATCTCGGTGAACTGCTCGCGAAGTTCGATCGTGTTTTGGTCCCCGAACTTAACACCGGACAACTCGCAACGGTACTGCGTGACAAGCTGCAGATCGCAGTCATTCAGCACAATCAGGTGAACGGACAACCGTTTGCTGTCGCTAATCTGAAGGCAGCGATTCGTGTTCAAGCGACCCGTCGAATGAAGGAGGCCTCTCATGGCTGAAGCATTGGTCCTGGAGCCGAAAGACTTCGCAAGCGATCAGGAAGTTCGTTGGTGCCCGGGGTGTGGTGACTACTCCATTCTCAAAGCGGTACACCGTGCACTCGCAGACGCGGGTTCCGACCCCGCCAACACGGTTTTTGTGTCTGGTATCGGGTGTTCATCCCGTCTGCCCTACTACGTCAACACCTACGGTTTCCACACCATTCATGGTCGCGCACCCGCGATTGCGACAGGTGTAAAGCTTGCGAATCCAGAGCTCGATGTCTGGGTGATCACCGGTGACGGCGATGGTCTGTCTATCGGTGGCAATCACCTGCTGCATGCGCTGCGCCGCAACGTGAACCTCAACATCCTGCTGTTCAACAACGAGATCTACGGGCTCACCAAGGGACAGTACTCACCCACATCACGTGTCGGCACACGCAGCCCAACGAGCCCCAGTGGTTCGTTTGATCAGCCCGTGGTACCCGGCGTATTCGCTGTGGGTGCGGGTGCAACGTTTATCGCCCGTGCAGTCGACATCGATCAGAAAGGTCTACCAACACTGCTCAATGCCGGACGTGAACACGAAGGTACCGCGTTCATCGAAATCCTGCAGAACTGCATCGTCTACAACGAAGACATCTGGGAATCGGTCAGCAGTAAGAAAACCGCGGCGGACAGTCATGTGGTCTGTGTACATGGTCAGCCTTTGCTCTTTGGCAAAGACCGCAAAAAAGGGCTCAGGCTCAATACGCAGTCATTGACCCTCGAAGCTGTGGTCATCGGCGAAGCTGGCGTGACTGAAAACGACATCAAGGTGCACGATGAAACGAGTACCACGCTCGCCCACCTCTTGCTCAGCATGCAGGCCCCCTTACCTATGGCAATGGGCATCCTTCATCGCCGCCAGGGTGAAGCCTTCGACACCACCTATCGCAAGCGCAAGCCTGAAGGACGTCGTCAGCGCGTGAAGGCACTCCTGCGCTCAAACAACGTCCTTGATCGCCGACCCGCGGCGAACAGCTGACGATTCGTCCACTGCCGTCTCTGCAACTGGGTCAACTGCCACTCATCGGGGCCAACACGGCGATACCGCCGTGTTGAGCTATCAACACGGTTATCACGCTGGCAATCACGCCGATGTGCTCAAACATATCGTGCTCTGCCGTGTGCTTGTGCGCCTGAATCAGAAAGTGCGTGGCTGGACCTACCTCGATACGCACGCAGGCTCCGGCAGCTACGACCTCTCAGGTTCGATGGCCACCAAGACCGGTGACGCGGACTCGGGTATCCACCGATTACGCGGCGCAACCGGTGCACCTGCGGCTGTTGCCAACTACCTGGAGCAGATCGCGACGTTCAGCAACAAGTACAAAGGGGAGTACCCAGGCTCCCCCCTGCTTGCCGCGTCCTTCGCCCGGGACGTTGATCGGCTTGTTTGTTGTGAGCGCCACCCGGCGGAATACGAAACCTTGAGTTCACGTTGCAACGTGCAGGACGCACATATCCGCTGCATTGAAGGCGACGGCTTCGCCGCCGTGAAACACGCCCTGCCACCGCCGACACGACGCGGCGCTGTGCTGATAGACCCGTCTTATGAACGTGATGAGGAATGGAGTGCAGTTATCAACGCGCTGAATGCTGGGCTGCGTCGGTTCGCGACGGGCACATGGATGGTTTGGTATCCAAGATTACAGGCTCGGGACAACCGGACCTTCGAGCGACAGCTTCGAGTTTTGGGGGAGAAGGACTGGCTCTGCGCTTCGCTTGATGTCGCGTCGGCAAAGGATCGAGGCTTCTACGGCAGCAGCCTTTTCATGATCAATCCACCCTGGACCCTGGAAGAAGAACTGCGAGGCGCCCTACCCTGGCTCGCGAAAACGTTAGGCGGTTCTTCTGGCGGATGGTCCCTCGATACGTCGAATCCAGCGTGAGGACGAGAGGCCTACGATCCACCCCCGCCGCCTCTTCTCACTTCCGTTGTCGCAGCACTCTTCGGCGCCTGATCAGTGGTGATGACCACCCGGACCGTGGACGTGACCATGGGAAAGCTCTTCCATCGTCGCTGCCCGAACATCCATGATCTCTGCCGCGAAGTTCAGGTGTTGGCCGGCCAAAGGATGATTGGCGTCGAGGCGTATGGTGTTCGCTGACACCTCGATTACCACGGCGACACGAGGTCCTTGAGCAGTCGGCGTTTGAAGCCGCATGCCCACTTCGATGGTGTCAATTCCGGAAAAAGAGGTCCGAGGCACATCCTGTACGAGCGCAGGATCCAGCTCCCCATAGGCTTCACTGGGCGCGATGCGGACCTTCAACGCATCGCCTGTCTTTTTCCCATTGAGCTCCGATTCAAGACCTCGGATCAGATTGCCGCGACCATGCAAATACGCCAGGGGTTCGCGCCCGTCGGACGAATCCAGCACTTCACCGGTGTCGCTCTTGAGCGTGTAATGAATGAGGACAACGGCATTGTTCGCTACGTTCATGCGGGACTCGCCTCCTTAGGCGGATGAAATGAAAAACACGGGATGATGCGATCATTGCACAGCGTTAACGGCAGCCACAGAGACTGCCTGTTGGGATTTCAGAACAAACCTGCCTGTCAGGTTCCTCCGGCCACATAGAGACACTGGCCGGTCACCCAACTCGATGCGGATGAGGCCATGTACACGACGGCGTTGCCGATGTCTTCCGGCGTTCCGAGCCGTCCGAGTGGCACACCGATGACCTGCTCGATAGGGCGATCTTTGGGAAAACTGGTGGACTGATTGAAGTTTTCGGTAGGAATCGGACCTGGTGCGACAGCGTTAACCCGGATCTTCGGCGCAAGCTCAAGCGCAAACGTCTGGGTGAGGCTGTTGACCGCCGCTTTCGATGCCGCATAGGGGCCGTTCTTGCGGTTACCACCCTGAGCCGCGCGTGAAGAAATGTTCACGATCGCTCCTCCATTGGGCATGTACTCGGCAGCAATCTGACAGCCCACAAATACTGCTTTGAGGTTGAGGTCCATCTGCGCATCCCAACGATCGATCGGGGTGCGTGTGAGATAGCGAGGGGTCGCATCGGGCAAACCGCCAGCGTTGTTCACCCAGATGTCGAGACCACCGAGTTCCTTTGCCGCCTCAGCCGCCATGCACACCTGATCGGCTGAGGTGACATCCACACTCACGGCTTTTGCCCGCCGACCCATGGCTTCGATCTCAGCAGCGACAGACTTCACATCACTGAGCGTGCGTGCACACACCACCACATCTGCGCCTGCTTCCGCGAGACACAACGCGATGCCTCGGCCGATACCTTTACCACCACCCGTCACCACGGCAACTTTGCCATCCAGTCGAAACGCCTTCATCTCCCCTCCTTCGTCTTGTTAGCAGTTAGGCTTTTTGTTAGCAGTCAGGCTTTGGTTTTGAATCCGATATGCAGTTCCTTGAGCGCGCGCAGCGCGAAGTTCGGCATCACCTTGAAGTCATTCATGCCGGGCTGGAACCACATTTCATCCACTCTATCTGTCAGAGCCTTGAAGCTCCAATAGAGCTCCCGTCGCGCGAGTGGTGCACCCAGACAGTGGTGAATCCCGGAACCGAAAGCGAGATGTCGTCCTGATTTTTCCCGGTCCAGATCGAGTTTTTCAGGGCACTCGAATTCGCCGGAGTCACGATTCGCTGCCGCATAACGGATGTTGACCATCGACCCTTTGGGAATGACCACTCCGTGCATCTCCACGTCGCGAGACGTCGTCCGGAAGAGACCTTGAACAGGACCTTCCAATCGCAAGACTTCTTCGACAAACGTGCGCAGATACTTTTCCGGGTTCGACTTGAGTCGATCCCAAGCCTCGGGGTGCTCGATCAGCAGCTTCACACCGTAAGCAATGGCATTGGTGGAGGTCTCTGACCCGCCTACAAAGGTATCTGCCATCATTTCGGCGTGCAGTTCATTGTCATTGAGCGGACGACCCCATTCAGGAATCACCCGATTCACCATTTCCGATACCAACGTATCGTCGGGTTCTTTGCGCAGTTTTTCGAAGATGGCCTGGAAGTAGTGTTGGGCTTCGATCTCCATCTCCACCGACCACTTCTCTTCTTCTTCGGTTTGCATCATGCCGAGGCGTTGTACCCAGGCATCCGTCCATGCCTTGATTTGCCAGATGTCCTCTTCCTTCACGCCCATCTGTTTGCCGATGATGATGAGCGGCAGTGGCACGGCGAACTGTTTTACCCAGTCACACTTGCCATCAGCCACAAACGCATCGATGAGTTTGTAGGCGGTCTGTTCAACCAACGGATCCATCGCGTCGATCTTCTTCGGCCGAAACGCCTCGTTGAACATCGCCCGCATTTGTTTGTGGTTGGGATCATCCCGGCCAGCAAGTGTAGGTGCAGGCACCCAGCCTTTGGTTTTGTAGAGTTGCAGCATACGCTCTGCACGTTCGGAATCGAGCCGGCCGCGACCACCACCCTGACCGTCGCGGCCATTGATGAACTCCTCCGTGTTGAGCAACAACGCTCGCAGATCATCAAATCGAGTAATCACATAGAACCCGGTGAGGGGATCTCGCCACACAGGCGCCTCTTCACGCAGCTTTGCATAGGCGTGATAAGGGCAATTCTGCAAGTCACGGTTCAGGAAGTTGATATCTTCGAGTTTCTCCGGAATCACCGGAACGTAGGGTTCCACGTTCAAAAGGGTTCTCCTCTCATGGGTTCTTGCATGGGTTCTTGCATAATGTTCTTGTCGTCGGCACCGCGCTTCGGCGTTGCGGTGACCGCTCAGTTCATCTGGCTAGTTTCAGCACCCGATTCGGGGCTGCGGCTGTTTCCGGCGGCTAACATCGCACCCGCTTGCCCAACCCAGTTTTCTCGGTGGATGCGCCCCCGAAACGATAGTTTCTCATCTACCCAACAGATTTGTTCAGGGGAGAGCCGCGCAAGCTGTTCCAGCTGCCAAATCCCGAGGCCATTGAGCATTTTTTCTAGCTTCCGACCAATACCAGCGATTTGGGTCAGATCATCGACACGATTGGGGCGCTCTTCAAGCAATACCGCGACTTGCTGGCCCAATGCATCGCGATCTGCCAAGGGCGCAGTGACTTGCAACGCAGGCAAGGGCGGAACCATCGCTAACGTGCGGGTCTTGCCGCCTTCTTCCAACAATCGAATACGGCGCTGTAGATCTTCGCGTTCAGCGAGCCCACTTTCTACCCGCATGCGTAGCTCAAGTCGTTCTGATTCGGCCGTTTCGGTACGGGCTCGCGCAATTCGCAAATCAGATTCCAATTGCGCGAGCCGCGCTTGTGCAGTGGCCTCTCCGTTTTCAAGGCGCCGCAACGACGCTTGCAGCTCCATCGATTTCGATCCCTCACCAAGACCACTCTCCTCCAGCTCGCGCAGACAGTTGACAGCTTTTTGGTGTGTTTCCCGGATTGCACGAAGTTCCGCATCGAGACTCTGCATCGATCGGGTTTCCCGTTCGAGCGAGTCCTCAAGTGCTTCGAGGCGCTGATTCGCTTGGGCGCGCAGACCCAGGGACTCCTCAAGTGCCGATTCAAGCTCTCGTTTACGTTGGTTCTCTTCGAGCAGCCCCCGTTCTTTCGAAAAGAGCAAATCCTGTTGCGACTGATTCGACGTTTCAAACTCGGTTCGAAGCTGCTCGAACTGCTGCTTGCTGCGCCGCAGCTGCATCCGGTACCAGGCCGATCCGAGCAACCACCCAATACCCAGTGACAAGAGCACGAACAGAAGGATTTTGCTGATGAGATAGATCATGTGCCGTTCCCTTCCACGGTGGCCGCTACCACCGGTTTGTGTACCTTGATTTCGATTCGACGGTTGATACGTCGACCTTCGGGAGTTTTGTTGGAGACCAGAGGCACGGATTCGCCATAACCCATGGCCGAGACCTTGTCCAAGTTGACACCCTGCGAGACCAACGCAGCTCGGATGGCGTCGGCACGTGCCTGACTTAAGTGTTGATTGGGTTGAGCGCGGCCGCTGTCGTCGGTGTGACCCGCCACTTCAATGGAGGCCCCACACCGTTTAAGGGCGTCAGCAATACGCTGCACCGTCGCCAGCGATTCCGGTGCAACTTCGGAACTACCCGATCCAAAAAACGTACTCGACCCGGATAACAGCGCATTCACCGAGCTCTGACAGGATGCGAACTCCGGTGGAAGGTCAGCAGGAATCACGGGGGCCGGGATTTCGATAGGCACTTCCGGAGCAACCTCTGCAACGGATTCTTCGGTTGCACTGGAAGTGGCAGGCGCTACACCTTGATCCGCTACTTGATCCGCTACTTGATCCGCAATTTGATCTGCGGGGGTGGGCGTTGGATCGTCAGCTGGCGGTTTTACGGGTTCAGTGGTTGTCATCGTTGAGACTGTGATCGATTCCGGAGGCTGGATCTTGGCAGCGCTACTTTGCAAACCGGTTTTTTCGCTGTCTAGTTGATCGGGTGTTGGACCGCCGGTCTTTAACACTGTCTGGTTCCGGACATCAGTCACGCCCGGAATGTCCTCGAGCGCCTGCAGTAGCCGGTCTCTGATCCGGACATCAGGCGCGTTACCAACAAGCGCGAGTTGTTGTCCGTCCACCTCGACGCTTGCCCATCCTTTGGGGCTGGCTTCTTCTCCAAGGGCTTGTGCTCCCTGACTTGCAAGGTCTTCCTCGATATGTGGGACACACGAATAGAGCGCCACTGAACTGACAAGTGCGAAGCTCATGACCAGCAGCCAAATGGATGTTGGACGGTCCAAAGCAGTGCCTTCCCCCGAGCCGCGACGAACAATGAATCCACCGATCCTGACCGAGCAAGAAAGGTGCCCGATGGTTGGTGTTCTAGTCGACGTAAAGTATCTGATCTGCCGTCGCGCGCCTACCCTTTCCCCGCTCGCCACGAGGGTGTTGGAGACAACTTTCACTCGTTAGCAGCAGAATCGACCTCAACCACTACCGCCTCGGAGCAATCCTCGATGTCCACCAGCAAGACCCTAAGGCTCGGCATGATTGGCACAGGCGGAATCGCCGTCACGCAAATGCGTACCCTGGCAACTCGCAAAGACGTGGAGCTAGTGGCCATCGCCGACATCAACGCAGCCACTCTGCAAGCACGAGGCGACGCCTTTGGGGTATCAGCCCGTTACACCGACTGGCGCAAGATGCTGAAGCAAGAAAAGCTCGATGCCGTCAGCGTGTGCACCCCAAACCGTACCCATGCGGAAACCGCCATCGCTGCCCTTAAAGCCGGGGTCGATGTCCTGTGTGAAAAACCCATGGCGCATACGGCCGCTGCCGCCAAACGCATGGTGGCCACTGCGAAAGAAACCGGTCAAAAACTCGTGATCGGCTTTCAATACCGCTTCAACCCACGCACCCAGTTCTTACGCAAAGCCGTGAATAACGGGGAGATGGGACGCATCCGCTTTGGTCGGGTCCAAGCCCTCCGGCGTCGTGGCATTCCCAACTGGGGGGTTTTCGGACAGAAAGAGCTGCAAGGCGGCGGGCCGCTCATCGACATCGGCGTTCACGTTCTGGAAATGACGCACTACACGATGGGCTCACCTAAACCCGTCAGTGCCAGCGCGGACATGTTTACCTATGTGGGTAACAAGCCCTCGAACCAGGTGGAATCCGTGTGGAAAGGTTGGGATTGGAAGACCTACTCCGTGGAAGACCTCGCTGTCGGTCGCATCCGTTTTGAAGATGGTGCAGTGCTGCACATCGAGTCGAGTTTCGCCGCACACATCGAGAAGGATACGTTTAACTTTCAGTTGATGGGTGAAGCGGGCGGCTGCACCTGGGAGCCCGCGCGAATTCACCGCGACGAAGGTGGATACATGGTCGACAAGGAACCCGGTTGGCTCAACCCTAAACAAGGTTGGCAAGACATGTTCGATGCCAAGATGCATGCCTTCGTTGACCACGTCTTGCATGGCAAGGCGACCATCGCACCCGCCGAAGATGGGCTCGCCGTACAACAGATGCTCGACGCGCTCTATCGCTCAGCGGAAGCAGGCGGACGCGACGTGGCCATCCGTTGATCAGACGGATTGGCGAGTCCCGCTACCGGTAATCCGCATGGCAAGTCGCGGCAGTCACGGGCTAAAATCCAGACCAGTCTCTAGCGGCTGGTCAGATTCTGATTAGCGCATGAAGAGTTCCTGTACGCCAAATAACAGACCCGAGGGGGGAGCCATGGCTGAAGCGTCTCTGGAAGACGATCTCAATAACCTCACGATGTCCCGCGAAGCGGAGCCGCTGCTTGCAGCCGTGAAGGCCCATATCAAAGAAAACGTTGATCCGATCACCGCAGAGTTTCGCAAACTCGAAGAAAACAAGACGGATCGTTGGTCGTGGCACCCACGACAACTCGAGCTCTTGCAAGGCGCCAAGGACAAAGCCAAAAAGAGTGGCCTCTGGA
>SYFY01000054.1 GCA_005799745.1 Gammaproteobacteria bacterium
AAGTAGGTGCGCATGACGATGAGCAGTTGTCCTTCGAGTTCACTCGCGAGCGCGGCCAGTCTCGCTGCATAGTCCCGGGCGGCAGACGGGTCGTGAATGGAGCAGGGCCCCGTCACAACCAACAGACGGTGGTCCTCACCCTGGACGATGCGTTCGACTGCGCGACGGTGTTTTGCTACGCGCTCCACCAGGGCTTCGTCCACCGGGAAATCGGCTTTCAATTCATCCGGGGTGATCAGTCGGTCTTGCCGTGTCACGTTCGTATTCTCCAGATGCTGCACGTCAATCTCCATTGCATTTACGCCTTTGCCTGATTTGCCTGCTCATCACCCGGCAAAGTTCAGGCCCGGCAAAGCCCAGGTAACAAAACCCAGGCACATAAAAATTCAGGCCCCAGAAACGACAAACCCCGTCTGGCTCTTGCTGCCGGACGGGGTTCCATCGAAGGCAGCTTCTTCCACTACCTTCGCGATTTTTTTTGCAAAGGCGTGTCAGGTCACGGGCCAGTAACCAAACCAGTAACCAAAAAAGAAGTTGTCGAACGAAGTTGTCATTTGCATGGGCCGGGATTGTTACCGCTTGAGGCCCACTCGGCAACCCCCCCATCAAACCGTCTAGGCCAACCCACCTAGACCAACTCACCTAGATCAACCCACCTGGACCAACCCACATAGGCCAGTCGCTGGGACGAGGTGCACTTTTTGTTCAACCTGATACTGTCCCGTTCGTCCCTCCAATTGATGTTTGCATGCGCAAGTTTCTGCTGAAGAGCGCCGTTAACGGCGCGTTGCTAATTTTCGTGATTTCCCTCGCTGCGCCGCTATTGGCTGCGACGAAGGATGAGCGCCGGCACCTCGCTGAAGCGCTCGAGGTCCCTGGTCTCGATAACGCAGAGCGGCAATCAGGCAACGCCCTGATGAACGAGGCCGATGGTCACATCAATGCGCGCATGGCCGCCGAAGAGACCGCCGCCTCGCTTCGTGCCGCCAGCGAGTCTTGGCCAACCCGCATGCGTGAGCTGCAGAAACGTCTTGATGCTGATCCGGATACTGCACTGACTTCCTGGCAGCGTCGCCTGCCTGCCAATGCCGACACACAGACGCTGGAGCGTGTTCTGGCAGGGGAGCAGACCACACTGCAAGCGCTGCGTGTTGAAGAGGAACGACTCGCCGAACTACTCACAAGCCTGTTCACGGGGCCAGGCCAATCAAGTGGTGAAATCACCTCACTGCGAGAAGAACGGGCCCGCTTAGGCGATGTTCCGGATGCAACAGCAGCCGGTGCGACGTTGATTGATCGAGTCCGCGCATGGCGCAACCAGCAGCAGCGACTGACCCTAGATGCCGAGATCGTTCAGGCGCTCCTTGAACGGGAAACCCTTGAACAGCGGCAACGTGGTGCGGAACTTGAGCTTCAGGTTGTTCGTCAGGATTTGCGCGCGCACGCCTTGCGTGGAGATATTCTAGAGGCGCGTATTGCAGCACGGGACAATGACGAGCTCGCCCAGTTGATGCAGAGACTGGAAGATGCTGCTGAACAGCCGGGAGCCACGGACGCGAATCAAAGCCTCGCCCTGGGTCGTGAACTGATTGAGCAGAGTGACCACCTTGCGGATGACCGCGCTGCGCTCCCCTTGCTGCAGTCGCAGCGCGATAGTGTTGAAAACGCTTTGCGGGCGGCGACGACGCGCATCGAACTCGGTGGCAACAGCGAAGCCGTAGGTCGATGGTTGTGGAGCGAACGACGTCGCCTTGTTGCTCCCGCGCGTTTACGCAAGCAGCTGGATGACGTGCGAGGAGAACTCGCGGATCTCAGACTCCGTGAAGTGGTGATTGCTGAACAACAACAATTCGGCGACGCACGAAAGGTGGCGTGGACCGATCCGAACCTCGTTCAGGGTGAAATTCTCGACAGGCTCAAGACCGTGCTGCAACGACGTGCCGCGGTACTGGAGATGACGGATGGTGTAACGGCTGTGCAACTCGCTCGCACGGAGGAAATGCAAAAACTGCTCGATCGCCACCTGCTCTGGACACGCAGTCACGGTGTGGTGGATGGCGCCTGGTTGGAAAGGGCCGCAGCGGGCTTCGCGGACCTTCTGCGAGGTGGCCGGTATGAGAAGACTTTTGAGCTCGCCTGGCGGAATTTCCTGGAACATCCGCTGCGATGGATCGGATCTCTGGTCCTGCTTGGACTCCTCGTGTGGTTGCGAGGTCAGGCGATTCCCCGCATTCAAGCCGAAGCTCGGGCCACACGGCACATCCGTGAGGACAGCTACCGGGCGACATCGCGCGCCCTGGGTTGGACGATTCTTGCAGCGCTACCATTTCCGGTGGCGTTTTGTCTGCTCGGATTGTTGCTGCGGCAAGTTGGGCAACCAGGCAACTTCAGCGACTCCGTGGGCATCGGACTCCTGTCCATGGGCGCACCGTTCTTTTTTACCCAACTGATTCGTTTCGCGGCGATTGAACGTGGGCTCGGTCACGCACACTTCCGCTGGCTGCGCGCGCGCTGTGAAAGTCTGCGTCGCTCCATGCAGACGTTTAACTGGGTAGTTTTGCCGTTGTGGTTTGTCGTCGCGATGTCAGTGGTTCGCAACGTGGATTTGGCTGCCGATGTATCGGCTCGAATGGCATTGGTTTTGGCCTGTGGTGTGCTCGCCTTCGGGAGTTGGAAACTGTTTGCACCGGACCAGCTCTGGGTGATTCGAGGCGTTGAAGTGGAGCCATCCACTTGGCGGAAGGCCATCCGCCTGTTGTGCACAGTGGTGCCACTGAGCGTCGGGGTTCTCGCGATTGCAGGTTGGGTGCATTCTTCTGGCGTGCTTCTGCAAGCCTTGCTCGCTAGCGTCAGTGCAGCCGTGTGCATCGCCTTGGTGGTCGGCATGCTCGGCCGTTGGATGTTGCTGGGTGAACGCCGTCTCGCCTACAAGCGCGCTATCGATCAAGCGGCAATCGAGGGCAGTGAAGGTCCCGTTGTCGGTGCTGAACAAAGTGAAGTGACGTTGCAACAAATCAACGAACAAACCGGGAGACTGGTTCGAGCGCTGCGACTCACGCTGATCGCCGGAGCAGTGATTTGGGTGTGGGCTGATGTCTTGCCTGCGGTTGGGCGCCTGGATGAATTTGCGCTCTGGCATGTTGAAGAGGGGACCGAAGGCCACCTGATGCCGATGACGGCGATGGACCTGGTTGCGGGTGCTCTCATTCTGTTACTCACTTGGGCCGCGGCGCGCAATTTGCCGGGGCTGGTCGAGATTGGCCTGCTCTCCAGAACACGTATCGATGCACCTACCCGATATGCGATCACCAGCATTCTTCGTTATGCCATCGTGATCGTCGGCATGTTGGTGGGCTTGTCGATGCTGGGCATGCGGTGGGGCCAACTGCAGTGGATGGCGGCAGCACTCACCGTGGGTCTTGGATTTGGGCTGCAGGAGATTTTTGCGAATTTCGTATCCGGATTGATTCTCTTGTTTGAACGTCCGTTTCGTGTGGGTGATGTCATCACCGTGGGTGAGTACACCGGTGTGGTGAACCGTATTCACACCCGAGCCACGACCATCGTCGACTTCGATAACCGTGAGATCGTCGTTCCCAACAAGACCTTTATCACCGGCCAGCTCACCAACTGGACCCTCACTGATACCGTCACACGTATGACGACGCGAATCGGTGTCGACTATGGAACAGAACCTGCGCTGGTCCATCGGCTGTTGTTGCAGGCGGCCATGGATGTTCCAGAGGTGATGCGTGAACCCGAACCTCGCACCTGGTTCCTGTCAATTGGTGCGAGTTCTCTCGACTTTGAACTTCGGGTGTTCGTGGCGTCCGTCGCAGATCGTCTGGTGGTGCAGAACGCGTTACATACCCGGATCAATGCGCTGCTGCTGGAGAACGGTATCGATATCGCCTATCCACATTTGAACGTAAATCTGCGCCAGCTCCCGCCAGCATCTTCCGAAGAACGACGGCTTGTCTGACCTGTTTCATCCTCAACTCACCTCGACCAGCTTCGGCAGCGCTGTGAAGTAGAGGGCTGTCCGCACAGGTTCGGGCCAGAGGTTTTCCGCGACTTGGCGATAACGCGCCAGCTGGGCGCGATAACGATCTACTTCGGTGGCGAGGTTTTCACTGGTGTGCAGGGTGCTCTTCCAGTCGACGATCCAGCGAGTACCCCGTTCATCGACGAACATACGATCGAATCGCACCGTGATGAGTCGACCATCGAGCACCAAGGTGTGTTCGGTTTCCACATCACTTTCGGGGAAGGTGCCGAGCAGCCGCCGACCTTCGGGGTCGGCAAGGACTCGATCGAGCAGCCCTCTCACAGTTTGCAGGCTGCTGTTTAAATCAACGCTGCTAACACCCTGCGCCACAGCAGCCATGCGCCACTCGGGCTCAAAAAAACGGGCGACTTCTTTGGCGTCATCCGGTAGCGGCGTGCCACATAGCCGGGCAAGTGCCATGTGCACACAATCACCAATCGCGGCTGCTTGGGGATCTTCAGCAAGATCGGAGCTGGCCTTGGGAGTCGGACGTGTCGAATTCTTTGTTTGTGCAGAGTCAGCCGGTGGCTCCCAGGTCCACGAGGGATTTAGACGCCTCAGAGTGGGCGGTGACCGCACAGCTGATTCCTCTGCATGGGCCTCTGCATTCATAGAAAAAGGAATTTGTTCGTACTCACATGCCGTCGCGATACGTGCGGCCAAACTGCGAGTGCCAGGCATTTCTTTGGTTGATGTCCAGGAAATGCTCAACGTGTCTCGAGCTCGTGTGCAGGCGACATAGAGTAATCGACCTTTCTCATTGTCGGACTTATCTTTGGCTCTGCGTTTTAACCACTCGGAGGCTGCACCTTCCTTGAGCGACAAGACCAGCTGATCGTCATCAATGGCTTGCCAGCGAACAGGCGTGGCCTGGTCGGCGCGGCCGCCTGCATCCAGGAAGGGAAGTATGACGTGCTCCCACTCCAGTCCCTTGGATTTGTGCGCCGTCAAAATCTCGAGGCGTGTCGGTGGGCCTGCTGCTGCAAAAAGACCCTCGATTGAAAGTTCCACTTCATCGATATCGAAGCCACGGGCACCGAGCGACTCAATCCGGTCTAAACAGAGAAGCGCATTCTCCTGAGCGCGAGTATCACAGGTGGCAAAGGCTCCGCAGTGAAACAAAAACTGTTCGATGGATTCACGAGGCGTTACTTCGAAGAGACTTTGTTTGGCGGTGGAATATGCGCGCTGCAAGCGCGTAAGGGCAGGTTGCTGCGTACTCGCCGCCAAGACGTGATCACCCAGGCTCGCCACTTCAGCGAGCGCCTCCATCTCGATCAATGACAAACCCACGAACGGTGCACGAAGGACCGCGAACCAGGCGATGCGGTCATCTGGATCGCTGAGAATCGTTGCCACGTTAAGAATGTCGCGCACGACGGGCACCGCGCTAAGCGGTTCGAGGTCGCGTCCGGTATAGTTGATACCTGCATCGTTAAGTGCCGCCAGCAACTTTGGTAGGTGCGTTCGCGCTTGGACGAGGATGGCGATACGACTTTGGTCTTCGACAGCAAGCAGCGTCTGTACGTGACGGACGATGGCGGCAAGTTCATCGCTCTTCGCTGCAAACTGCTGCACACGGACGGCAGCACGATCGGTTGTGCGACGTGCTTCTGCTTTTACGAATGCCACCCTGCCGAGACGTGGCTCGTCCACGGAGCCGATCACTCTCGCAAAGGTCTGGTTCGCCCATTCGATCAGTCGGACATCACTGCGAAAGTTCGTCGTCAGTCGAACAGGGGTCGGTTTGATGTCGGCGAGTCCGGCGTGTTGCAGCTCGAAAAACCGGGCGACATCCGCATCCCGAAATCCGTAGATGCTTTGCATCGGGTCGCCTACGACGAAAAAGGTTCGCCCGTCTTCTGGCGTAAATCCCGATGCGAGCAGTTTGAAAAGTTCGAACTGCGCCGTGGACGTGTCCTGGAACTCATCGATGAGGATGTGTTTGAGCCGATAGTCCATGGCGAGGGCGAGGTCGGTGGGACCATCGGGAGCCGCAAGCGCCTGCTGGGCGGCGAGCATGATGGCGGTGAAGTCGATGTTGCGAGACTGTTTGAATTCCGTTTCCAGCTCTTGCAAGGCTGTGAAGAGCGCAAGACAGACGTCGAAAAGGTGGTCAAGCTCCTCAGCCGAGAGCGGATCCGCAGGTAATAACGCCAACTGAAGTATGGGCAGGTGGGCTTCGTGTTCCCTGAGTTCCTTGCCTAAGCTTTTGATTCGATTCTGTGTGGGCACCGAGGTGTGTTCGATTTCCTTGCCGAACTGCTTGCGTAGTGACTTCAGGTCCTTAACGAGGAACTGTCGAGCGGTCAACGCCGCAGAGAACTGATTGTCGGGATAGAGTTCCGTCGCTATCTCGTTAAATTCTCTCATCGCGCCGGAACCGATCTGTTTGTGCAGTCGGGCCACGCCGTCCTCTCGCAAGGTTTCGAGTGTGGAGTCCAATTGGTCGCGTAGCGCTTCTGGATCTGCCATGCCAGCGCCAATCACACGTGCAATCGGGTCAATCCACTGCTCACGCCGACCCAGCATGTCGGCGAGTGCGTGAGTAGCCCCGTTGACCTGATTGTCATAGAGCTCGATGTAGCGCAGCAGCGATGCAATAACCGCAGTGTTGTCGCCTTGATCTTGGCTCTCGTGGATTCGGTGAATGGTGCGGGCCGCAGCACGTTGGTGAAGATATGTGGGATTCTCTGCAATAGCCGCATTCGTGTTGATACCGGATGTGAGCGGCAAGCGTGTCGCCAAGGTGCGCGCAAAGCTGTCGATGGTTTGGATATGCAGTCGTGAAGGATGTTCGGCGAGCCCCCAGCCACGTTCATGAGAACGTTGATTCGCGAGCCCACCCAAAACGTCTTCCGGATCGTTGAGGCGTTTGAGCACACGCTCACGCATTTCTGTTGCGGCTTTGATCGTGAAGGTGATGGCGAGAATTTCTTCCGGACGATCCACTCGCGTGAGCAAACGTAAAAAACGTTCCACCAGAAGTGTGGTTTTCCCGGCGCCTGCTGGCGCCTGAACGACCACGGAGAGTTCAGGATCGACGGCGACACGACGCTCATGTTCGTCCGGCAGGGACGTGTCCTGCCGCGTCGTCATGATGATTCTCCCAGAGCATCTTCCGTTTCATCATCCGCCGTATCGATGCGGCAGATGGGGCGTATGTGGCAGGTGTCACAGGTTTTTGGATTGGCTGGCAGTGCGAGTACCGGACCACTGACAAAGGCGTGCACGAGTTCGGTGAGCTCCTCACGCCAGGTATCGTGTTGACCACTCCAGTCTTCGATTTGATCTGTTCGACCAAAGCCAATCGTGCCGATCCCGGTATGACCAAGACCACGTGCCGTGGGTTCACCTTTGAAGTTGAGATAAAAAACGCCAGCAGCTTCTGGCATCGTCAAGGCATAGGAGGGAAGCTGAGGACTCGCCGTTGCGCCTTTCTCCAGCAGTCCCTTGAAGGACTCGGGCGCTCCTGACTTGTAGTCGATGATAACTGTGCCAGCGGCGGTGGCATCGATACGATCGAGCTTAAGGCTCAGGCGGTGGTCGCCGAGTAGGAGCTCCGCGTGGTGTTCAACGTCTTTGACGGTAAACGACTCACGTTTGAGCTCGAGGAGTTGCCATTCTTGTAGCAGCGCAAGCAGACGGGTGGTTTCAGCGTCACGAAACAACGTTGGGACGAAACGCTCCAGTTTGGCGAACGACCGGAAGATGGTGTTTTGAAAATCATAGGTGGTCGCAGCTGTGAGGGCATTTCGTGATGGAAACTTCCGCATGATTGACTCGAGCACATCGTGCAACAGGGTCCCGCGTTCGAGCGGATCAAGCAGCGCATGAGGCTGATCGGGTTCTGAGAGGTTGAGCCGATGACAACCAAACGCACGGAAGCTGCACGCCGCCTGGTTTCGCAGCAGCCCCGTGCCACCCGATAAACGACCCGGTGGAAGCACGTGAACATGCCGGTCTTCCCATACCTCGGTTCGTGGGCGGTCATAGTTAAGCCACGCATGGGCGGGTGTGTTGGACCACGAGAAGGACTCGAGGGCCAACCAAGGCAGATCCCGCAACAACATGGAACCGGACAGGTGTTCACCGGTTTCGAGTGCTGCGTGTGAAACCACCAGGTTTTCTGCTTGTGATCGCCACAAACTCACCAGTTGATCGGCGAAGGCGCGTTCGCTGGTGGCATCCATACGGCGTACCCCAGCCAGCCGCATGGCTTCTGCGGACAACAACGGATTTGCGTGTGCAGGTGCGGGTAGTGAGGATTCGCTTGCGCCGGTCACCCAAAGGTGAGTGAACGAGAGCCCTGGGGTTTCGAGATAACCCATGATGCGAATCTGTGCCGGTGGCTGTTCGGGTGCGTGAACGGTTCGTCCGAGGTATGCGCTCAGTCGCTCCAGGGTGGTATCGAACTCACAGGGCGCTTCAAACCAGGTGGCTTCTGCGGCGAGCGTTCGAATGGCCCCTGCGGTGGCTTGTTGAATCTGGAAACGCCTCGAGCCTAAGCCGCTAAGTGTCCATCCAGCGAGGTCCAGCAGCTGCTCGATGGTTTCAAGGTGCAACAACATCGACGTTTCAGAGCGTGCGCGTTGAGCAGCAGTCACCATGGCTTGAAGCGTCTTGTTGCCACTGATTGCAGCGATCGCCTCGAGGGTCGTCAGCGCAGCCAGATCTCCAGGCTGCACATCTACGTCGAGGGTGAAGTGGGCGCTGCGCAGTACGCGCAGGAGTGAGGGTGTGGCTACGGGTTGAGTTAGGCTTTGCAACAAACACTCAGCATCTCGCCACAATCCGTCCGCGTTGAGCGGCGTGCCACCCGCTACATCCACCAGCGTCGAGCGAGAACCTGCATGGGGATCAAGGATCGCCGTGAACTGTCGAACGACGGCATCTCGTCGCGACTCAAGACCGGGCACCAGAATTCCGATGGTGGCATCGGGTGTGTTGATGAGAACATCCTTCGCCCAGGCCGCCGCCATACGAATCTCGTCAGTGGTCAATGCGGGTTCGATACGCACCAGTTGTTTCGGCGTAATGCGTGGTGTGTCCAGTCGTTCGCACCGCACGCCTAGTGCCTGCCACTGTTGCAGCAGCCTGTGTTGTGCGGGGTTCAGGTCATCAAATCCCACCAGCGTGACGTGCTCAGCTGGCGCCGCCAGTCGCTGCAACTGCTGTTCAAGTTCAGCAGCTGAGATACAACGTGTGGCTGCAAGCTGGTCATGGAGCGATTGATACCAGCGCTGAAACTGTTCGCCTGCGGTCGAGTGTGACGTTGGACGGACATCAAAGTGGTGACAAATTGTCCAGGCTTCTTCGATGAGCGTGGATTGGCTTTCGGAACTCGCGTCAGGCAATTCAGCAATACACAGTGAAAGGCCAGCGGACGTTAACAACCGTGGATGATCACGGCGTCGGTTGTGCTGGGTATAGAGCCGTGTGAGCCAACTTCGCCAACTGACACAGATCAGCGGCCGGCCGCTGAATGCCGGTTCTCTCTCCAGAAAACGGCTGATTTCGCTGGCCAGTCTTTCGTTGGGGGTGATGATCGGACCACGGGTCGCGGCTTCGATCAACGGTGTTCCAAAGGCGAGAAAGAAAGGTTCCATGTGGACCTTGTACTGCACCCATCCCTCACACGCAAAGTGAAAAAAAGGGTGTGCGAGGCGAAGCGATGAAAAGGGAGTCATGGCTTGACGTGCCACGGCCACGCAGGGAGCACCCGGAAAAGAGGGGGAGTAATATGCAGCTCAGCCTGTCCACCGAGGAGGTGTTGTTTCGTGCGAACGTTCAAGCGTTCGTCGCGCGGTTCCGTGCGCCGGGAGAAAGCTCAGCGACGCCGGATGCGGCGCTCCTTGAGGCGTGGAAAGCCGCACTCATTGGTGCCGGTTGGCAGGCTTACAAGTGGCCGCGATCCAACGGCGGCACGGGCTGGACCGCGGTACAGAAATACCTGTGGGAGCGTGCGTGTGGTGAGGCCGCGTTGCCACCCGACATCGGCGGCATGGGTATTCACATGATCGGTCCGATTCTGTGTGGATTTGGTACGGCAGATCAGCAAGCGCGATATCTGCCGAGCATCCTCGACGGCTCGCTGGCGTGGTGCCAGGGCTACTCCGAACCAGGTGCTGGTTCCGACCTTGCGAGCCTGAAAACATCCGCGGTTCGCGAGGGTGACCACTATCGGATCAACGGCCAGAAAATCTGGACCTCCGATGCCCACAAGGCCGACCGGATGTTCTGCCTGACCCGCACATCCTCTTCGGGAAAGAAACAGGCGGGTATCACCTTTCTGCTTATCGACATGCGAGACCCGGGCATTAGTGTTACCCCCATCATCGGCATCGATGGTCGACACTCATTAAACGGTGTGACGCTCGACGATGTAATCGTTCCCATGCATGACCGAATCGGAGAAGACGGGCAGGGTTGGACCGTCGCGAAGGGGTTGCTCACCCACGAGCGCACGGGGCTCGCCTTTGTGGCGGAGTCGCGACGCAAACTGCGGGTGCTGCGAGAAGCGATTGTTTCGCGACAAGGTCACGCGCCGCTCGACGATCCGTCGTTCACGCGCAAACTGAGTGTGATCGACGTTGAGCTTAGTGCCCTCGAAACCACGGAACTTCGAACCCTTGCCGAAACTGCAGAAGGGCAAGCGCCTGGTGTGCAGTCATCGCTTCTCAAACTCAAAGGCACGTGGATCGTGCAGCGGATGACCGAGCTTCTGGTCGAGGCATCGGGCTGGTTGGGATTGCCGTATCCGATGGAGGACCAGGAACCGCCAACGGATCGAATTGCCCCCGCGTGGTGTCAGGATGAAATGCAGCAATACCTGATCGCGCGATCCGCGAGCATCGCCGGTGGATCGGACGAAGTGCAACGCAACATCATAGCGGAACAGGTACTTGGCTTGTGAAGCAGGAGAATTTCCATGGCTGACTATTCGCTTCAGGGACCTTGGCGCAGGCCTCGTAACACGTCTGCGCACGAGAAGGGTGGCATTCACGATGATGCGACCGCGCAGGCGCTCGGTTTTTCCGGTGGCACCGTCGCGGGCTCCATACATATGGAGCAGTTCCCGCCGTTTCTCATCGAACACGTCGGACCACGCTGGCTTGAAGATGGGACGTTGTCGTTGTACTTCCGCGCAGCAACCACTGATGGTGATCCGGTACGATGTGCGGCCACAGCGCCGCGACTGACATCACAGGGTCAGCACATGCACGTGGCGATGTTTGATGAGGCAGGGACGTTGGTGATGGACGGGACCGCCACCACGGGCGCTGATGCTGATTCGATGCTGAGACAAAAACTCAAGGAAGTTCGCCCGGCGACAGATATCCGGGTACTGGCAGATGTGAAGGTTGGCGAGTACTGTGAGCCCTACACCGTGCGAATTCCTCCGGAAGGCATTGACCGGCAACTTCGGGTGATTACTGAACCGATGGCGATGTTTGGGCAGCCAGGACAATCCTCAGGACGAGTGCCACCGCTGTCGACGCTCGTGCACGCGATGCGTGATGTGGAACGATTCATCGCCCTTACACGTGGATCGTTTGTGGGCTTGTTTGGTGCGATCGAGATTGCGTATCACGTCGGACAACCCGTCACCGGCACTGACTATCTGCTGAAGGGGAGAGCACTGGCGATAGGTGACAGCCCCAAGACTGAAATCTTCTGGATGGAATCCGTACTCATGGACGCGCGGACCCTGGAGCCGCGCGTGACGATGATCAAGATGGATCGGGTGATGAAGGCCTCATCACCGCTGTGGACGGAACAGGGGGCAACGACGTGATTCGATCAGCGTTCAGGATTTTGTGTGTATGCACCTCGTTGGTTGTCCTGCCAGTGCAGGCTGCCGAGCACTTTGACCCCAAAGGTAAGGCGCCGAGTGAACACACAAAGGCGCTGCAGGCGAAGCTGCGTAAATCGTTACCCTTCGATGATCGAAGAGACTTCGAAGAGCGCGATCGCGGCTTCGTGGGGGATGTGGCCGACGCGGCCGTGAAAGGCGCTGCAGGTCAGGTATTTGCGGATATGACGCGCTTTGAGTTTCTGGCGGATGGCGATCACGACAGCCTGCATCCTTCTCTACAGCGGCAGGCGCTCTTGAACGCGAAGCGTGGTCTCTTTGAAGTGGTGCCGGGTGCCATCTGGCAACTGCGCGGATTTGATCTCGCCAACCTCACGCTGGTGAAAGGGGATACGGGCTGGATCGTTTTTGATGTGATGACCAATGCCGATGCCACGCGAGCGGCGATGGCGCTTGCCGATCAACACCTCGGCAAGAGACCCGTCGTGGCGGTGGTGTATTCACACTCGCACATCGACCACTTCGGGGGCATCCGTGGGGTTGTTGATGAGGCCGATGTGAAAGCGGGCAAGGTGCAGATCATCGCACCGGCGGGATTCCTGGATCATGCGGTGGCTGAAAACGTTTATGCCGGCACGGCGATGTTGCGACGCGCTCAATATCAGTATGCGAGTGCTTTGCCGTCGAGTCCGTTTGGTTATGTGGACTCTGCCATCGGTAAATCGGGTCAAGGTGCTGCCGCCAGTCTCATCGCGCCGACCCGTGAGATCTCGAAGGACTTCGAAGAACTTGTCGTTGATGGCGTGAAGCTGGTGTTTCAAAACACACCGGGCACTGAAGCGCCAGCGGAAATGAACACCTGGATTCCGCAGCACAAGGCTTTTTGGGCAGCAGAAAACGTGACCGGAACCATACACAACATCTATACGCTGCGGGGTACGTTGATCCGAGATGCGCTGGCGTGGGCCAACCACATCAACGTCGCGCTGTATCGATTTGGCCAGGAGGCGGAGGTAATGCTCGCGTCCCACAATTGGCCACGATGGGGCAATGCACGCATCCAGGATGTGATGCGCACCCAGCGCGACGCCTACGCGAACCTCAACAACCAGGTGCTTCACCTCGCCAACCAGGGTGTGACGATCAAACAGATTCACAACCGTTATCGGGTGCCTGAGTCTCTTCGACAACGTTGGGCGGCGCATCAGTACCACGGCTCCGAGTTTCACAATTCTCGCGGCGTATTGAACCGTTATCTGGGTTATTGGGATGGTAATCCCGCGACCCTCGCGCCGTTGTCGCCGGAAGAGTCTGCACCGCTTTACGTGGAGATGATGGGTGGTGCTGCCGTGATTCAGGAGCGAGCGAGGTCTCTCGAAGCGGAAGGTCGTTATCGTCACGCCGCTGAAATACTCAACAAGCTGGTTTACGCGGAACCGTCTAACCAAGGAGCGAAGGATCAGCTAGCCGATGTGTTTGAGCAGCTGGGTTATCAATACGAAAGCACCAGCATGCGTAACGTGCACCTCGTTGCGGCAATGGAGTTACGCAACGGTTACGTAGCCTCCGGTGGTTCTGTTCGGCTTGCCTCTGATCTGATGAGGGGGCTCACGACTCAGCAATTCTGGGAAGGGGTGGCGATTCGGGTCGATTCGAACAAGGCCGATGCGCTCAAATTCACCCTCAACTTCCTAACGCCTGACAACGCTGAGAAATTTGTCGTCGAGATGAGTGGTGGGACGTTGACGTCGTTGCCGGGTTATCAGTCGCCCAGGCCCGATGCGACGATGACCATCAATCGCACCGATCTCGAAAACGTCATCATGGGCCAGACCACGCTTGCCGAGCAGGTGCAGAAGGGAGTGGCGAAGGTGGACGGTAACGTGGGCGTGTTGATGCAGCTCGCGAGTGTGCTGGTCAACTTCGATCCGCAATTCGAGATCATGCCGGGCACACGACGATTACCCGCGAAATAAAAAAACATCAGTTGAGTATTGGAGTGAATGAATGACTGCGCCACTTGAAGGAGTGAAGGTTCTTGAAGTTGCGAGCTGGCTAGCCGCGCCGAGTTGTGCGGCGCTGATGTCGGACATGGGTGCGGAGGTCATCAAGGTTGAACCGCCGGGCGGGGATGCGTATCGGAAGATGTACTCGGCCTTGCTCGGTCCTGACGAAGTGCATCCGGCGCATCAATTCGACAATCGTGGCAAACGAGGCATCTGCGTCAACCTTGACTCGAAAGACGGGCAGACGCTGGTACGTAAACTCGCCGCAGATGCGGACGTGTTTATCACCAATCTCACCTGGGAGCGGCTAGAGCGGTATGGGCTCACCGACAGTGACATTCATGCGGTGCGACCCGACGCGGTTTATGCGGTGTTATCGGGCTATGGCACCAAGGGACCGGATAGCCACCGTCAGGCGTTTGACCAGACCGCGTTTTGGGCGCGGTCAGGGGCGATGTCGATTTTTGGAGATCGAGATGAGGGGCCGTTGATCTCGCGGGGTGGTTATGGTGATCGAACCACGGCGCTCAATTTGTTGGCGTCGATTCTCGCCGCCATGCGGGTTCGTGACAAAACGGGTGAGGGGCAGTACGTGGAGGTGACACTGCAACGCACGGGCATCTGGTCACTTGCATCGGATGTGTGTATTGCTTTGTCAACACGTGTGCAGTCGGAGAAGACCAGTCAGAAATTGCCGCCAAACCCGATCTGGAACTGGTATCGCACCAGTGATGATCGAATCGTACTTCTTGTCATGCCTTCAGCAATGCCATACTGGCCGAAATTCTGCAACATGGTCGGGAAGCCGGAGTGGGTCACTGATGAACGCTTCTCAACGCTGACGGGATTGATGACCAACAACGCTTCGATTGTTCCGGAAGTAGCGGCGATGTTTGCGGCCCATGACTTAGCTTATTGGCGCGACAAGCTCGATGGTGCAGCCCTCATCTGGGAGCCTGTGGCTACGTTACCCGAAGTATGTGAAGACCCGGCGCTGCGAGAACGCGATGCGTTTAGTTATGTGGTGCACGAACGGGCAGGGGCGATGGAGATCATCTCTGCGCCGTTCCATATCCGGGATGCGGACATCGAAGTGCGTGGACCTGCGCCAGATGCAGGACAACACACGCGGGAGGTGTTTGTGGAGGCCGGGGTTGAGGCGGCGGAGATTGATCGGTTATTTGGAGCTGGAGTGTTGAGTTGAAGGGTTCAGCAGCTGCAATGAGAGCGTGTTGCTTGAGCAAACAGCCCCGAACGTCTTGTTAACGAGAAGATCACGGGGTTAGGAGTCTGCGCGGCAGAAGATCAATGGGCTGTGGCGGTGCCACTTCGGCCCGATTTTCCGTTCGCTCTCGTCCCGTAGCCCCCACTATGCTCCTCAAGCAAACGAAAAATCGTACTCGAATTGACACTCGCCTCGCCCTGCTGCCTTCTGCCGCGCAGACCCCTAGCCACGCTGATACGTCAGGCTTGGCCAACTTGGCACGTGGTGCGTGAGGCGGTGCCAAGACCCAGCTCGATGGTCGCTGAAAGTCCAAAGAACTTCAGAATCATCGTGTTCGTAGAAGGAGTTAGTGGAACTTGCTACGAGCTGGCGGACTGGCATGCCTGGCCACTCGACCGCGACCGAATTGTCATGGCGTCGCACATTCAGGATTGCACCCCCTTCATGTCGAAACGTTCCGAGGCACTCGTTTAGGTCCGCTGTCAGCGTCGACTTCGGTGGTGGTGCCGGTTCGGAAATCTGTTCTGCAAGAGCCGGCACCATTCGCGCGATCGCACGCGTCAGTTTGTCGAATGGCGTTGTGCGCAGATTTGCCAACACGATAATCGTGATCTCCGGGTCGTAAAGACAACGCATTTGCGACACAAAGCCGCCAACACCTCCGGCGTGGTGCGTGCATCGAATCCCGTGATATTCGCCGAGGCCGATACCCATGCCGTAGGGATAGATGGTGCCGTCATTGAGGCGGGCTGGCGCGTGCATCATTGCACTGGTAGATGAGCTGATCAGTGTCTTGTCGCGCGACGCTCGATCCCAACGAATAAGGTCAGGGAGTGTCGAACCCAGAGCGCCCGCGGCGTGATACCAAGACATGCTGAGATAAGGTGAGTTTAGGAATTTATCCTCACGCCCGGGAAAGTAGCTGGCGGCGCGCCTAGGGCGAACCGGAAGATCAGACGAGTAACAGGAGTCAGACATACCGAGAGGTTCGAAGATTCTCTTGGTAACGAACTCTTGATACCGCTTTCCTGAGACTCGCTCGATGATCGCGCCCAGGAGAACGTAGCCGGAGTTGGAGTATGCATTCGAGCACCCGGTTCGAACTCCACAGGGATGTGCGCGATGCGCTCTACGAGTGCTTCAAGCGATATGTCCTGACGAAAGTCATGAGCCGCGGTTGGACTTGCACTGTGGTTTCCTATCCCGGCGGTATGATTCAGAAGATGACGAACACTGATCTTGTGGTGCGCATTGGGATAATCGGGTAAGTACGTGGTGATGGGTGCATCGACGTCGAATAGACCTTGATCAACAAGCATGAGGATGCACACCGTAGTGAACTGTTTGGTGAGCGAACCGATTCGAAACAGCGTGTGTAGCGTAACGGGTACTCCCCACTCGATGTTGGCCAGTCCATAACCTTGGCAATGCAGCACGTGACCTTCATGAACGACCGCGACGCCGTTTCCGGGACCCATGAGGTTGAATTCGGTTGCGACAAGTTTTGCGATGCGCGTATCAAGATGCAGTAACTCGTCAGCATGCATGGCGTGGTCCTGAGGTTTGCTTTTGTTAGGGCGCGCACGCTAGAGACATTTGGTCTCATTGCGCAAGGCTATCCATGCCGCTGACGAGGGCTTATCGTTGTGGCATGTAGTCGAGTGTTCAGTCGTCGATGTACCGCCACTTGCGGGATTGCGATCATGAGTGGGTGCTCGTCAATCTCTTCACGTGGCCATCGCGAGCATGGCGCAATCACCCTGAAATCGGCTCCCCCACGTTAGGACAATGCAAAAAGGCAGTTTGCAGTCACGACTCGGACTGGTTCCCGCCGGCCCAGCTCGGACGCTCTTCAACGTCTTCTTCTGAGCGGTTCAACGAGTCCTCAAGAACCCAAAGCAGCGCCTTGGAGAGAGATTTAGCTCCCACCCTGCAGTGCTGCACCTGTGTAGAATCCCCATCCTATGCTCGAACTCATCGATATCATCCTCAACATCGACGAACACCTCATGACGTGGATTGCCACGTATGGGGTGATCGTTTACGCCATCCTCTTTGCGATCATCTTTTCAGAAACGGGATTGGTGATTTTTCCGTTTCTTCCCGGTGATTCCTTGCTGTTTGCAGCCGGCGCGATTGCGGCGACAGGGGCGCTGGAGATTGAAATCCTCATGCCTCTGTTGATGGTCGCGGCTATCGCTGGAGACACTGTAAACTACGCCGTTGGCAGGCGTTTCGCCCATCTCTTCCTCGAAGAACAGCCCGAGCAAAAAACCGGCCTCAAGCGTTGGATCAAGACCGAACACGTGCAAAAAGCACATCAGTTCTTTGTGAAACACGGTGGCAAGGCCGTCGTTCTCGCACAGTTCGTGCCTATCGTGCGCACCTTCGTGCCGTTTGTTGCCGGTGGGTCCGCGATGCCTTACCGGTCATTCGCGTTTTTTAACGTCACCGCAGCTGTGACGTGGGTGAGTATCTGTGCCGGCGCTGGTTATCTGTTTGGCAACATCCCCATCGTGAAAGCTAACTTCGAGTTGGTGGTGCTTGGCATCATTTTCATCTCTTTGCTGCCTTTGATGATCGAAGGCTTTCGCGCTTGGCGACGAGGACGATCAGTCGCCTGATCCTCGGTTCATTTCACCGAGGTTGATTTACGCATCGACGCTGCTGCGCCGTGAAAGAGCACCAAGGTGACTCCGAAGAGCACAAGTCCTGCGGCAAACATCGCCGTGCCCGTGATCCGTTCATCCAGCAGCCATGACCCTAGCACCAACGCGATCACAGGATTCACTAACGCATAAGTGGTGGCTGCCGGCGCTGACACTTGCGTGAGCAGCCACAGATAACAGTTGAAGGCGAGGATACTGCCGAGAATCACCAGGTAGCTCACGGCGAGCCACGACGTCACCGAGACCGTTGCGACATCAAAGGTCTGCCATTCACCTGTTGCGCCGGAAGCAAGTAGCTGGAACACACCGCCCGCCAACATCTGCACAGCAGTGAATGCGACGAGCGTGTTGACGGTGACGGCTCTTTGTTGAATCAACGTTCCAAAGCTCCATCCAATTGCCGCGGCGAGCAAGGAAGCCACATGCAGAGGCTCTGCGTTCCCGCTCATCCGACCGATATCCGATGACAGCAAAGCCACTCCCACAATCGCGATCAACACACCAATGACGCGCGTGAATGCTGGTCGCGTTTTGGAAAAGAAAAGCGAATCAAAAAGAAGCACAAAGCCCGGAATGGAACTGACGACCAGAGCGGCTACGCCTGAGGGAACTTCCTGCTGCGCGAACACGACGAGTCCGTTGCCAATGCCGGAGAGCAATACACCTGCAATGCAGGCCGTGATGAGCGGTACGGACTGAAAGTCTCTGGGCGACTTGAGCAGTACCCAGATCGACATCAGCGCACCGGCGGCGATAAAGCGGATTGCGCCTGAACGAAAAGGTGGCAAGGTCTGTAACGTATAGGCGATGCCGAGGTACGTGGTTCCCCAAACGAGATAGATCGCGGCGAATGCGAGGATGATCCCTGCCAATGGTCGTGTGGCCGAGGGAGAAGGCGAATTCATCGAGCTATACGGTCTCGGAAATGGATGGGCAATTTGATCGTTTGATGATCCCGTCGCAAGTGTTTGGGCTTGTCATAAGGTAACCGTATGGTTACCGTTACCATTAGGTTACGGTAATCGATAGGTTACCGAAGGCGTTCTCAAGCATGCAGGAGGAAATATGGTGCCTGGTCCTTCCAACGTAGCCTTGGGTGCACTTGGCGATCCAATGCGGCAGGACATTGTTCGGCTGCTGGCGCGTGATCCGTTGGCGGTCGGTGAAATTGCGGATCGTATGCCGGTGTCACGACCGGCGATCTCCAAACACCTAAAAATTCTTGAAATCGCCGGACTCGTCGAAAGCCGGCGTGAAGGCACTCGCAATATTTACGCGCTGCGCGAAGCCGGGCTTGTAGAAGTGCGTGGGTTTCTCGATGACCTCTGGGGTGTGGCACTCAAACGCTTTGCGATGGTTGCGGAAAACACCACGACGTCGAGTGGGAAGAAAAAGACCAAATTACCGGCGCGGTCTCGGAGCGATCGATCGTGAGCACATCAATATTGCCGCCCGTAAACAAAGAGATCGAACTCCGCTGCTCCGTTCATCGTGCCTTGAAGTCTTTACGACTGAGCTCGATCGCTGGTGGCCGCTGCTTTCGCACTCCTGCTTCGGTGAAGCCGAGGCGCGTGTGGTGTTCGATCCACGTGTCGGTGGCTTAGTCGAAGAGGTGAGTGCAAAAGGGGAGCGCGCACCGTGGGGGACGTTGCTCGAGTGGAATCCTCCTGCGCACCTCGTGATGACGTGGCACCCAGGCCAATCCAGTGATCAGGCGACGTGGCTCGCCGTGAACTTCATCGCGCTTGAGGACGGGCGTTGCCGCGTGAGCCTCATCCACGATGGTTGGGAGCAGCGGGGCGAAGAAGCCGGTGCCCGGCGTGAAGGGTATGACGCGGGTTGGAATCACGTGCTGGGGCTGTTTCGGTCTGCCATTGACTGATTGCCGGCTTGACAGGCGGGGTGTACGGCAGGTCCACTCGGAGAGCGGCTGATTTTTCTGGACCACGAGGACGATATGACCAAGGCCTTTCCGGGTAACCGCTTCCTGCAACATGCCGGTGCTCGTTACCCCATCATTCAGGCACCGATGACCTGGATTGCCCGCGCGAAACTGGCGAGTGCAGTGTCGAAGGCAGGTGCTCTCGGCATGATGGAAACGTCGAGTGTCGATATCGAGGTGACACGCCGGGAATTTACAGCCATCAAGGCTGCGACGGACGCACCCTTCGGCATCAACCTTCCGATCATGTTTTTGCGTTCGAACGAAGCCATGGAAGCCCTCATCCTCGATTTCCTGGTTGAACAGAAAGTCAGGTTCGTCACCACATCCGCAGGTAATCCCCGCCGCCATGTCGAACGCCTGAAACAAGCAGGCATCATCGTCTATCACGCAGTGCCTTCACTCGAAGGAGCACTCAAGGCGGAAGATGCCGGTGTAGATGGGCTGATTGTGGAAGGGGCCGAGAGTGGTGGCATTCGCAATGCCGAAGAGGTGAACAGTTTTGTTCTGCTGCAGGCAGTGCGGGAGCGAGTGAACCTTCCCATTGTCGCCGCTGGAGGCATTGTGGATGGGCGAGGTATGGCTGCAGCGATGGCACTAGGTGCTGAAGCTGTGGCGATGGGGACACGATTTGTATCGTCTGAAGAAAGCCCCGTGCACCCGAACTATAAGGCCGCAATCGTTGCCGCCGGAGTGGATGGCACGGTCATGTTGCCGCGGCCACCACGTGCGAAGATGCGCGTGTTGCGGACCAAGGCATCGGAAGCGATGGCCGATGGGGTTGAAACCCAAGGGCGAGTGTCCAGTGTGATTGATGCGCTCTATATCGGCGGTGACGTGGACAACACCGCGGGATCTGCCGGGCAGAGTTCGGCGTTGATCCACGAAGTGAAGCCGGTGCAGGCGATTGTTGAGGACACGATGGCCGGGTTCTGGCGGGAGATTGACAGGCTGGCGGGTTTGAGAGGTTAGGGTGAAAACCCGCAACCGGAACCAACGAACAAACAGAGGGGAATGAGTTGACCGACTGGATCTGGCCCGGCATCGTCAGCAGCCTCGCGCTGCTGGTGTACTACTTCACGCTGTTTAAGTCTGGCATGGCGCGACTTCGCTTCAACGTACCCGCACCTTCCCACGATGGTCCTGAGGAGTATCTGCGCTACGTCCGGGCTCATCAGAACACCCTCGAACACATCGTCTTGTTCCTACCGGGGCTTTGGCTGTTTTCCATAGCCGTGAGTCCCGTTTGGGCGGCGGTTATTGGCATCATCTGGCCCATCGGCCGATTCTTCTATGCACTTGGCTATTACAAGTCTTCCGATGCGCGACGCATCCCGCTCTACATCAGCATGCCGTCGATCTACATCTTTGTACTCGGTTCGTTGATCGGTTTTATCCTGAAGCTGTTCTAGAGGACGCGCAGATGTTGCCACTCGACATTTACCAAACCGGCTATGTGGTGGACGACTTGGAAGCGGCGGTGAGGCGTTGGCAGCAGACGACCGGGTTGGATGGTTTTCAGTACATCCGGCACGTGCAAGTTGAGGGCGGGCGCTATCGTGGCTCCCCCACGACCGTCGATTTTTCCGTCGCCGTGGTACAAACGGCGACTTTGAACATCGAGTTCATCGGGCAACACGACGACGCCCCTTCGTGTTATCGGGACCTCTTTCCGAAAGGCAAAGAAGGTTTGCATCACGTAGCGGTGCGCAGCTCGAACTACGACCTGGACTTGGCTGCGTATCACGCGAAAGGATTTGCGTCCGCGTTTTGGGGCACCTATCGAGGTACCCGCTTCAACTACATCGATACGTCGTCCACCCTCGGCATCATGGTTGAACTGGTCGAAGCTCGGGGATGATTCAGAGCGGCAGGCACGTGCTTGCTCGTTTGATGGGGCGAGCGTAGTTTCCGGATAAGGAACTTGGTTTTGTTGAGGAGTGGAGGAGACATGGCTGAGGTCAAAACCGCGATCTGCCGTTTCTGTCATGCGTTTTGTGGCGTTAACGTGACATTTGAAGGCGGTCGTCCAGTGAAAGTTCTGGGTGATATCCAGAATCCGATGTATCACGGTTACACCTGCATCAAGGGGCGCCAACTCCCTGAACAACATCTGCATCCAGAACGACTGCTTGAACCACAGAAAAAAGTCGGTGGGAGGCACAAATCCATAGCTTCAGAAGCCGCGCTCGATGAGATCGCAAACAAACTCTCGCAGCTGATTCGCGACTATGGACCTCGATCTGTAGCGCTCTATACCGGTACTTATTCGTTTCCTTATCCTGCTGGTGCAGCGATGGCGAGAGCGTTTATGCAAGCCATCGATTCGCCGATGAGTTTCACATCGGGCTCTATCGACCAACCTGGAAAGCCCATGGCGCTCGCATTTCATGGACGCTGGCATGCCGGTCCACAACCCTTCGCGGAATCCGACGTGTGGATGTTGGTCGGAGCCAATCCGGTGGTTTCGAAGTGGGGTGGTATCCCGCAGTACAACCCAGGTAAGAGATTGCATGATGCACTCCAGCGTGGCATGCAAATGGTGGTGATCGATCCACGTCTCACCGAGTGTGCGCGTAAGGCGGCTGTACATCTGCAATGTAAGCCCGGTGAAGACCCGACGATTCTAGCCGGCATCACGCATTTGATTATTCGTGAGGGCTGGTACGACAGGGCGTTCGTGGATGCGGAATCTTCGGGATTTGAAGATCTGAAAGCGGTGGTTGCGGCGTTTACGCCGGAGTATGTGGCAAGGCGTGCGGAGGTACCCGCTGACAAGCTGATGGACGCCGCTCGCCTTTTTGCGACCGGCAAACGCGGCATGGTCACAGCGGGCACCGGACCCAACATGGCGCCGCGCGGAACACTCACCGAGTACCTGGTTCTTGTGATCAACACCCTCTGTGGTCGCTGGGTTCGCGCCGGTGAGCCTATGCCGAATCCGTTTGCGCTCCTGCCAACACGACTTGGTCGTGCGCAGGCAGAGCCCAAGCCACCCGCGTTTGGTTATGGCACGAAGCTACGTGTACGAAATCTTGGCGAGAATGCCGGTGGGCTCTCCGCTGCCGCTTTGGCTGACGAGATTCTTCTGGGGGGTGAAGGTCAGGTGAAGGCGCTTTTGAGCGTCGGTGGTAATCCGCTCGTGGCCTGGCCGGATCAGCTCAAGACTTATGACGCACTTAAACACCTCGAACTTTCGGTGTGTCTCGACATCAAGATGTCGGCGACGGCAAAAATGAGCCACTACGTGATTCCACCAAAACTCGGCCTCGAGACGCCAGCAATGTCCATGCCCAATGAAGGCGTCTGGTTTTACGGGATGTCGACGGGATACCCAGAACCTTATGCGATGTATCAGCCCGCACTGATAGATTCCCCGTCGAACTCTGATTTGCTGGAAGAGTGGGAGGTATTCTTCGGATTGGCGAGGCGGATGGGCCTGGTGCTCCGGCTGAACGGCCAGGCGCTCGATATGAACCATGACTACACGACCGACGAGCTGTTCGACATTCTTACGGCGGGATCACGTATCCCGCTGTCGGAGGTGAAAAAATACCCGCACGGTCATATCTTCAGTGACCCTTCAATCGTGGTGTTGCCAAAGGAGGGGGGTTGTGATGAACGCCTCGACATCGGCAATGCACTGATGCTCGAAGAACTCCGCACGGTGCGAGGTGAAACCCTTACCGGTCATGCGGGTTATGCGGGGTCCTTCACGTTTACCCATCGTCTCGTCAGCCGACGGCTGAATGATGTCTACAACTCATCGGGGCGTGATATCCCGAAGCTCATGAAGAATGGTCGTTACAACCCAGCCTACATGAACCCGAGCGACATGGAGACCTTAGGGCTGCACGCGGGCGATGTGGTCGAGATCGCCTCCTCACGAGCGAAAATTCTAGGCGTGGTTGAAGAGGCGGACGATATTCGACCGGGTGTGATTTCCATGGCCCATGCCTTTGGCGATGCACCGACGGAAGATCACAAGCTTTTCAGCATCGGCTCGAATACCGGACGACTGACTTCAGTGGACGAAGATTACGATCCGAGAACCGGGATGCCGGTGATGAGCGCAATTCCGGTGAATGTACGCAGGGGTGATCAGGCCATCGCCCGTTGAGTGCCGGTCGAACGCCGGTGTAGCAGAGGCTTAGGCGAAGCGTCGCCTGAGCCAATCCAGCAGGAAGGCATTCACTTCGCCGGGATATTCCTGCTGGATCCAGTGTCCGGCTGCCGGTACTTCCCGTACTTCAATGTCGTCCACCAGACCTTCCATCAACTTTTCGATGTGTGGAATGGCTGCGGTGGCGAGGTCATTGCCTGCTTTGATGAAGAGCGACGGGGCACGTATTCGCTGTTCAACATGAGCGGTGGTTGACCAGTTTCGACTCCAGTTGCGGTACCAGTTAATCGGCCCAGTAAAGCCTGATGCCGCATAAGTGCTTGCGTACACATCGAGCTCCTCTTCCGAGATGAGCAGTTCACCATCATCTGGCCCAGCTTTGACACGACGGATCAGGTCTGCGACACGCTCTTCGTGGGGCAGCTTGTTGAAGTCAGCCAGCGCAAAGCTGCTCTTGCGCATGAGCACGCTAAAGACTCTTGCCGGATCTACCGCGAATACCTGGTCTGCCTCTTGGGAATCCTGGAAGTTGACGATGTACATCCGATCGCCCCACATCCGCCGGAAAGTAACGATGGGGTCTTCGGGCGCGCGCGGCAGGAAAGGCACGCCTACGCCGATGATCCCAGCAACCCGTGTGGGGTGAAGGAGCGGAACCTGCCACACGACGAGTCCACCCCAGTCGTGCCCACAGAACACCGCCTTGTCGATTCCGTAGTGATCGAGCAAACCGGTGAGATCAGCAGTCAGGTGATGAATGTCATACGCGACCACGTCGGCAGGTTTGTCACTATCGGCATAACCGCGTTGATCCGGCGCGATGACGAAATAGCCTGCATCCGCGAGCGCTTGAACCTGATGTCGCCAGGAATAGGCGAGCTCTGGAAAGCCATGGCAGAGTACGATGGGCTGACCATCACGCGGACCCGCCTCATGCACTTCGAGGGTGATGCCGTTGGTCTTGATTCGTTTCGGTGCAGGAAATTTCCCCGCCATCAGACGTTCTCCAGGTGATTCTTGCCGTTCAGTGTCTGCATGGCGTGGACGCGTTTTTCGGCGACACTTCTCTCGGTGAGGGTCGACACCGCCCACCACTCAGCCAGCGCCCGTTCGCCGCTGAGACTGACGGTTAGATAACCCCGACTCTGGAAATCCACCCAGTGCAGATGCGGTAAGGCATCCAGCGTGGTTTTTTCGCGCTTCTCGGCTTCCTCACCGGCGCCAAACGGTGCAGGGGAGGTGACTGCCGTCGTCACCAGTTCAACGGCCAGAGATCCCGCGCCAGTCTTCGGGTCATAGTCTTTGAACGGATCAGGCGTGATGTCCATCGCCCAGGCGGTGTGGATATCACCTGTCAGGATGACGGTGTTGTTGATGCCCTCCGTTTTGAGTTGATTGAGCACCGCGCTGCGATCATGGGGATAACCATCCCACTGGTCCGTGTTGAGGATGAAGCGCTCCGCATCCACGAGCTGACCAAACATGCACTGCTGCCCGAGTACGCGCCATTGAGTGCCGGCTTGTTTGGACCCGGTGAGTTCTTCTGTGAGCCAGGCTTTTTGATCGGCGCCCAGCAGGCTTCGACCCGTTGCTTCAATCGCCGCTTTATCTTTGCGATCCGCAATCTGTTCGCTGCGACCATGCAGGCGTGTATCGAGCATGATGAGATCACAAAGGTTGCCGTAACGAAAACTGCGATACGTCCACGAACCCCGTGCGCCCAGTTGTTCACGAATCGGCATCCACTCGAAATAGGCACGTTCTGCCGAATGGCGGCGATCCAGCCAGCTGCCCTCTCCTTTGTCAGGGTTGTGGTTCTGAGCCCCATCGCGCCAGGAATTGTTGGTGCTTTCGTGATCGTCCCACACCGTGATCCATGGATGGCGGCGATGCGCTTTCTGTAGATCCGGATCACGTTTGTACTGCGCGTGCCGTTCTCGATAGTCGTCGAGGCTAACGATTTCTTTCGCGGGCGAGTGGACACGCCCGAGTTCGCTGCCTTGACCGTATTCGCCAGGCGCGTATTCGTAGAGGTAGTCGCCGAGATGCAGCACCGCATCGAGGTCATCTCGTTTGGCGATACCTGCGTACGCGTTGAAAAAACCAAAGGGGTAGTTTGAGCAGGAGGCCACCGCGAACTTCAGCGACGTAACGTCTCCGACTGGTAATGTCCTGGTTCGACCCACGGGGCTCTTGATGCCTTCCGCTTCAAACTGGAAGTACCACGTCCGACCGGGTTGAAGGCCGTCGGCATCTATCTTCACGCAGTGGTCTCGCCACGGCAGCGCTTGTACTTCACCGCCATTGACGACGCGGGTTAAAGCTTCGTCTTCTGCGATGCGCCATCGTACTGGGACGGGCTTCGCAGGATCGACCGCATCAACACGTGTCCAGAGAATGATGCGATCACTCAACGGATCACCACTCGCAACGCCATGGGCGAAGGGTGCCGCTCCGGCGGCGTGACCGGTTCCGCTGGTGAGCGCGCCGGTGGTGGCCACTGCGCTCGCAATGGCGGTATTGGAAAGCAATCGCCTGCGGGAAATCATAGGTTCTCCTCGGGAACGGTCGGGGGCTTGTGAGGCTGATGGATTATGTCCAGGACCGAAGAAGCTTACTCCGCACACATCTCGGGTAAACCACGCTTCGGCAAATCGCTGATCGAACAGCAATTGTCCGGTTGTCTGACAGGTCGGAACGGTAGATGCCAGTTCCTTGACAGCGCGCACACTTTTTCAGGCAATCGACACACTCTGCAACAGATCCAGGGTTGTTCGAGTGGAGGGGCTTGGGGATACTCCCTCTCGAAGGACACACTTGGTGTCGAGAGCAGGTCGAAGAACCCGCGAAGACCAGAATTCGGGTAGTGAAAAAAACACGTATGCAGTGCTTTGAACGAAAACCCTGCATACAAGAGAGAAGGGGCATCCTGCAGTGATCCGGCGTGCGACCGTCCTGCTAACGGCTTTGTTCGGTCTGTGCTGCGGCGCTGCCTGGGCCGCTACCGGAACAGCAACCTATTATGCGGATCGCTTTGAAGGTCGCGCTACGGCGAACAGTGAGACCTTCGACCAGGATCTTCTGACCGCTGCCCACAACTCACTGCCGTTTGGCACCAAGGTCAAAGTGACCAATCTGGAAAATGGCCGATCTGTAATTGTTCGCGTCAATGACCGCATGCGTCGCCACAATAAAACGCTCATCGACGTGAGCAAGCGCGCTGCGCGAGAGCTCGGGTTTGTGCGCGATGGTCGAAGCAAGGTCCACCTCGAAGTCATTCGCTGATTTCCTCGCCGCGTCCCGCGGTGTCTCCGGATTGAAATTCCCCCCAGTGTCGGCGAAAGTCCTCTCATTCATTGGATCTGGAACTCGCCATGACTCAGCTTCAAGGCAAAACCGCATTCATCACAGGCGGTGCATCCGGCATCGGATTCTCTATCGCGTCGGCGCTGGTTGGCGCCGGATGTGGTGTCGTCATCGCTGACGTCGAAGCAGGCGCATTGGAAAAGGCGTCGCATGCACTCCGCGGGAGGGGCGCCAAAGTCAGCACAGCAGTCCTGGATGTCACTGACCGCGATGCGTTTCAGCAGGCACGTGATCAGGCGATAGCCCAGCACGGCGCGGTACATCTCCTCTTCAACAACGCCGGTGTGAACGCCGCGGGTCCCGTGCACACATTGTCCTGGCAAGACTGGGACTGGGTCATGGGGGTGAATCTCGGTGGGGTCATCAATGGCGTGAAGACCTTTTTGCCCGAGTTGATGCGTCATGGTCCGGAAGCCCATCTGATTAATACCGCCTCTGTAGGCGGGCTTGTTGGTATGAAGAACCTCGCCATCTACAACGCAGCGAAGTTTGGGGTCGTCGGCCTGTCGGAGGCACTGCGTGCAGATCTCAAATCGAATGGGGTGAACGTTTCCCTGCTTTGTCCCGGAATCGTTACGACGGCGTTGACGACGTCGGAGCGAAATCGACCGACTCATCTGCGGAATGAAGCGACGCCCACTCCGGCAGCACCTGCAGCTTCGAATGCACCCAATCCGGTCGCGATGTCTGCCGATGAACTGGCGGCGTTCACCCTTGAAGCGATTCGTGAAAACCGCTTCTGGATTGTGAGCCATCCTGAGTTCATGCCGTTGATCGAGCAGCGCGATCGATCAATCCTTGAAGCGTTTCAGGGAGCTCCGGATGCGGCCAAGGTTCAAGCCATGCAGGCGCTCATCGAACCGTTCCGGTTTTAACCGCCGATCACAAGCGCCGATACCACGGGTGACCACCCTCACTGATGTCGAGCACATGCAACGGAAAATCGGCACCAGCGGTGTTGGCCATGGCGTCAGGAAACTGATGACTCCAGTCGAGAATGTAGGTGCGCTTGGAAATGCGCCATTGGCCAAACCGCTTCTCGAGTTCATCGAGATAACGCCCGCCATACATATTCGACTGAAGCTTGCCATCGACTGACCGTCCACCGACAGCGATGCCGTAACACTCGGCTTTGGCCTTGAGTCCATCGACCTTGATCATGACGCTGGTGCACAGGTGCCAGCGGCGCGATACCTCGCGTTCGTGGGCCATCACGGTTTTCACAAAGTCGGCGCCGTTGCCTTTGAAGAAGCCGTAGTCGACATCCGCATCGGGCCAGAAACAGCTCTCCTGACCATCGTCGTCAAGCCAGTCCTGGGTGCGACCGTAACGCAGCACCACTTCTTCGATAGCTTGTTTGTCGAGCAATTCCTGCAGTTTGGGGTCCATGGTTAACTCCACCGTGTAGTCTGTGTGTGGTGCCTTGTTACGGCATCCGCAAAATAGGTTTGATGACTTCACCGCGTCCGGAGTCGGCCACGGCTTCATTGATCTGGTTAAGTTCGTAGTACTTCACGAATCGTTCAAACGGTAGTCGACCTCCCCGCCACAGAGCAGCAAGGTAGGGGACAAACGTCTGTGGATTGGCGTCACCCATGACCACACCTTTGATGCCGCGTCCGAAGCCGAGGTGGTCCATGTCGATGGGGAGTTTTGTCCCACCGGGTGGCGCACCAACTTGCGCACACATACCCGGTCTGCCGAGACAAGCGATGGCCTGCAAAGTGACCTCCGCAACGCCTGAACATTCGACGCTGAAATCAGCACCACCAGCGGTGGCATGCAGGATGCGGTCCACGACATCGTCTTGCATCGGATCGATGGCAAGGGTCGCACCCACCGACAACGCCATATCGCGGCGCGAAGCAACCGGGTCGATCGCGATAATGGACTGAGCGCCGGCGAGGCGTGCTCCCATCACTGCAGCGAGTCCGACGGTTCCACAACCAAAGACAGCGACATGACCTCCGGGTGTCGGGCGAAGGGCGTTCAAAACGGTACCGGCGCCGGTGGTCAGCCCGCACCCGAGTGGCCCCATCAACTCGAGCGGTAAGTCTTTAGGGATTCGAATCGCGGCTCGCGCGGGCACGATAGAGTGTGTGGCGAATGATGATTGCCCCACGAATCGCCCACGCAGAGGCTGATGATCGTGACACTGGTGCAGCGGTGAGCTGCCATCGGTGCGCCACCCCGTGAGGTTTCTTGTGACGAATTCATCGCAATAAAACGGCAACGATTGTTGGCATTTGTTGCAATGACCGCAGGAGTCTCCGGCCATGACGACGTGGTCACCCACCTGGAAGTGTTTGACCGCGCTACCTACAGCCTCCACTACGCCAGAGCCTTCATGACCGAGAACCATGGGCAGCGGCAGTTTCACCGATTGGTTTTTGACGGAGATGTCGGTGTGACAAATGCCACTCGCAACGATGCGGACCAGAAGCTCATCGGGTCGAGGTGGTTCGAGATCGAACTGTTCGATAGAAAAGGGTCGTTCGGGAGTCGTGGCTACCGCTGCGGTGATGGTTCGCATAGTTAGTCTTTCCTCTTGTCTTTGCTCTTGTCTTGGCCCTGGTCTTTTCCTTGCTGTTTCCGGTACGCCTCGATGTTGCGCATCGTTTCGCGGGCGGCTTCATGCATTTCAGATGTCGTCGCGCGTCGTCGCAGTTTCTTGGCGGCGATCTCCGGGGCCATATAACCATCGTCATCACGACTGAGTGTGACGCCCGGCGCGACGATGGCGTCGATCGCATCGAGCACATCATCACTGAGCGTGACCGGTGCCGCTTCGAGCAAGCCTTCGAGTTGCGCCAGTGTGCGTGGACCGATAATTGCTGACGTGACCGCCGGGTGAGCAGTGGTGAAGGCGAGGGCCATATGCATCAGCGGAATGCCGGCTTCACGGGCAACCCCATCCAGCTTCTCGATGAGATCGAGTTTGTGTTGGTTGTCGGCGCGTTGCATGTCGTAAAGGTGCGGTTGGAGTTTCTGTCGGTTGGTGTCGTTAGGTACCTGGCCGCGGCGCCATTTGCCCGTCAGCCAACCTTGTGACAAGGGACTCCACACCACCACCCCCATACCGTAACGCTGACAGGTGGGTAAGACGTCTGCTTCGATGCGCCGTGCGAATATGGAGTAGGGTGGTTGTTCGACTCGAATACGTTCGCGTCCACGACGCTCCGCAATCCACTGGCCTTCGACGATCTGCTCTGCAGGGAAGGTGGATGAACCGAGGATTCGCACCTTGCCGGCACGTACCAGGTCCGTGAGCGCGCCGAGGGTTTCATCGAAGTCCGTGGTCACATCAGGTCGATGGATCTGGTAGAGGTCGATGTAGTCAGTACCCAGCCGACGCAAGCTCGCTTCTACTTCCTGCATGATCCAGCGCCGCGAATTGCCACGGTGGTTGGGGTTGCCATCCATCGGCAGGCTGAACTTGGTCGCCAGGATCACGTCATCACGTTTGCCTTTGAGCGCTTGTCCGAGAAGCGTCTCGGACTCCCCGTGTGAATAAACGTCAGAGGTGTCGAAGTAGTTGATCCCGGCATCCAAGGCGCGATGAACCATCTCCGCACATTCACGCGCATCGGCATTGCCGAAGTAGCCGAACATACCCGCGCCAAAACAGAATTTGCTGACCGACACACCCGTGCGGCCAAGGACTCTCAGCTCCATGATCTCACCCCCTTTACGACCCCCCAGTCAATGTTGACGGTTTTATCACGCGTCACCGGGATTCACCACTGTCGCCACGAATGCCGCGTACACGAATACGGCGCAAGAGTGGTATTGGCTTGCGTGCAGCGGGTACGATCCAGGGACTATTCAAGCGGTGTTCGATGCGTGACAGAAATGGCAATCGTCAAAGGTGGATGTCTGTGTGGCGCAGTGCGATGGGAGAGTTTGTTGGCGCCGCTCGCTACTCGAGTCTGTTGGTGTCGTGACTGTCAGTACCTTGGCGCCGGTAGCGGTACCGTCGGTGTTTGTTTTCGCACGGAGCGGTTCATGATCTCCGGAAAGACGACTGATTTTGTCAGTGTGGCTGAGAGCGGAAATCGCATGCATCGTCGCTTCTGCTCAACCTACGGGACACCGATGTTTAGTGAAGCGGAGTCTCGTCCGCACCTTATCTTCGTTCGCGCGGGAACGTTTGATGATGTCGAAGCCGTCCATCCGACCATGACGATTTGGACCTCTAGCGCCCCGAGTTGGGCGTGCATCGACGCCCACTTGCCGACCGATCCACGCCAACCGCCACCTGTTGCGTAACCGTTGTTGTCGTCATGACGAATGAAGGATTAGTCAATTCACGCTACGCCTGGTTTGTGGTCGTCGTGTTGTATCTCGGCGCTGTGTTGTCACTCATGGACCGACAGATCATTTCGCTGCTGGTGGCTGATATCAAACTTGATCTTGGCCTGACGGATTTTGAAATTGGTCTGTTGCAAGGTCCGCCGTTTGGAATCTTCTATGCTCTGATGTCCATCCCCATTGCGGTGATGGCGGACCGCGGCAATCGCCGCAACATCATAGTCGCGGGGATGACATTTTGGTCTTTGGCGACTGCCGCCTGTGGACTCGCTTCGAATTTCTGGCATCTCTTTCTTGCGCGTGTCGGCGTCGGGGCAGGTGAAGCGACGTTGTCGCCGTGTGCCTATTCCATCATCAGCGACTATTTCGAACGCCGTCTGCTCCCCATGGCCATGAGTGTGTTCACCATGGGCAACCTTTCCGGTGTCGGGCTCGCCATGATCATCGGTGGAGGTGTGATCGTCTGGGCACGCGAGCTCAATGAGATCTCTTTGCCGTTGATTGGGACGGTTGTGCCTTGGCAACTGTCTTTCATCATGATCGGGCTGCCGGGTGTTGCTCTGGCGCTGTTGGTGTGGAGCCTCAAAGAGCCCGCCCGTCGTGGGCCACATCGTGTTGAAGATGCGACTCTCAAAGCCTTCTTTGGATTCGTGCGCAGCCATGGCAAGACGTTCGCGACGTTGTTCGCAAGTTTCACGATGTTGGTGCTGGTCGCGTATGGCAATTTCGCGTGGGTGCCCTCCTTTTTCATGCGCACGTATGGCTGGTCGACAGCGGAGGCGGGATCCATTTACGGGATTATCGTGGCGACCTTCGGCACCGCAGGCGCATTGATCGGCGGTTGGCTTGCGAGTTGGCTCGCGGCTCGTGGATGTATCGACGGACCTTACCGAGCGACGCTTCTTTTGTCGTTGCCACTCGCACCGCTCGCCATCCTCGTCTTCTGGTGGGCACCGGACGGATGGTGGGCAGCGTTCTGGTATGCCCCTTATCAAATTTGTTCGGCTGCGCCGGCAGGTCTTGCAGCTGCAGCGATGATGACGATCACGCCCAATGCGATGCGCGCCAAGATCGGATCAGCCTATCTGTTTTGCAGCAATTTCATCGGGCTGTCACTGGGCGCCGCGCTTGTCGGTTATCTCACGACTCACGCCTTTGGCGATGATGCGTTAATCGGCCGGTCACTCCTGGTGGTCAACGTGATCGGTGCGCCGCTGGCGTGCCTTTTCATACTCATTGGCATGAAGCCTTTTCGAGCCAGCGTGCAGTCCATGCCAACAAACTGAGTCGAATGGGATTCAGTCGATCGCCATTACACCTCGTCGGGGATCGGCGACTGCCAGCGTTTCTTCGGTGAGAGAAACCTTTAAGCGGGTCAACGCGTTGCGATGCTGGTCGAGCGGCGTTCGCAACAGGATGTCCTCCATGGATTTAAGGCCAGCAAACGGCTCGGCGTTGAGGACACGATCAATATAGAACGCGACCTTGGCCAACGCGCAGGGTCGGTCCGAAAACGCACGAAGGCGGCGCTGCGGAAGAACGCTGCGATGGAGATATCCGCGATGGAGAAATCACTACAGAGATAACCGTCGTCGGTTAGCTCGGACTCCAACCAGTTAAGCACCTCCGGAATATCGACGCTCAAAGCGTGATCGATCACGGCTTTGTCAGCCGCTTCACCCCAAACGGCTTGTTGTATCGAGAGTTGGTAGAAGAAGTGCCAGATGAAGACTTCCCCTAGACGGGAATCAGCGAATTCCTCGTACCACCGCGCCCGCGCTCGTGCAACGACGTCAGTGGGGTAGAGCGACGGGGAGGGGTAGCGGTCTTCAAGGTACTGACAGATCACCGAAGAATCACAGAGGGTCACCGCGTCATCGACCAGTACGGGTATCCGCCGGAGTGGGCTGATCCGGGTCAATCGGTCGCCGCCGAAAAATGGAACGATGGGATCAATTTCCCAATCGATCCCCTTAAATCGGAGGCAAGCGAGCACCTTGCGCACGTAGGGTGACAGTGGGCTGCCAATGATCTGGACGGGTTTAGCCAAAGTCGGAGACCTCGGGAAGGTGGGTGGAGGTTGACAGGGATTCAGGCGCGGGCAGCCAAACCTGTCAGTGGACCTGTGCTCCGGTTAACATGCCGCGCCCGCATTACCGGTAGTTCACTTGGCTTCGCGCAAGTCTCCCGCAAAACAGTCCCGCAGAACCACCGTCGGCTTCGTCTCACTCGGTTGCCCCAAGGCGTTGGTTGATTCCGAGGCGATCCTAACCGGGCTCGCTCACGCGGGAATTGAAACGGTGGAGGGTGATGCGGATTTCACCGTGGTTAATACCTGTGGGTTCATCGACGCTGCGCGGGAAGAGTCGCTCGCCACCATCGAAGAGCTCATCCGCAATGGCAGCGAAGTTCTGGTCACCGGTTGTCTTGGCAAAGAAGTTGAATTGATCCGAGCCCGATTTCCGCAAGTGCGACACATATCCGGGCCTGCGGAAGCGGCACGCGTGGTCGAGTCCGTGGCAAAGCTCGCACCCGGTGATCCCGATGTTGAATACCTCATGGGGCCTGCGGGCATCAAACTGACACCGCCACACTACGCCTACCTCAAGATTTCCGAAGGCTGTAATCACACCTGCTCGTTCTGTATCATTCCGGACTTGCGCGGCAAGCTACGTTCACGGGCCATCGACGATGTGCTTCGTGAAGCCGATAACCTGGTGGCGCAGGGGGTCAAAGAAATTCTTGTGATTGCCCAGGACACCTCCGCCTACGGGCTTGACCTTCGCTTCGTTGAGCGCGAAGTCGGCGGAAAACAATTGCGTTCTGATGTGCAGACACTCGCCGCTGAACTTGGCAAACGATTCCCCTGGGTGCGCCTGCATTACGTGTATCCGTATGCCCACGTGGATGCACTGATTCCCTTGATGCAGGAAGGCTTGGTATTGCCCTACCTCGATATGCCGCTGCAACACGCGTCACCCCAAATCCTCAAAGCCATGCGTCGACCGGCGGCGGTCGAGAAAGTGCTCGACCGCCTTTCACGATGGCGTGAGATCTGCCCGGATCTCACCCTTCGTTCGACC
>SYFY01000055.1 GCA_005799745.1 Gammaproteobacteria bacterium
CGATAACGCCATCGTCATCGCTGAAGGAATGGTGGTCGGAGTTCGTCTCGGCATGACGCCATCTGCTGCTGCCGCTCAGTCGACTCACCGTACCCAATGGCCGCTGCTTGGCGCCACCCTCATCGGCATCCTCGCCTTCGCGCCGATCGGATTGTCGGACGATAACTCCGGTTATTTTCTGCGCTCACTGTTTCAGGTGATCGTCATTTCGCTCCTGCTCAGCTGGATACTCGCCATCACCGTGGTTCCGCTGTTCGGCAAGTACCTGTTGGTCCCATCACGGGACATTACCCACTCCCTTACGGACGATGATGCGATCTACACCGGTTGGACCTACGCGCCTTACCGCAAACTGCTGTCCTTTGGGCTACGTCGTGCTTGGCTCACGACCTTTGTGATGGTCGGTGTGGTCGCTGCATGCTTCTGGGGCGCACAATTCGTCAAACCAGGCTTCTTCCCAACCACGAACACCCCACTTTTCTACGTCGACGTTCACCTTGCCCAAGGTGCTGACATCGAAGCCACCCGGCAGCTCGTCGCGGATCTTGAAAAACGCGTACTCGATGAACCGGGAGTCACCGACATCAGCGCGTTTACTGGTCGTGGTGCAACACGATTTGCGGCCGTGTTCCGTCCCCAACAACCCAACTCTGCGTACGCACAGTTGGTGGTTCGTGTCGACGATGTCACACGCATGTCGGCTATCATGGACAAACTGCGATTCATCTTCCGCGATGCTGCCATCCCGGCGGATTTACAGTTCTATCGAATGGAGTTTTCACCGAGTGGTAACTCCAAAATCGAGGCGCGGATCTCCGGTCCTGATGCGAACATCTTGCGCGAGCTTGCCGACGAGGTGAATCAGGTTTATCTGCGCCATAACCTCATCGACCGCAAAACCAACTGGCGACAACGCGCTGTGGATGTCGTCCCACACTTCGACACCACTCAAGCCCGTCGAGCGGGAATCACGCGCAGCGACGTCTGGAACACCATCGCCTTTGCGACTTCGGGTGTGAATGTCGGACTTTTCCGGGACGATGACAAACTCGTGTCCATCATCGCGCGTGCGCCAGCCGAAGAGCGTGGCAATCTACCCGCACTGGGTGAGCGACTGGTGTGGAGCCCCGCGCAACAACAACACGTACCCATGTCGCAGGTCGTTAGTCGCTTTAGCCTTGAACCTGCCGACGATCTGATCTGGCGACGGGACCGAGAACGTACCATCAACGTACTCGCCAACCCGCCGCCTGGACACAACCCAACCCACGTCTTTAACGCCATGCGTGCAGATGTTGAAGCGTTACCCCTTCCACATGGCTATGACCTGCATTGGGGTGGTGAGTTCGAAGGCGCTGCCGACGCCAATCGACTGCTCTTTGAAAAAATCCCACTGACCTTCGGCAGCATGTTCCTTATCACCATTCTCCTCTTTGGCCGGATGCGTCAAGCCATCGTGATCTGGTTGACGGTGCCGATGATGGTGTGTGGTGTCGTGTTGTCGCTCATTGCGACAGACCTGACATTCACCTTCCCGGCATTTCTCGGGTTCTTGAGCCTCTCTGGCATGCTGCTGAAAAACTGCATCGTACTCGTGGACGAGATGGACAAACGTTCCAGTGAACAAGGTCTCACCCTGCATACGTTGAACATAGCGTGTATCAGCCGCCTGCGTCCGGTCTTGCTTGCCGCGGGCACGACCGTGTTTGGCATGGCACCTCTACTCACCGATGCGTTCTTTCGCGAGATGGCCGTCGCCATCATGGGTGGTCTGACGTTCGCTACGCTGATCACGTTGCTGGCGGTGCCGGTGTTTTATCGAATCGCGCTGGGTCGTCGTGTGATCAGCTGATCCGCCTGTTCCGCTCGAAATTTCCACTGCTTCTCCATACTTTCTGCTTGTAGCTGCCGCGACCGCGGTTAGTCTTGCTGCGCCGTGTCTATCCAGGATTTGAGAACCATGCTGAAACGGATCGCAGTACCGTTACTTCTGTTCATCACCACGATCACCTTCGCTGCAGAACCCGCACCTGTTGCTGCACCCGCTGCAGGTCCTGCGAACTCCGTGCTGCCTGATGCAGTGAGCCGTGTGGCGCGTGCCTCAAGAATTCCAGCCGACGACTTCAGCCTTTGGGTGCAACCTATTGGTCGCGCGGAACCTCTGGTGACTCACAACGTGGAAGTTCCGAGAAATCCCGCGTCAACCATGAAGCTCGTCACGACTTTCGCCGCGTTGACGGCCCTCGGTCCGACACATACCTGGAAGACAGAAATTCATGTTCCGGGAACCATTGGCAGTGGTGGCACAGTCAAAGATGTGTGGATTCGGGGTGGCGGCGATCCTTACCTCGTTCTGGAAGAATTCTGGAAGATGCTCAGCGCACTTCGCGACAAGGGTGTGAAACGTATCGACGGCGATCTCGTACTCGACGCAAGCGCTTTTGCTCTCGAACCCGAAGATCCAGGAGCTTTCGACGGACAAGCGGACCGAGCCTACAACCTCATCCCCCACGCGCTCATGGTGAACTTCAACACAGTGCGTTTCCTTGTCCGAGCCCAGGCGGATGGCAAGGTGGGAACACGCGCTTTCCCCGAGTTACCGAACTTGAAGCTCGTCAACCGATTGCAGGCTGGCGCTGGGCGCTGTGGAGGTTATCAACTCGGCGTGGCGTTCAACATGCAGGACAAGATCAAACGTAACGAAGCCCTCTTTGAGGGGAGCTTTCCACTCAAATGCCGCGAATTCGAGTTTGCTCGAACCGTGCTCACTCCAGAGACCTACCTACATGGTCTATTCGAACTTTATTGGAAACAACTCGGCGGCGAGTCACGAGGACGCATGCGCACGGCCGTCCTGCCTCCGCAGCTAAAACGCGCCTTGGTGCAACATCCGTCGCGTTCCCTGGGCGAGGTCATTCGACTGGTTAACAAGTTTTCCAACAATGTCATGACACGTCATCTCGAACTCACACTTGGCGCCGAACGGTTTGGTGCCCCGGCCACCATCAACAAGGGGCAGCTGGCCATCCTCGAAGTGCTGAATGAACAAGGTGTCGATACCCAGGGGCTTGTAATCGCTAACAGTGCAGGTTTGTCGCGCGACAGCCGGATCACTGCACGCCAACTTGCACGAATACTGGACGTCGCCTGGTCGAGTGCATTCATGCCAGAGTACGTTTCTTCGCTCGCACTGGTAGGCATGGATGGCACCATGCGATCGCGCCTCAATGGCACTTCAGGTGCAGGACGAATGCATGTGAAGACGGGTCGGCTCGATCACGTTTCAGCGATTGCGGGATATATCGACGCCAAATCAGGACAACGGTTGTTGGTCGTATTGCTCCTGAATACTCAAAACGCTCATCTCGGACCGGGCAACCTCTTACAAAACGCCGTGTTGACCTGGGTGCACGACAACCACTGACGCGCTTTAACCGCCGATGATGAAATAGATCAGAATGCTCGCAACTGCGGGTGGTATGACGATACGGATCAGGAACCGCCATAAGTTAACCACGCGCTCAGTAGTCATCAGCGCTTTTGAAGCCGCACCATAAGGCAGCATCCAACCTGCGAAGAGCGCAATCAGCAGCCCACCCACCGGCAAGAAAATCTGATTGGGAACAAAATCGAGCACCCCATCGAGAGAGCGACCAAATGCGCCATAACCCGTCCAATGGTTGTACGCCAATGATCCGATGATGGTGCCGCCGAACACAAAGAGGCCCACCGCGAGTACGGCACCGAGCCGCGACAAGGCAAACCGATCCATCACCCACGCGACCTGGGCTTCGAGCAGACCGACAAGCGAAGTAATCGCAGCGAACGCCAACAAGAGAAAGAAGAGTGCTGCGACTCCATCACCCGCCGGCATCTGCGCAAACGCCACCGTCAGGGTTTCAAACACAAGCCCGGCACCACCCGCCGGATCAAGTCCGTTCGCAAACACCATCGGGAACACCACGAGGCCCGCCAGGATCGCAACGGAGGTATCCACCACTGCGATCATGATGGCGCAGGTCACCACGGGGATGTCCTTCGGCAGATAGGCACCAAACGTCATCATGCCGCCCATCGCGACACCGATGGAGAAAAACGCCTGACCGATGGCTGCCAGGATTACCGAACCGTCAATGCGCGAAAAATCCGGGGTAAAGAGATAAGCCAGGGCTGCCGCCATACCGCCGCCTTCGAAAACGTTGTACGCCACCAGGCTGAGCAGCAGGAGGAACAACGCCGGCATCAGAATTCGAGCAGTGCGTTCGATGCCTTGTTGAACGCCAAAGGCGATGACTGCCAGGCTGAATCCGAGCGCCAACGTCGACCAGCCGAGTAACCGCAACGGATCAGCGAGCAACCAGCTGAATTCCGCATCCGCAGCTGCCGCGCCAAACCCGGCAAAACCGGAAGTTACCGACTTCCACAGATAAGAGAGCACCCATCCGGTGATCACCGAATAGAGAAAACAGATGAGGGAGGCGGCAGCGAGATTGAGATAACCGACGCCGGTCCATGCCGGTGCACGCGAGTGATCACGCGCCAGTTTCGCCATGGCAACCGGTGGACTGCCGCCACCTTGTCGACCAATAACGATTTCAGCAATCAGAATCGGGACAGCGATGAAGAGCGCGCAGGCGATGTACACCAGTACAAACGCGCCACCGCCGTTTTCACCGGTGAGATAAGGGAATCGCCAGATGTTGCCGAGTCCAACCGCGAACCCCGTGGCAGCCATGATGAAGCCGTAGCGGGACCGCCAGTGTCCAGAAACCGCCATCGATCAGGTCTTGTCGCGGGCCGCAGTGATCGGTTGCAAGTGTCCGGCACCCCAGACTTTCTTCAGGAAGTCATCCGTATAGGCATTTTCAGGCTCTTCGCGGACGAACTGATCGAGTCGCACAGCATCATCTCCGACGAGAATGCGCCAGCGCTCCTCGCGCACACCGTTCAAGATGATCTGCGCGGCTTGAGCGGCTGTGGTCGGCGCCTTATCCCGGAAGTCCAAGGCACGTTGATGCATGGCTGCGCGGATGTCGTCATCGGGTACGTTGCCCACTGGCATTCCTGCAGCAACCAGACGCTTGCGTACTTCAGCCACTTCTTCGGCCGACATCTCGAGGGCACCATGTTTGCCGAGCACTTTGGAGGTGTTAAGCGCAATCGATGTTCCGATATGGCCTGGCATCACCACCGACGCTTTCACGTGGGGTGCATTGTTGGCGAGGTCGGTGAGCAGCGCTTCGGTAAAACCCGTCACTGCAAACTTCGCTGCGCTGTACGCCGTGTGTGACACCGTTGTACCGAGCGTCGCCCAGAACCCGTTCACAGAACTCGTGTTGATGACGTGACCTTCTTCGGCCTTCACCAACAGCGGCACGAAGGCGCGACAGCCGTAATAGACGCCGTACCAGCAGACCGCAAAAGTCCGCTCCCACTCACCACGATCACCGTTGACGAAGGCACCACCGCCACCGATGCCGGCATTATTGAAAACGAGATGGACATGGTCGGTTGCATGTTCGGTGACCACCGCATCCCGAAAGGCGAGCACCTGATCTTCGCTGCTGACATCACAGATGTGGGTCGTAATCCGAACACCTTCCGGTGCAGCCGCGAGTGCGAGCTTACGACTCTCGGCCATATTGACTTCAGATATATCACACATCGCCACATGACAGCCTTCACCCGCAAGCGCGATACAGAGCTCGCGACCCATGCCCGTACCGCCGCCCGTGACTACGGCGATCCGCCCCGCAAAGTTCTTCATCTCTTAGTCCAATTTCAGCCAGCGGGCATAGAGTTCGTGGAAGTGTCGTACCTTGGTTTCCTGGTAACGCGCCAGAATGGCTTCAGTGTACTGCGCGGCCATCAGTCCTTTCTGCACCTTCGGCAGATTGAATGAATCCTGCTGGAACACCTTGGCGAGCGCGCCGAGTTCAACGGCTTCGGTCCAGTCTTCGTCTTCTCCCAGCCAATGTACCGGTGCCGGTGGAGGACGCTCACCCGAATACGGCGACATGTAGTAACACTCCATGATCGACTTATCATGGTGGTCCTTGTAGGGCCGGAATCGATAGGTAATGCGATTGAAGCCACCCCAGGGATGGAAGTTCGGAAAGAGCGTGTAGTAGATCGAGTCTGATACTTCTGAGTCAGCAATCACACGATTACCGGTGATTGGCTTAAGCGCTTCACGCGATGCCTGGGCCAAAAGTGCACGCGCACGGGTTCCGTCCGGAATCTGCGGCCCTTCCTTGTCGAGGTAACGCATCGTCACCGCGTCGAACAGTTCCTGCTCAGAAGGCTTAAAGCGCAGATGTGGGCTCGGCGTACCATTGGGTGTAATCGCCCGCGAGAAGTTTTCCCATGCATCGTATTGCGTATTCTCATCGCCTGTGCCCACCAAGATCTGCGGATGGGTCGTGATGACGTGAAAGGCCTCCATGAACGCTTCCTGGCAGAGCTTCCAGTTGCAGCCCATCACCTTGGCCACATGGGCTTGTACGTAACGGTTCTCAGGTTCCCAGATGGCGAAGTGGTCGGCGAGGTCGCCAACAAAATTCATCAGCGGCTCAGCGTTCATGTCCATGTTGATGAACACCCAACCACCCCAGACTTCAGCACGCACCGGCGTCAGACCGATTTCCTTGCGGTTCACATGCTGGAAGTCCCACTCCGAGGTGATCTGGCGAATGGAGCCATCGAGGTTCCAGGCAAATCCGTGGAACGGACAGATGAAGTTCGCGGCATGACCTCCGTGGTCACACAGTTGCCGCCCACGATGTCGGCACACGTTGTGGTGCGCGCGAATGCCCTCGGAGGTGTTCACGACGAGAATCGAATAGTTGCCGATCTCGTAAATCGTGTAATCGCCCACCATGGGAATTTCTTCCACGCGGCACGCTATCTGCCAAACCTTTGGCCACAGCTCCTTCATTTCGAGATCGTGATAGGAGCGATCCCGATAACGGGCGATCGGTACCGTCAGCGGTCCGGCTTGATAGCGGCTTTGCAGGGTGAGCACCGCGGGTGGCGGCACCGGATCCTGGGCAATAAGTTCCTGGTAACTGATACCAGCGGAGTTGATTTGGCGTGCTTCGGCCATGGGGTGGTCTCCGGATCTGCAGTTAAATCGAGTAAGTTCGAAGGTCAGCGGTTTCGGCGCACCAACGCCCCTTCAGGGAGTTGAGGGCCGGCCATCCACAACAACATGTGTGGATCAGCAAAAGTGATATCACCGGAATGATGACGGCCGTCATAGTGGAATACGCCCTTGAGGCCGTTATTCTCGACGTCAACAAGTCCATCGGGGCGCACGGTATATACGGCGCCGGACAGGGGGTGTTTCAGAACTGGCATGGAATCTCCCTCAGTACTGCCTTCTCTTTTTTCGAGTTTACTGTGATTCCAGCGCCATCACACCCCGGCAATCCCCCTAGACCGGCGACCGTTTGGGGAAGTTGGCAGGCCGCTTCTCTTGCAACGCGGCAAGACCTTCTCGCGCTTCTGCAGTGGTAAACCCAAGGATTTCCAAAGCCGTCGACGCGTCAAAACTGGGGCCCGCCATACGCAACCAGTTGTTGAGCGAGTACTTGGTCCAGCGAATGGCGTTGGGCGCACCGTTCGCGAGCGTGCGGGCCACAGACAACGCCTTGTCCTGCAGCTCCGAATCTTCAACACACAGCGAGACCAGGCCAATGCGCTCGGCTTCTTCGCCACTCAGTCGATCACAGGTTAGAAGGTAGTACTTCGCCTTGGCCATACCACAGAGCAGCGGCCAGAGGATCACCGCATGATCACCCGCAGCAACGCCGAGTCGCGTGTGTCCGTCTGTTAATGAAACGGATTTGCCGACGATAGAAATGTCCGCCAGTAATGCGGCGACCAGCCCTGCCCCCACCGCCGGTCCATTGATCGCGGAGATCACGGGCTTACCACAGTTGATCAGGTTGTACACGAGATCACGCGCTTCCTTCCAGATCGAGTGGCGCGTGTGCTCGTTACCGACGATGTCTTGAATCATGTCGAAATCACCACCCGCAGAGAACGCACGCCCTTTGCCGGTGAGGATCACGCAGTCGATAGATTCATCTTCATCGATGTCGCGCCACACGTAGGTGAGCTCGCGATGACCTTTTCGATCGAGCGCGTTCAGCCGTTCAGGCTTGTTGAACGTCAAGCGCAGGATGCGTGGTTCGGGATAGTCGACGAGAAAGGTCTCGTATTTGTCATAACGGCTACTCAAGGCACTTCTCCAAATAAATTTCGAGATGGAATGAAAGCGTTAGTGGTGATTGATCCGATAGAGCGCGTGTTCGATTTCGGCAGTGACGAAGAGCTTGTTGTCGATGGCCACCGCGTCGTTGACGATCATTGCCGGCGGCTGGCTCGGCGCAGCAGCTGGTGATCCTTTGCTGACTTCGGCCACGACCGATGGCCCCTCCTTCCCGATCAACAACACGCGTCCACTCTCGCCTTCAACAACGATCAGACCTCTGCTACTCACCGCCAACCCCTCTGGCGCCTGCAGCCGCGAGATGACGGTTTCCGGATTGATCGCTACCCCCCCAACCGCAATCTTCAATACCTCACCGCGCTCCCGATCACTGACCAGCAGTGCGTTGCCTTGAACAGCAAGATCCGTCGGCGCCCCCAGGTCTGAGGCGAGCGTCTGTGGGTTACTGTCGTCCAGAAGGACTACGGATCGGCTACCGTGTAGCGCCACTGCGATACCGCCTGCATAAGGGACAACACCCATTGGCTGCGCCAGACCATCCCAGCGCTTTAACACCTTGCCTGCTACCGGATCCCAGATCCGTACGCTGTTGTCCGTGAATGAAGACAAGATCAGGTTTTCTCCTTGTGCGGCGATGGCGAGGATGCTGCCCATCTCGCTCACACCAAAAACACTCTTCTGCACAAAGGTCTCAGCACCGGTATTCGGATCAAAACCACGAATGCTGTGGAAGTCAGCCACGATGACCTCGGTTTTTCCATTTCGCTCGAGTGTCGTAATGCCGCCGGGATGCGCGAGCCCCCCGGGAAGCAATCGTGTGGCAGAGCCATCGGCTTCAATACGCGCCACGAAAGCCTCAACGAAACTGGAGACGAACAAGCGGTCGTGGGCATCAAAGGCGAGATTGTCGAGACCAGGTTCGATGGTCGCGACTACGGTCGTGCGGCTCTCTCCATCAGCTCCTTTCTCAATCCGATGTACCGTGCCGTCGGCAGTGTCGAGCACGTGCAGTTCACCCTTGTTGTTGAACTTCACCGCGGCGGGTGTTTGGAATCCCTTCGCTTCTACCCGCCATTCCCCTGTGTCGACATCGACGCTGGCCACTTCTTTGGCGAACCAGCGCGCACCGTAGAGCCGACCATCCGGCCCCCAATCCATGCCATTGAGTCCACATCCAGGCCCGAGATCTTCAGCGATGGATCGTGGTGGCTTGATACCTTCAGGATCAACTTCATATAGGCCGGTGGCAAAAAAACACTGGGCGACAAAAAGTCGGCCGGTATCGGAAAAAGTAATGGGGTTCACACCAGGTGCCAGCGTCGCAGCGACCTTGCGTTCACCTTTGGCATTAAAGCCAGCCACCTCTCCCGTGAGAATGGTCGTCCAATAGAAAGAACCGTCCGGTGCGAACGCGACATCATCAGGCCCATAGACGCCTTCTGCCGCTCCCCAGCGTTTCTTGATTTCACCAGAGTCCGGATCGATGGCCATCAACTCCGAGCCGAAGACCGAACCGACGTAGAGCAAACCATCAGGACCGAAGTGCATGCCGTTTGCGCCTGCCAGCGCAGCACCGGTAGCGATTTTTTCCACTTGCTGATGAGATTCGGCTTTGGTTTGCGCGGCAGGATCAGCTGGAAGCTTGGAAGACTGACCACAACCCGCAACAATGAATGTAACCAGCAGGCTTGCAGCACGACGAATCATGTTCCCTCCCTGAAGTAATCAATACCCGAACGAATCAATGTGCTTGAGCGACGGCACGAGCGCGGCAATCATGCACACACACAGGCATCAAAACCAACTATCCCAAATCAAACGATCAGGAATACAACATGCAAGGTCCTACTCGCTCAATGACGCTCGATGAAGTCCGCAGTTTCACCGGTAAAGAGATCGGAATATCCGAGTGGTTCACCATCGACCAGGCAAGAATCAATGCGTTTGCTGACCTCACCGAAGATCATATGTTTCTGCACGTGAATCCCGAAGCGGCCAAGGCAACGCCGTTTGGCGGCACCATCGCTCACGGCCTGCTGACCCTCTCGATGATGCCCGTGATGGCCTATCAGGCCGTCCCCGGCGTTTTCGGTACCAAGATGGGTGTGAACTACGGCTACAACAAAGTACGCTTCATGGCGCCGGTGAAGAGCGGCAAGCGCATTCGTGGCCGATTTGTTGTCAAAGGTGTGGAAGAACAAAGTGGCGGACGCATGCAGATCGTGCATGACGCTTCTATTGAGATCGAAGGCGAGAACAAGCCCGCGCTTGCCGCCGAGTGGATCACGATGGTGTGGATGTAAGTCGAAGGAGAGCTTGAAGCGCATGGCTGTAGAGAACTCGCCGCTGTCGGTTGCGCAGCGAAAATACAAACCTGCCACGGACGTGACCCGTCAAAAGAACGCAGCCATGCAATCAAACTTGCCTTTCGAAAACCGCGAGGACTTTGAGAACGCCCAGCGGGGTTTCATCGCCACCCTTGAACCACTCACCATCGCTCACTCACGGGGCACGGGCGCAGCGTTTGATCTCTCCACGATGGATTTCCTAAAAGCCGACGCGCCGGACACGGTCAATCCGAGCCTCTGGCGCTAGGCACAGCTCAATGCACTGCACAATGGTTTGTACGAAGTAGTTCCAGGCATCTGGCAAGTGCGCTCTTTCGATATCGCCAACATGACCCTGATTCGTGGCGAGACGGGTTGGATCATCATCGATCCCCTCACCGCTACGGAGGTGTCGAAGGCAGCGCTGGAGCTTGCCAACCAGCATCTCGGTGCACGGCCCGTCACCGGAGTGATCATTACCCACAGCCATGTGGATCATTACGCTGGCATCCTCGGTGTGGTCACCGCAGAAGATGTTCGTTCAGGGAAGGTCCCGGTGATCGCTTCTGCGGGGTTTGTGCGGGAAGCGCTGTCGGAGAACATTCTCGCCGGCAACGCCGTGAACCGTCGCGCGACCTATATGTACGGCAATTTGCTGTCGCCCTCTCCTGAAGGATTCGTTTCAACGGGGCTCGGTGCTGCGCTCGCCATGGGTAGCACGAGTTTTCTGGTTCCGAGCGACTTCATTCGTGAAACCGGTGAAACCCGTCGCATCGATGGCATTGACATCGAATTCCAGATGACACCCGGCACCGAAGCACCTGCGGAGATGGTGTTCTACTTTCCGCAGTTCAAAGCGCTCTGCATGTCAGAGATCACGTCACACCATCAACATAACCTCTATACGCCGCGCGGCGCGCAAGTTCGAGATGCATTGGCCTGGAGCGCGCAGATTCAGGAATCCATAGATCGATTTGGCGATCGCCTCGACGTGCAGTTCGCCTGTCACCACTGGCCGACATGGGGACGCGCAGAGGCCCTGCGTTATCTCGAGATGCAGCGCAACCTCTACAAGTTCATTCACGATCAGTCCTTAAGGCTCGCCAACTTCGGCTTCAATATGGACGAGATCGCGGAACAATTGGAACTGCCTGATGAACTCGCCCGTGAGTTCTTTTGTCGAGGCTACTATGGCACGCTCAACCACGGCGCCAAGGCTGTTTACGTAAAGTATCTCGGACACTTTGATGGACATCCTTCAAATCTCCATCCACATCCACCGGTGGCTGCGGCCAAGCGCTACCTTGATTTCATGGGTGGCGCCGACGCGGTTGTAACCAAGGCCGTTAAGAGTTTTTCTGAGGGTGACTACCGTTGGGTCGCTGAAGTGCTTAAACACGTGGTGATGGCCGAACCGCAACATGCCGACGCACGAGCCCTCCTCGCCGATGCCTTGGAGCAGCTGGGTTATCAGTCCGAATCGGCGGTGTGGCGCAACTTCTACCTATGTGGTGCACTTGAGCTCCGCGAAGGCGCACCCGTCGGATCGTTAAATCGAATCCCACCTGCCACCGCAGATAACATGCCACTTGAGGATGTCTTCAAGATTCTCGCCGTACGCCTCAATCCAGAACGGTCGCGTGCGCTGAAGCTTCACCTTGCGCTGAACTTCACCGACCTTGGTACACCCTGGACGCTGGCGATCGAACGATCCGTCCTGCATGCGTGGTCAGGTAAGTCGTTGGCCAGGCCAACAGCCACGCTTGAAAGCCACAGTCGTTCCTTCAAACGCTTGATGCTTGGCCTCACACCCGCAGCTGAGCTGTTGGCGAGCAATCAAATTCGTATCACGGGCGCCCCGGAAGTGCTTACCCAGCTCGGCTGGTCTCTTCGATGCTTTCGAACGCAGATTCCCCATCGTCACGCCTCGAACGCTCCCGGAGCGGAGCGCCGGCCAGGATTGAGCCCGCATTCGAAAAAAACCTCGAAACAGGCCACACTTGACCCTGCGTCATTGAAGCTCCATTTGGAGCGTCTTTTTTTGTCTGCCCATTAGTCTGCCCATTAGAAGATCAGAAACCAGGAGGGGAAGCGCCCATGTCCGATCTTGATGCCGACCTGTTCAACCTAGCGATGTCTGAACAGGCCCAGCCACTCATGGCTGCGGTGAAGAAACACATTGCTGAAAACGTTGATCCGATCACCGAGGAATTTTTCCGCCTCGATGAAGAAAAGAAGGATCGTTGGTCGTGGCATCCACGCCAGCTCGAATTGCTCGACGGTGCCAAGGCGAAGGCGAAAGCCTCAGGACTCTGGAACTTCTTCCTTCCCGATGCGGAAACTGGCGAAGGTCTGTCGAACCTGGACTACGCCTACATTGCCGCAGAACTTGGCAAGAGCCCGCTCGCTTCTGAATCGCTGAACTGCAGTGCACCCGATACCGGCAACATGGAAGTGCTTGAGCGTGTAGGAACAGCGGCACAGAAGGAACGCTGGTTGAAGCCATTGCTCAACGGCGAGATTCGATCTGCTTACGTCATGACCGAACCCGGTCTGCCGTCATCCGACGCCAAGAACATCAGCACCAGCGCAGTGCTCGATGGTGACGAGTGGGTGATCAATGGCGAGAAGTAC
>SYFY01000056.1 GCA_005799745.1 Gammaproteobacteria bacterium
CGGAATCTACACTTTGTGAGCCTTCAGTCAATCCAGGCTCTGACTTTTCATTCGCGTTGCCATCGACCTTTTCGTCGCCTGTTGGATCGACCGTTGTGTCGACCGCTTTGTCGATTTGGGGGATCTCCGCGGGTGCTGATTCGGACGGAATTTCCGGGAGCCCCTCAATCACGACGTTTCCCGCTCGTTGTTTGGCCGTATATGCCAAGCCAAAGGTAATCGCAAAAAAGCCGATCGCCAGCCACACGGTCAGCTGCGTTAGAAAAGAGTTTGCACCCGCACTCCCAAACACCGTATTCGCCGAGCCGCTACCAAACGCAGCACCCACTTCGGCGCCCTTGCCTTGCTGCATCAAGACCAGCACGGTCAATCCGATCGCGTCAGCGATCAGCAGGATCAGCAGTACTGTTTCTATCGCATCCATTATTCGATGCCTGTCATGAGTTCTTGTTACCTGAGCTCTGGATATCGCCGAAGCTCTTCATAGGGCGCAAAAAATGCGCCCCTTAAATACCCATTCAATTCAACACTTCGCAGTCCGTAGCAGCTCCGCGATGCGGACAAATCGCTCCGCGTCCAAAGCTGCCCCGCCTACCAAGGCTCCATCTACCGATCCCAGGTTAAAAAAACCTGGCGCGCTATTTTCACTGACGCTACCACCATACAAGACGGTCGATAACGTACGCGAACCAAGCGCACTTTCTCGAGCCTGGCGGATAAACGCATGCATTTCTTCCACCTGGGCACTGGTAGCGCTTCGGCCGGTTCCAATCGCCCATACCGGCTCATACGCTACGATTAACCTTGCGTAGTCCGCCGACGGCAGCGCCTTAGCAACAGCTTCCAACTGTCGTTTGACCACTGTTTGTGCCATGCCAGCCGTTCGCTCTTCGAGCGTTTCGCCTACACAAACCACAGGCTGCAAGCCTGCTCGAAACGCGGCGACGGCTTTCTCTGCAATTCGCTCATCACTTTCATGCGCATATCGCCTGCGCTCTGAATGGCCAACAATCACGTAGCGCCCACCCAGATCCGCAATCATTGCGGCTGATGTTTCCCCGGTAAACGCGCCTGTTTCCCGCTCGTGCGTATCTTGCGCACCGAGCGCTACAAACGGCGCCATCTTTCCGATCAGCTCAGCAGCAAGCCCGAGGTAACCGACTGGCGGAAACAACACGAGCTCAACAGCTTCGACGGGTTTCAGCCGGGCCACATAAGCACCCAACATTGCTTTCGAGCCGTGCATTTTCCAGTTGGCCGCAAGGATTTTTCGGCTCGCTGACTCAGTCACAGAACCGCCTGCCAACCCGAGGGCGCGCAATGGTAAACGTGGAAATTCGAAATTGCATCACCGGAGGAGATAACCCGAGATTCAGTCGGCGTGACTTGAGCCATTGCTCGATAAGTTTTCAGCGACCCAGGCGAGCTCTTCGGCGATAGCCTTCACTTCAAGCGCGTCCTCGCCTTCGACCATCACCCGCAGCACAGGTTCGGTGCCACTCGGCCGCACAAGAACCCGACCTCGACCATTCAGCGCCTGCTCCTTAGCAGCAACGGCCGACTGCATTTCCGGATGCGCCGCCGCTTTCTTGGGGTCGACAATTTTCACGTTGATCATGTTCTGAGGTGTTTTCTGCATGCCGCTCAAGAGTTCGGACAATCCAAGGTCCGATTCTTTAGCCGCTCGAAGCACCTGCAATGCCGCGACGATGCCATCACCTGTGGTGGTGCGATCCAGACAAACGATGTGACCAGACGACTCTCCACCGAGCTGCCAATCCCGTGCCTTCATTTTTTCCAGCACATAACGGTCCCCTACCGCCGCTCGTTCGAACGGGATGGATTGCGCGGCCAGCGCTTTCTCCAATCCAAAATTCGACATGACCGTTCCAACGACACCGCCTTTTAGCTCGCCACTTTGCTGACGGTGCCTCGCGATAATGTAGAGGAGCTCATCACCATCCATTTCTCGACCTTGTTCATCCACCATCAACAAGCGATCACCGTCACCGTCAAACGCGATACCGAGGTCAGCCCGGTACTGTTTGACCTTCTCAATCAAAAGGTCGGTATGGGTTGAACCACAGCCTTCGTTGATGTTCATACCATCGGGCTCATTGCCAATGATGATGGTGTCGGCACCCAGCTCTTCGAAGACGCCGGGTGCAACGTGGTAGGTCGCTCCGTGGGCACAATCCAGAACAATTCTGAGGCCACTCAGTCGAAATCCACGCTCTACAGTGGCCTTACAAAATTCGATGTAACGACCCGCAGCGTCCGGCAATCGCGACGCTCTGCCGAGCTGCTCAGAAGACACGCACACCATTTTGGCCTCAAGCATCGCCTCGATCTCGAGCTCGACCTCGTCGGGCAACTTGTTACCAGTGCCATCAAAGAACTTGATGCCATTGTCGTAGTAGGGGTTGTGAGACGCAGAAATGACAATACCAGCGTCGGCACGTAGTGTCCTCGTTAGGTAGGCAATTCCGGGGGTCGGCATGGGGCCAATCAGACCTACATCCACACCGGCGCTGACCAGGCCGGACTCCAAGACCGATTCGATCATGAAACCGGAAATACGGGTGTCCTTGCCGAGCAGACGTTGACTGCGACCTCGCTGTGCACACACGCACCCAACGGCCCAACCCAGCCGCAAACAGAATTCCGGGGTAATCGGAAATTGACCGACCCTGCCGCGAATGCCATCCGTGCCGAAGTACTTTCTGCTCATGGTCCGTGCCTTACTTTGTTTTGATTCGCCGCTCGATATCCCTCCTAGCAATCTCAGGAGGAGAATGTTGTTAGCGTCTATCCATCTCTCGCCGAACAGCCTGTTGCACGGCTATGCCATCAACGGTGGCGGCGACATCATGTGCCCGGATGATGCGCGCGCCTCGCTCAGCTGCCAAGACAGCCATCGCTACGCTCCCAGCCATCCGCTCCTGAACGCTTCGACCGGTAATCTGGCCAATCGTCGACTTCCTGGACACACCAACCAGCACCGGAAAACCGAGCACTCCAATGTCTTCCAGCCGCTTCAGCAGCTCCAGGTTGTGCTCGAAGCGTTTCCCAAATCCAATTCCCGGGTCCAGCACGATCTGTTCCCGCCGGACACCCGCTTTCATCGCCAGCTTTGCGCGCAACTCAAGGAACTCGGTTACCTCGTTGAAGACTTCGTCATAGACAGGCGCTGCCTGCATTGTCGCTGGTACACCTCGCATGTGCATGAGACACAGTCCCGCACCAGTCTGCGCAATCAGTCTCAACATCCCGTCATCCTGTCCGGCTGAGATGTCGTTCACAAAGTGACAACCTGCATCCAGCGCCTGCCGGGCAACGGCGGTTTTGCGTGTATCGATTGAAAGTACGACACCCAGCCCGACCAACCTCTGGATCACCGGAAGGACGCGGGCACACTCATCGGCGTCGTCCACGAATGTCGCACCGGGGCGGGTGGATTCACCCCCGATATCCAGAAGCGTCGCTCCCTCGGTGATCATCCCGATAGCGGCGGCTTCCACCGCCTCTAAGTCGATGTCTTCGCCTTCAGGGCGGACAAAGCGTCCGCCGTCAGAAAAGGAATCGGGAGTGACGTTTATCACCCCCATGACTCTGGGACTGGAAAGATCAAGCCAGCGGTCGCGACACCAGACGCGCTGGCCGTGAGGCAGATCCATCGGTGGGATCAGGTTTCGGCGGGATCACCGATCGTCGGCGCATCGCCATCAGTGCTGCGCGTGGGTGGCGAACTCGAAGTCTTGGGAGCCCTGGGCTTCGCACCGGCCATGATGTCATCGAGCTGCTCCGGACCGAGTGTCTCGAGCTCCATCAACGCATCCGCCATCGCGTGCAGTTTGTCGATGTTCTCCACAAGAATGCGCTTGGCCTCGGCGTAACAGCCATCGATGATCTTGCGCACTTCCTCATCAATCGCGTGTGCGGTATCAGGAGAAATCGGCTTGGGGCGAGCACCGGCTGACATCCCGAGGAAGGGCTCACCGCTCTCTTCGTCATACTTCAGCGGCCCCATACGGTCAGACAAACCCCAGCGAGTGACCATGTTCCGTGCAAGTGCCGTGGCACGTTCGATATCGTTCGATGCGCCAGTGGTCACGTATTCGGGACCGAGGATCATTTCTTCCGCGAGTCGGCCACCAAAAAGACTACAAATCTGACTGCGAATCTCCTGGCGGCTCAGGCTGTAACGGTCTTCCGTAGGAAGGAACATTGTCACACCCAGTGCACGTCCTCGCGGAATGATCGTGACCTTATAGATCGGGTCATGGTCCGGAACGATTCGTTGAACAGTTTTTGGACGACTCGATATGACGACTTCCAAAAGGTTACAAACGGAATCGAAAAGTGAACATTAGCTAATACATTAAACTCTACCAATTTCAAAAGC
>SYFY01000057.1 GCA_005799745.1 Gammaproteobacteria bacterium
ACTCGAGGAGAAACGTTCGTTACGCGCAAGATCACGCGTGGACTCAGCCGTATCGCAACTGGTCTGGACAAATGCCTGTACATGGGCAACATGGACTCACTACGCGACTGGGGTCACGCCCGCGATTACGTCGAGATGCAGTGGCGCATGCTGCAGCAGAGTGCTCCGAAGGACTATGTCATCGCAACCGGAGAACAACACTCCGTACGGGAAGCGATCGACGCCGTGTGCAAGAACCTTGGTATCGGGGTCAAGTTCGAAGGCACCGGTGTTGAGGAAACAGGGATCGTGGTTCATTCGAACTACGAGCAGTTGCCGCCTGGACGAGTAATCGTCCGCGTAGACCCGCGTTATTACCGCCCAACAGAAGTGGATTCGCTTCAGGGCGATTCTACGCGAGCACGCAACGAACTCGGTTGGAAGCCGACACGAACTTTTGATGACTTGATGAAAGAAATGACGGAATCTGACTACCGTTTGGCTCAACGTGATGCCTTGGTTGAAAACGCAGGGTTTCAGATTTTCAGGCCTAAAGAGTGAGCGACTTCAAACACAAACGAGTTTGGATAGCCGGCCACAACGGCATGGTGGGTTCAGCCGTCACTCGACAACTTCGATCCGCTGGCTACGAAAACCTGTTGCTTGCACCGCGTACAGAAGTCGACTGCACCAGCGCGGTTGCAGTGAATGCTTTTGTGGAGAAAAACCAGCCCCAGGCGATTGTCATCGCGGCGGCTCGCGTCGGTGGCATACTCGCCAACAACACTTATCCAGCCGACTTCATCCTCGACAACCTGCTAATCGAGTCGAATTTGATTCGTGCAGCGCATGCACATCACGTGCAGCGGCTTGTTTTCCTCGGGAGCAGCTGCATCTACCCACGCCTCGCCGAACAACCGATGCGCGAAGATCAGTTGCTCGCAGGACCTCTCGAACCCACCAATGAACCCTATGCCATCGCCCAGATCGCCGGTATCAAGCTCTGTGAGAGCTTCAATCGACAGCATGGCTCTGACTTTCGTTCTCTAATGCCGACGAACCTCTATGGCACCGGCGATAACTTTCATCCGCAGAACAGCCACGTCATTCCGGCACTTTTGCAGAGATTCAGTGACGCCGCCATAACAAGCGCCTCAGAAGTCGTCGTCTGGGGAAGTGGTTCACCACGGCGCGAATTCCTGCATGTGGACGATCTCGCCGCCGCAGTGCAGTTCATTTTGGAGTTGGATCAAGACAGTTGGCGAGACGCGACCTCACCACAACAGTCGCACATCAATGTTGGCACAGGGATTGACGTGAGCATTCGTGAGCTCGCGAGCCTTATGGCTGAAGTTACGGGATTCAAAGGCAAGCTCGTTTTTGATGCCACAAAACCTGATGGCGCACCACGCAAGTTGCTCGATACCTCTTTGATCAACGGGCTCGGCTGGCAACCGAGGATTGAGTTGAGAGAAGGGCTGACAGCGACCTACAAATGGTTCCAGTCGCAAAATGGGTCGCTCCGAAGCTAGCCTCGGAGCCTGATGCGTTGAACTCAGGTCGTTACTGCAGCTTGGCCTGAACGAACGCCGAGAGGTCGGCTACGGCGATCCGCTCCTGCTGCATCGTGTCTCGATCTCTCACTGTCACCGTGTCATCTTTTTCGATGGTGTCGAAATCCACGGTCACACACAGCGGCGTACCGATCTCGTCATGACGCCGATAGCCCTTGCCAATATTGCCAGTGTCTTCAAACAGGATGCGACCGAGCCCAAGCTTCTGCAGCATCTGCTTCACCGCAACCGCTTTAGCGACGATGCCCTCGTGATTACGTTTGAGCGGCAACACTGCGACCTTAATCGGTGCAAGGTGAGGCTTAAATCTCATGACGATCCGCTCGGTGCCATTCTCCAGTTTCTCAACACGATAGGCTTCGTTCATCACAGCAAGCACACCACGATCTACACCAGCGGAGGGCTCGATCACGTAAGGCACGGCCCACTTCTTGGTCTCGATGTCCTGAATCGCGAGACGCGTATTCGAGTCAACGTTGGGCATCACCTTCGCGTAAAGACTCAGTTCGTCCTGGTTCTTTGAATGTGAGCCGAGGTCAAAGTCGGTGCGGTTGGCGATACCTTCCAGTTCTTCGAGCCCATGCGGAAAGCGATACATCACATCGACCGTCGCTTTTGAATAGTGCGACAGGTCTTTCTCCGGAACGTAGTAGAGCTCCAGCCGATCACGTGGGACACCTTGTTGCCCCCACCATGCGAGGCGCGCTTCAACCCAGGTGCGATGCCACTCTTCGTCAGTGCCCGGTGGAACGAAGAACTCCAGTTCCATCTGCTCAAACTCACGCACGCGGAACACGAAGTTGCGTGGTGTGATTTCGTTGCGAAACGCCTTACCAATCTGCGCAATACCAAAAGGTGGCCGACGCGAGGTTGAGTCCACCACGTTCTTGAAGTTGGTAAAGATCGCCTGAGCCGTTTCCGGTCGTAGATAGGCAAAACTCGAACCATCGTCCACTGGGCCAATGCCGGTCTTGAACATCAGATTGAAGGGACGAGGTTCGGTCAGATCTTTGGATCCACAGCCAGGACACTTCGATTCTTTCAGATGGTCAGCACGCCAACGTGATTTGCAGGTGCGGCAATCAACCAGTGGATCCGAAAACGTTGCTTCGTGACCCGAATACCGCAGAACCTTCTGGTTAGTGATGATTGAAGCATCGAGCCCTTCAACGTCGTCCCGTTCGTACACCATGGCACGCCACCAGGCGGCCTTAAGGTTGTTCTTGAGTTCGACACCCAATGGGCCGTAGTCGTAAATACCCTGAAGACCGCCGTAGATATCGGCGGATTGAAAGACGAAACCTCGGCGCTTCGACAGCGAAACGAGTTCTTCCATGCTGGATGCGGGCACAGCGATGTCCTGTTCTTAGTTCTTAAGGCGCCGGCACTATACCGGAAGAGGACGGACCGGAAGAGGACGGACCGGAAGAGGACGGACCGGAAGAGG
>SYFY01000058.1 GCA_005799745.1 Gammaproteobacteria bacterium
ATGTTGCCGAAGCGGGTCGCGCTACCGAGTGCGAGGGCACTACAACCGGCCAGTTCTTCTTTCGTGCAATAGACAGCACCTTCATCAGGAATCACTGGTGCGGTTCGTTCGCTCACCGCGGAGACCGGAGGCACCGTACGAAGCATGGCCTCCATGCCTGGACTGCGTACACCGCGAGCGATGTGCCGCGCGAGATTCGCAGTCCCGCCAGTACGGGAAAAGTAGAGAACCAGGACGTAGGGTGTGGTCACAAAATCTCCAGGACCCGCTCAGGGGGACGACCTATTACGGCGCGTGAGCCATTCACAACGATAGGCCGCTCGATGAGGACGGGATGCTTGATCATCGTGGTGATGAGCGTGCTTTCGTCCATGGCGGCGATATTGAGTGCTTCTGCGAGCGGCTCTCCTTTGCGTGCGAGGGCCATCGCGTTCATTCCGAGCACACTGAGGAGTGTCTGCAACGTTGATTCGTCCGGAGGCGTATCGATGTAGTGAACCACTTGCGGAGCGATTCCCCGCGATTGCAGCAGTTCCAGCGTCGCACGCGATTTTGAACATGCGGGATTGTGATAGATGGTGATCAACGGGCCGGGGCCTATAATCGAAACACTTCAGAGGCAACGATGATACACCGGCCATGAGTGCGAAGGCTCCGAGCGGACCGCGCCCGCTATCGAAAGAACTGGTCATCTTCGGCTTCAAAATGCGCTGGTACTTCGAACAGGTCGTGCGGCTTTTGGTATGCACAACTGTCTGACGCAGGCGGCGGCGCTGACCTATACGACGTTGTTTGCCTTGGTGCCGACGATGACGGTGACCTATGTGGTGTTGTCACTGTTCCCTGAGTTTGATGGCGTGGGACAGCAGATTCGGCAGTATGTGTTCCAGAATTTCATGCCAGGTAGTGGTGTGATCATCTACGAGAAGATGACGGAGTTTGCCGCCAACAGCCGCAACCTCACCTGGATCTCGTTTGCCTTCCTGTTTGTAACCGCGTTCTTGATGTTGGTCAGTATGGAGTCGACCTTCAATCGCATCTGGCAGGTGCCAGGTGCACGACGCGGTATGCATCGACTGCTCACCTACTGGGCTGTGCTGACCTTGGCACCCGCACTGATCGCTGCTGGTCTCTTGATCAGCGTCTATGTTCGCGCGTTGCCGGTGGTGTCGAGCTTTAATGACCTGGGGCTCGGTCAAGTGCTGCTGACCGAGTTGCCTAAGCTGCTCAGCCTTGCGGTATTCACTGTAATTTTCTACGCGGTGCCGAACTACTCCATGCCATTTCGGCATGCGCTCGTCGGCGGTTTTGTCTCGATGCTCGCGTTCCAGTTGTTGATGTGGATATTCGGGCAGATCGCACCGACACTCTCCTTCAATGTGATTTACGGCGCCTTTGCGGCGGTCCCTGTGTTTCTGACGTGGATCTACATCGTCTGGGTCATCGTGCTGTCCGGAGCGATCATCGTGCGCTGCATGTCGCTCAGGCGGGAGCGCGAACCGACACCGGAGCCGTTGGTGGTGAAGGCTGCGCGCATCCTGCTCATCCTGCGCGATCGTCATGCCCTCGGAGAAGGCGTGAGTGGGGTGGAGCTTGCGCGGGCGGCTTCACTCAATACGACCGAGCACGAAAAGATCTACACGGTGCTGAAGTCACTCAAGTTGATTCAGACGGGCCTGGACAATCGTTGGTTCCTCGGCCGAAGCCTCGCTTCCTTAAGTCTGTGGGATTTGTATCGTGCGTTTCCGGAAGGCATAGAGCCTGAACAACTCAAGGACATTCACGACCTACCGGGTGTGGTCGAACCGATTCGTTCGATCTTCCAGTTTGGGTCGAACGAGATGACAGTTGATCTTGATCGTGCACTGAACGTAACGGGCTCAAAAGGATGACCATGAGATCTCTCTGCGCTGTTGTACTGGTTTGTTGTCTCGCTGCGTGTGGTGATCAAAAGTTGCCACTCGCCGACGGCGCGTTCACACGATTGTCGGAGTGGGAAGGGCGGATCGTCGTGATCAACTACTGGGCCGAGTGGTGCGCACCGTGCCGCAAAGAGATTCCGGAGTTCAATCAACTCTATGCCGAAGCAGGTGCAGGTGGGCCGCTGGTGGTTGGCGTGAACTACGACGAACTTAAGGTTCAAGATCTGGCGGGCGTCATCGAACGCATGGACGTGAAGTTTCCGACGCTTGCCGTTGATCCCTATCAGCAGCTAGGTTTTGAAAAACCGGAAACGCTACCAACCACCATCATCCGGGCCGCCGATGGCTCGGTTGCGGAGGTGATGCGGGGTCCGCAGACGCTGGAGAGCCTGCACGCCGCTGTGGAGCGCGCAGGCACCGACAAGGAGTAGTCCGACAAGGTGTAGCCCGACAAGGAGTAGTCAGCACGCTCCTTGTCCTCTCCTGATCAGGAGAGCAGTACGAGGATTTCTCCGCGAGGTATGTTGCGTGCTTCGCTCTCACCGCGGCGCTTGTACTCCACGACACCTTCCTTGAGTGCGCGATCGCCTATGACGATGCGGTGAGGAATGCCGACCAGATCGGAGTCGGCGAACTTCACACCTGGCCTCTCATCACGATCATCGAGGAGCGCGTCGATACCTCCCGCTTTCAACTCGGCGTAAAGCGCGTCCGTCGCTTCTCGGACTGCATCGGATTTTCCATAGTTGATCGGCACGAGGTGCACGTCGAACGGTGCCACCGGGAGTGGCCAGCGAATGCCTGAGTCGTCGTGATTCTGCTCGATGATCGCGGCGACGAGTCGCGTGACACCCATACCGTAACAACCCATACGTGTGATGACGGACTTGCCATCGGCATCAAGCACTGCGGCATTCATCGGTTTACTGTAGGCGTAGTCGAGCTGGAAGATGTGGCCCACTTCGATCCCGCGCAAGAACTTCAAAGGTCCTTTGCCATCAGGCGCAGGGTCACCTTCACGCACGTTGCGGATGTCGAAGATGCGGCTGCTGTCGAGGGCAATGTCGCGATCCCAGTTCACTCCGGAGAGATGGAAGCCGTCTTCATTCGCGCCACAGATAAAGTCGGCAAGTGCAGCAGCTTCACGATCCACGTAAACGGGAATCGTGAGTCCCTGTGGTCCGATGGAACCCGCTGAGCAGCCCGTCGCGCTTCGGATCGTCGCATCGTCCGCCATCAGCAGCGGCTGACGCACACCGGGTAACTTCGCCGCTTTGATCTCGTTGAGTTCATCGTCACCACGAAGCACGAGCGCAATGGGACCTTCAGTTCCGAGCACCACTAACGTTTTGGTCGTTCGGTTCGCTCCCACGTTGAAGAACTTCGCGACCTCTTCAATGGTGCGAACGTCCGGAGTTGCGACTTTCTTCATCACCTCCGCTGCGGCAGCTCTCGGCGGCGGTGGTGCTGCTACGGCGCGCTCAAGGTTCGCGCCATAGGTGCCTTCCACTGAATAGGCGATCACATCTTCGCCCGATCCTGCGAGCACATGGAACTCATGGGAGTTCTCACCACCGATGTTGCCCGTGTCGGCTTCAACCGCACGAAACTCAAGATGCATGCGTTTCAGAATGCGGGTGTAGCAGTCATACATCTCGCGATAGGTCGCATCAAAACTCGCCTGATCGATATGAAACGAATAACCGTCCTTCATAGTGAATTCGCGTGCACGCATCACGC
>SYFY01000059.1 GCA_005799745.1 Gammaproteobacteria bacterium
CCGATCCAGTTTGCGCTACAGCACGCCATCGGTAGAACACCGAGGCCACCAGACCATGGCGTCGGCACACCTCCGTCACCGATACGTTCGGCTGCTCTGCCTCACGCAAGATCTCCAGTTTCTGTTCCGCAGTAAACTGCCGCCGGTCTCGTTTGCTCATTCACTTTGCTCCGTCTGCAGGCCCTCTGCAGCCGTTCAAAGTCTCTCATCTTCTTAAACCACTTTTGTCCAGATTCCGGTGAAGCTACACAGAGAGCACGTACTGCCTCGTCTAGTTGTCATCGCCCTCTGTTTTATACCGACAGGCCGTTTCGCGCTGGCCGAAGACATGCGCGAACCCATAGCCGTCAGGCCTCAACCAACGCGCGATAACGCCTGTAAGCCTACAGCGGCCCCATCAATCCTTGATGTGCCTGTTGCGGCGATTCACCTTCACCTGGATGCAATCCTGGGCGTTCTCAAGGTGGTCGGTCATCGCATCTTCAGACAGCCGATTGCAGGGATATGCCTTCGGTGGCGGCCACCTGACAGATAGCCTCTTCGATCAAGGCACGTGCCTGGGCTGCGGTGCGCAGCAGACCCTGGTGAAGTTCGACATCTTCGGGACCGCCGCGACTCACACACTCGGCGCTATATCGCTCGAACGCGCTCAGACTGAGCACAAGCTCGATCAAGTGACGCGGACATTCGCAATAGACTGCGCTCGGTGCCGCGGCAAAGGCCGCCAGCGCCTGTTCATCAAATCTGCGCGGCGGCAGAGGTCGCGCATTGATCACCCCGGTCGCCTTCCCGATTCCGGAGTGTGGCAGGCGTACTAGCGCTTGACAGAGCGCCGCCAATTCGTCGGTATCTGAAAGTGCGTGAGCCACTTCGTGACCTGCCTGACGCAGATGGCGAATCACGTTACTGGGCGCAAAGCGGTACAAAACGATGGCCTTGTCTGCGCCAGATGAACCCACGATCCGGTTGATTGCTGCAATCGAACCATCGCTCAGAGTCGGCATTTCGATAATGACCAGATTGGCTGCGACACTCTTCGCGGATAACACAAAACTCTCTGCAGTCATTGCGTGACCGACGATGTGCAGCGCAGGGTCCGACGCGTTTCGAAGCAGGCTCTCGCGAAAACGATCAGAGCTTACCGTCGGTCCAACCAGCAACACGTGCAATGCCAGGGATGGCGGCAGGCCCGGGATGCCATCGCTGGCTCGGCCCGTTCCCGGAGCTGAGAACATGTGGATCAGGTCTTCAGTTGGCACCGTCGCAACTGTTCCGATGGGGTGTCCGAGATCAAGAAGCTGCTTGATCAGTGTCAGGCGACGCACTTCGTCTGCCGAATACAGTCTTTGCCCGCTCGCACTTTTACGCGGGCTGATGACCCCGTATCGACGCTCCCATACCCGCAATGTCTCGACAGGTACTCCGGCCAGCCGGGCGGCAACGCCGCTTCGATAGGTTGCAGTACTTGACCGGAGAGAAGCATCGATCTGATCCATTGGACTCACTTGCTGGAGGTAGGCATTCATCCTACCTCATATGAACCGTTATTGAACCGTTAATGTACTGGTAAACAGAGTTATTTATTGGACAAAAGGTGATTTTCACCGTAATTTACCGTTTCATTAGCAGTTCAACGATGATCGCAAGCCTGATTCAAGCAACGAGCGAATAGCATGGAGATTACATGGCAACCCGACGACGTTTCGTTCTCAACACGGTTTCCTCAGCGGCAGTGCTGATGGCTGCCACCCCCCTCGGCGCGGCGGAACCGGCACGGCTCGAAGAAACCGATCCAATCGCTGTCGCGCTAGGTTACAAGAACGTCGCCGCCCTCGTTGACGTGCAGCGGTTCCCAACTTACGTGGACGGTCACGACTGCAAAGGTTGCAAACTTTTTCAGGCGGCCGGGGGTGAGCAATGGGCGCCATGCGGGGTTGTGCCAGGCAAGCTGGTCAATGCTGGTGGGTGGTGTGCCGCCTGGGTGAAGCGAGCCTGAGGGTTTTTGGCAATGTTCGATTCATTTCCGCCCGGTGATGTGGCCGTGGTCGTTGGCGCCTCCGGCGGTATCGGCAGCGCCTTGGTGCAGGCTCTTGCGGGCGATCGTACCTTCACGGAAACCATCGGCTTCTCTCGATCTACGGCGCCTGCCCTGGACCTGAAGAATGAATCAAGCATTGCGGCCTGTGCTCAGTCGCTGAATCGAGTGGGAAAGCCAAGGCTGGTCATCGTTGCGACCGGGCTTCTGCATCAGGTCGGCATTTCGCCGGAGAAGAGCACACGCGAACTCGACCCGGTTGTGATGGCTGAACTCTACGCCGTCAACACAATCGGTCCGGCGATGGTGATGAAGCACTTCCTTCCACTGTTGCCTCGTGAAGGCAAAGCGGTATTGGCAGTACTGTCGGCGCGCGTGGGCAGCGTTGCGGACAACCAGCTTGGCGGCTGGTTCAGTTACAGGGCTGCCAAAGCAGCGGTCAATCAAATCGTGCACACAGCCGCGATCGAACTCCGTCGTCGACAACGCCACTCGATTTGTGTCGCTTTGCACCCAGGTACCGTGGATACTGGTCTGTCGGCGCCTTTTGCAAAGACAGGCTTGAAGGTCCAGCCGCCCGCACTGGCCGCGCATTGCATCCTCGCGGTCATAGACCGTCTTGGCTTTGAAGATACCGGTGGTTTTTTTGATCACCACGGTAATGAGGTTCCCTGGTGACTCGTATGAAGGACCTATTGAGGAAGCTCTGGCGGCCTTCAAGAAAGCTGATCGCCCGATCCTCATTCTTGTTGGGTTGTCTTTCAATGATCTGGTTGTTTGCTGGGATCCTCCAGATAGCCCCCTTAGTGCCATCGTTACTCGGTGAAAGCGACGTGCGTGCGCATGCTGGGTTCACCATCGGATGCTTGCTTGTAGCGGCATGGGGGTACTGGAACGACTAGTCGAGACAGTTGCCATCGACGGAAGCAGTGGCGACCTCCGGCCGTCCCGTTATACCAATATTCCAATTGAAAACAGTGTGTCGAGGGAGTTAGGAATGGTCAAAATGTCCGATATTTGTATCTTGATCGCCGTGATGGTCGCGTTCGCGATCTCCGGTTTCCTCTGGTTCATCGGTCAGAAGGAAGAGGGGCTGTTCACCGCAATCTGGGTGCCTTCAATCCTTTGTTTTGGCATCTACTTCAAGGTGGCCAGCCTGCTGGGAGCGCGGAAATGACCGATGACCTGATTTTTTTTGTCGGCGTATTCTGCTTTGTCATGACAGTGATCGGCGTCTTTCTAACGGCGAACGAGTTCAGGAAAATGTAATGGCAATGAGAAGACCTGTCTGAATGGAACTCCAGCCAGCGCAGATGATCCTCCGTTTGTCCTCGTGCTCCAGCGCCCGATTCGTCGTGGCTGTGTTTCGAAGCGCTGAAGCAGCGCTTCGGCATCCTCTGCCCGGCCATAGCTCTGCGAGGCAAACAGCTTCGATACCACTGAGACTCGAAGGGACGAGTAGCAGCGGCATCGTCGCGCTGTTCGGCTAACGGATATATCGCGTTGCAGGTAATCGCTGATGCACCGAGAGACCCCGCCAGGTTGACGATGGTAGCCGGATGATCAACGGACTGAAGTACTTCGCGCACCAACAGCGGTACGCCGAGTCTTGCCAGTCGATCCGACAGATGATTCAAGGTTCGCAACAGAAAGGCGCGTCGGTACTCACCCACGCCATGGCTGGTCCATTGTGCCGGTGTACTCAGGCACACAGCAACTACCAGGCCACGCTCACATGCTGATGCAAGTGCTGGGTTGTCGGTGACGCGCAAGTTGTTGCGGAACTACACCAACGTGCGGCGCTTGGTAGACAATGCTGGCGTCACAGTGCGCGCCGAAGCCCTGCCGACGGCGGATGTGGCTCGAGATAGATCTGTTCAAGCGCGTAAGTATCTGCCCCACGTCGCAAGTGATGCCGCAACAAGGACAACGGCGCCAACAACGGAACCTCACCCCGCCGGAAGCTGAGAATCAGCTCGGCCAGCTCCTGGCGTGTGGTCGAATCCATATCGTCTTTGACGTATCCCTGCAGGTGTTGCAGCACGTTGGCGTGTCCTCCGCGGGTTGCTGGTTTCGCGAGACCGCGCATCAGTATCTGCAGGTAGGCGTGGGCGACCTTCGCCAGATCGCCTGATACATCGGACAACATCCGCCCTGCTTCCTTGTAAGCGGTAACGCTGTGCGCCATCAGGAGAAATTTGTAGGCGCTGTGGAAGGCGATCAATCGCGCCGGCGTCAGGCCGGTTGCGACCAGTCGCTGCCAATGACCAAACGCAAAAACACGGGTGACAAAGTTCTCGCGCAGAATCGGATCTTCCAGGCGGCCACTCTCTTCCACAGGCAGTTCAGGGCGCGCCTTGACGATCTCGCTGGCGAAGATGCCGCGACCCCGCGGATTGGGTGGGGTTCCCGGCGCACCATACACTTTCACCCGATAGAGACCGCAGGTCGGCGAGCTTTTAATGAAGATGTAACCACAGACGTCACTTAACGAAGGCAGTACGTCGCGCGCGTAGGCCTGTAGTGGCGCAGTGACATCAACGGCTGAATCCTTGACACCGCGCGCACGTGGCGCGTCGAGTTCCCCCACCAGTCGAATCGGATCCCGCGGTACACCCATACCGATCGCAAGCTCAGGACAAATGCCCCGCAATTCGAACAGACCTGCGAGTTGCTCATGACACAGCGAAGAGGCCTTGTGGCCCCCATCGAAACGGACCTCCGCCCCCGTCAGGCAATCGCTCACCGCAACCCGAAGAGGAGCAGCTGGGCGTTCCGGTAGAGTCACCGGCTCATGTGGCGGCGCTTTCTCGTTCTGATTACGCAATCGTTCGGTCTCCTAGTGTTTTCAGGGTGGTGCACCGTTCAATAACCCGGACCACCACGTCAGGTCAGAGCACGACGTGCTTGTGCTTGCAACGTAGCATGGATCGAACGTCCGACACGCAATAGGCTGGAACGTCACAGACAATTTGCGGAAAAGCCACTTGTTAAGCTAGGTACTGAACCAGCTCTCGGGCTTAGGTTCACATTTGAAGTGCAACAACGGCTACTTCTCATCGAATAGCGCGGCTGGTGGAAACGCATGAGCATCTGTCGCAGGCGCGCGCGTATCGGTGGAGTAAATCTTCAGCGTGGCACCTGGTATGCCGGGTCCGACACAGCACCGTCACAGCAGCAGGCCGGGCACGGTATCAAAGTCTTCCGAATGGGTTGCGGCATGCCACTTCTTAACCAGTCTGCGGACTTGCTCTTCGTCGGTTACTGCCGTTGCCTCATTGACAGGACCAAAACCGGCGGGCGAATACGGCGTTGGCTAGTTGTCACTCGGCGCTAATAAAACGGCGGGGTCTGATGCTCTTGCGTCGCATTGGGATGTAATGGAAGCGCAAGCCGCGCATTGCAAAACCCGTGTCGACCGCAACCAGTGCTGTTTGGTTGGGTTGGAGCGTTGTGCGGAATTGATGGAGCAGCCGTATCGCGACGTCGAACACGTCGTCGCGCATCGGTTCGACTATATGCAGCCGGTGGCAATCCACAAGGGCATAGTATGCGTTTTATTGATGAAGACGCCGTAGGATAGCGAAATCTAATATGTGAGAAATATGATGATGACCCACGCCACCGAACTGTTTTCCAGCATCCAGCCACTGCGCATTGCCGTGCAAACCCCTCACGGATCACTGATCGTTCCTTTGTGGTTCGTGTTCCAGAAAGGATGTATTTGGTGCGCCAGTCAAGGCGACTCGACGGTAGTCCGTGCGCTGCAGGATGATCCGCGATGTGCTTTCGAGCTTTCCACCAATGAGATGCCATACCGCGGTATAAGGGGTCGCGGTACCGTCCGATGCCTGCCAGAGGTCGGTGGACAGGTGCTTGAGCATTTGATCGATCGCTATCAGATCAATCGAGACAGCCAGCTCGCACGTTGGTTGTTGTCGCGTCGCGATACAGAAGTGGCAATTGAAATCACACCTGTCTGGCAATCAGATTGGGACTATTCCCAACGCATGACTTCGTCAAGACGCGATGTAGCGGCACAGTTCAGTGAGAAGTCGTCCTGATTGGCGGTGAAGGGTCTGGGTGTTGAATCGGTCTGGGTGAGGGCCGGGCTCTTGAGTGTGGCGGCGCTGCTGCTCGGGGTCTGTCCGACGGCATTACGATTGTGGACGGACGCTGCGCGGAGATGATCCAGGGCGTCAGCGGGATTCAAGCCCCTCAGGTCGCGGCTACCTTTGGCTGTTTTGCATGCGCGCTCGCGGCTTCTGAACGAATTCGGCTGCACTTCAACAACCAAGATACAGAGGAGCACTCTTTTCTCGGCGTTCCGTACATTCAGCAACGGTATGGCGACCTGATCGCTCTGTTTTGACATGCCCAATCAAGGTTGCGTGACAACACGCGTATTACAGGTGTTCTCTGGCTCAACAAGAGGATAGAAGATATAGACGCCCCCTCCTTGACTAGAGGAAAGCCGATGTTGGTGGATATCTCAAGTAGATTTTCTGTCACATCAGCAAACAGGAGACGTCTATGAATCAGAAAGAAGTGAGTGTTGGGATCGATGTCGATGACGTTCAGTACCACGGTTCGGCGTTGGACCGACAGACGGGGGAGGTACTGAGGTTTCAGTGTCGTCCGACGCTGAAAGGATTGATCGGGCAACTGGAGAACGTACGGAAGCACTTTGGTGGTTCTGCGCTGAGGGTCTGCTACGAAGCGTCGTATGTTGGTTTTTCACTGCAGCGCGATTTGCAGGACCATGGTTACGCATGCGAAGTGGTATCGCCCTCGCGCATTCCGCGGCGGGCAGGCAAGTCCGTGAAGACAGATCGGATTGATGCGGCGGAGCTGGCAGAGTTTTATGCGAACGGTCTGTTGACGGTCGTTGCGGCACCGGATGCGCGGAGGTTGAACAGGATCGGGATCTGTTGCGCTCACGGCAACGGTTGATTCAGCACCTTCTTATCCGAAAAGTGGGAGATTTGCGGCGGCACATTCAGTCACTGCTGCGGCGCAACCGATTGCACTACAAGGCCGAGTGCGCGAGCAAGACGCACTGGTGGACGCATCACTATGGTTGGTTGGAAAGGACGATCATGGATTGCACGGGCAGTCTGAAGGTGAACCTGTCGTTGCTGTTCCGACAGCTGAAGAACCTGGATGAGATTCTTTCGTGCTATGGAGAAGAAGTCGAAGCGCTGGCAGCGGCGCCAAGGTATGAGGAGCGGGTCAAAGCACTGACTTGTTACTGATCCGCTTTTGGGGCATCAAGAACCTGTTTGCGCTGACGATGATCACCGAGATTGGTGATGTGAAGCGGTTCGCCCATCCCAGCCAGTTGGTGTCCTGGGCTGGAATGGATGTTCGCGAGTACGCCTCTGGAGGCAAGTCGAACCGACTGGGGATCACACGGCAGGGCAATCGGTACCTTCGCACGGCGTTGATCGAGGCCAACCAGCGTGGCTATCGCAGTGCTGTGCTGGGCACAAGGACGTGAAGTCCCGGCGAGCGAAGAGTCGGTCATGTTACATCGCGATAGCCGATCGCTGCTTGCAACGGTTGAACAGGAAAGGCAACCGCCTGCTGCTGGCGGGCAAGCACCCGAACAAAGTGAAGGTTGCGTGTGCGCGTGAGATGGTCGGGTTTGTGTGGGAGTCGTTGAACCAGGCGGCAGCCACATAGTTGTCGGTCGTTGGAGTGTTTGCAGTTTTGTTGATCTGAAGACGTTGAATGATCTGGAGGGTAAGACGGAGATTGGGAAGTCCACGGAATCTTCCTTAGCGGAACGGGTTGTTGATCAGCACGCAGTCCCTGTGGATAGGTAGTGGTAACCCTGAACGGACAGATCTTGGTGCGTTAACCAGTACGCGGATAAGAGGCTGTTAGTCCAAGGTCAGAACCCACTCCGGATCAGACGATGTTTTCAGATTGGCAATTGGGGCGTCTATATGAGGAAGGATAACGGGTGTTTTCTCGATGATGAGGAAGTCCTGGCGTAGTCGAAAGTTGGGAGGGGATCGGAGAAGAGCGGGCAGAGAGAGATGTCGATGTTGAAAACCCGTTTCAGTCTCTGAGCCCAGGAGTGCGGTGCGGTCAGCGAGCGAAGATGCCGTGTTAGCGGGGAAGTCCCAACGTCTCGCTCATCGACTCAAAAAGGCCGTTGCGGGTCACTAGCCTCGAGGATCATCCGGAACCTGAAGGCGGCGTAACAGGCAGTACACCTCACGTAGTCGTCGCGCCAAAGATCTCGCGCTGCGTGCGGCGGAGGAACAGAAGCCCGATCGCGGCGTTGAAGAAAATGAAGAAGTTGTGCATGACAAGCGCGAACGCTGCCATTTCGCCTGCGTGGTCCGGCAGCAGCACGACCCAGAGCGTAATGGCGACTGCGCGCATCGGCCCCGGCACACCCGCACCAAAGAAGATCACTGGCAGATAACCCAGCATCTGCGTAAGCGAAAGCTCGACTCCAAAGAGCCGAAGCGCGATGTCGTAGACCACGACCGCGGCTAGCAGCGCGGGCGACTTGATGGCGAGGATCGTCAGGTACTGCGGCAACCGCGCCTCCCTGAATGCATGAAAAATCTGCCGGTCGCGGAGCTTTGTGCCGGACAGGTAGGCGCCGCGGAAGTAACCGAAGAAGATCACGAAGAAGACAACCGCACCGATTGCAATAAGCGGAATGATGTCGAAGACCGGGGGTAACGTCTGGCTGTTCATCCACCAGCCGAGCGTCGCCCAACCGAGCAGGTAATAGAACTCGCAGAACATGAGAAACAGCATGCTCGATGCGAGCTTCCAGCCCGGCACACCCTCGCGACGCTGCAGATACAACGCCATCGCCCCTTTGCCGACCTGTTCGTTCATGATCGACAGGATGTAGGTGCTCGCACGCACCGGCAGGATGTCGCGATAGCGCACGCGGGCATTGAACCAGTTGACGGTACGCCAGACGGCTACCGAATCAAGGAGGAAGAAAACGAGCGAATACGGTATCAACAGACCGACCAGCGCCAGCCAGTTCACCTTCGCAAACACAGCGGTGAGGTAAGGCACGAGTTCCTGGCCCTGTCGCGCCGCCGCCCCGTCGATGCGCGTGGAGAGGAGGTAGAAGCAGCCGATCGTGATTGTCCAGACCACAACTCGACCGATCCACGACCGCGTCGGGACACTTTCCGTTTCAGCCACACCTACCTCGGGTACCAGAGTTCTATCGGTCAAGTAGACACCCACCCGAGCGGTTTGAACAGCCGAGCCGGATGCCGTACTGCCAGCCCGCGGTTTCGAAGCACGAAGAAGAACGCGGCCATGGTTGCTGCGTCAGGAAGCGTACCTGGAGACCGGCAGGCACATCGTTCACACCGTCGCCGATGACGCCCTTAACCTTCATGGTTTCTGTGATCAGCATCCGGCTTGAACCGCTGGTCAATGCGCTCAGGGTGTTGGGCTGGTCTGCTTCGGATCAAAGAGAAACACTCCAGCCCTAAGCTACGCCTCAATACTGACGGTACTTTTTATAACGTTTTCGGAAATATCTCGTTCCACAGGTGGAAGGGACTTCAGGTATGCCGCGATGGCGCGGGCCTACTTCGACGACATCAGGCTGTCATGCGGCCACGCACGGCGTTACCGGAACCAGTCTTTGCTGCGAGTGACCGACACCGGTTCTGCCAGGTTAAAACAGCGAACTTGTTAGTATCAGGCGATGAACACCTGCAAACTGCATCGCTTCCCGCCAGCTATCATTTCTTACGCAGTCTGGCTCTACGATCGCTTCAACCTCAGCCATCGCGATATTGAAGATCTTCTCGCCGAGCGAGGTGTTACTGTCAGCCGCGAAGTCATCCGACTGTGGTGCATCAAGTTCGGCGCGCTGCATGTCAGAAGATTGAAGCGAAAGCACCGTGGTTATCGCGATACGTTCTATATCGATGAAGTCTTCGTCAAGATCAACGGCAAGCAGCATGACCTCTGGCGGGCGGTGGACCAGGATGGGGAAGCGGTTGATATCTACCTGCAGGCCAAGAGAGACGGTGCTGCTGCCAAGCGTTTCTTCAGGCTTTTGCTGCGAAGTCACGGGGGCGAACCCAGGAAGATCGTGACAGATAAGCTGCGGAGCTATCCCGTGGCCCACCGGGAAGTGATGCCCGATACGATTCGCAGTAACGATTGGTACGAGAATAATCGTGTTGAACAATCACATGAGGCGACCAGGGTGAGGGAGCGGGGTATGCGGAAGTTCAAATCAGTTAGGCAGGCACAGAGATTTGTGACTGCTCATGCTGCTGTTTCAAATCTCTTCAACTTGGGCAGACACCTGATCAGAGCTCA
>SYFY01000060.1 GCA_005799745.1 Gammaproteobacteria bacterium
ACCAACCAGGGGCTGCTTGTGACCGCAGCTACGATCCATATGTCGTTGATGGGCGCGACCGGTTTACGTAATGCTGCAGCACAGTCTCATTCACGCACTCGGCAGCTCATTGATGCGCTCACGGCTTTGCCCGGTGTCAACCGAAGGTACGCAGGTGCTTTTTTCAACGAGGCCGTATTAACACTACCAAAACCTGCTGAAGCCGTGTGCGCTGGCTTGTTGATGCGGGGCATCCTCGGCGGCCTGCCACTTTCCCGATTTATTCCGGACGCAGACAACCAGTTATTGGTCTGTGCAACCGAGAAACGAACACCTGCAGATATCCAGCGTTATGCCGCTGCACTCGCGGAGGTACTCCAGTGAAAAGTATTTTTGAACTGAGCCAACCGGGTCGCGGCGCGCGCGCACAACATGTGCCGGTGGATGCGAATGCCACCAGCGACCTGCCATCCGATCTGTTGCGTGCGAACTTGGCGCAAATGCCGGAACTCTCCGAACTACAAGCGGTACGTCACTTCACGAATCTGTCGCGGCGTAACTTTGCCATCGATGTGCAGTTCTATCCGCTCGGCTCGTGCACGATGAAGTACAACCCGAGAGGTGCCCATCGGGGTGCGTCGATGCCGGGCTTCCTGTCGCGCCATCCGCTCGCGCCAGAATCGGCAAGTCAGGGATACATGGCCTGCTTGTACGAACTGCAGGAAATCCTCAAAGACGTGACAGGGATGAAAGGTGTTTCGCTCGCTCCGATGGCCGGTGCGCAGGGCGAGTTCGCTGGTATCGCGATGATCCGCGCCTATCACGAAGCCCGAGGCGACCATGGGCGCACCGAGATTCTGGTCGCGAGCGCAGCACATGGTACCAATCCCGCGACCGCCGTGATGTGTGGTTACAAGGTTACGGAAGTGCCGGTCAACAGTGACGGCGATGTGGACGTAGAGGAGCTGCGCAAGCGCGCCGGTCCGCAAACCGCGGGCCTCATGATGACCAACCCGTCCACGTGTGGCGTGTTTGAACGCTCCATCGGCACCATCGCTAAGATCGTTCATGACGCGGGAGGGCTGCTGTATTACGACGGTGCGAACCTCAACGCCATACTCGGCAAGGTGAAGCCTGGTGAGATGGGGTTCGATGTCCTGCACATGAATTTGCACAAGACGTTCGCCACGCCCCACGGTGGTGGTGGGCCGGGTGCAGGTCCTGTCGGCGTAGGTGAACGGTTATTGCCGCATTTGCCGGTTCCGATGGTTGCCGCCGAATCCAACGGCAACTTCCGTTGGCTCGACGAAGATGACGTTCCCGGAACCATCGGCAGATTGTCTACGTTTGGTGGTAACGCCGGCATTCTGCTGCGCGCCTTGATCTATGCGCGCTTGCTCGGTCGTGAAGGCATGCACCGTGTCGGTGATTACGCGACGCTCAATGCGAACTACCTTGCCGCCAAACTCAAAGAAGCCGGATTTGAACTCGCGTATCCCGCTCGGCGAGCGACTCACGAATTCATCATCACATTCAAGGAAACTGCGAAGAAACACGGCGTGAGTGCGATGGACATTGCCAAGCGCTTGCTCGACTACGGATTCCATTCACCCACAACGTATTTTCCGCTACTCGTACCCGAGTGTTTTTTGATCGAGCCCACGGAAACGGAGACACGCGAAGAGCTCGATGCCTTTGTAGCCGCCATACGCGCCATCATGCGTGAGGTCGAAGAGAGCCCGGAGCTGGTGAAGTCGGCGCCGCATACCTTGCCGGTCAGACGATTAGATGACGTCAAAGCTGCGCGTGATCTGGACCTGGCTTGGCGGAGTGCCTGAAGATCAGGCCTTGCCAAGCGCGTCTTGTAAAGCTTCGAGCGACTTGATCGGCAAACTGCACTGCATCCCCGTGCACACGAATGCCGTAACGCTGCTGCGTTGTGACGCGGACACTAACCGGGGCAGATAGGACGGAATGAACGCTACCCCGTCGTAGGGGATCACGAACACACTCCGCCATGGCTTGAATCCTTGAGCGATAGATCGACGCCACTGAAAAGCTTCTTCCTTGGGACCGCGAAGAATAATCGTTTCGGGCGCCAGCAAACGTGCTTCAAGCGCATCCAGCATGGCGCAGTGGCCAGCCGGCAACTGCTCGAGTCGAGAACGCGCGCACGCGAGCGTGCGTTCAACCGAAGTGATGTAACGCGGCTCCGCAAACAAATCGCCAAGTTCCTGCAAGACACGCATGGCGATGGCATTACCCGGTGGCACCGCGTCGTCGAGCATGGGCTTCGGTCGGTACAAGAGCTCTTCGGCGTCGTGGGCCGTGAAGAAAAACCCACCGCCATCACTGTCCTCAAATCGGTCCAACGTAGCATCCGCTAACGCTTGCAGGAATCGAGCGGTTTCGTCGTGCCACTCCACCTTGAGCAGGGACAACAATCCCTGCATCACAAAGGCGTAGTCGTCGAGATATCCCGGGCCAGAGATCTGTCCATTGACCCACCCAGAGTGCAGCGTGTCGTTCTGCCAGATTTCCCGACGGATGAACTCTGCGGCACGGAAAGCAGCTTCGGTCCAGCGCGATTCATTCAGCACCCGAGCCGCGTAAGCGAGGCCATGAATGGCAGCACCGTTCCATGCGGTCAGAATCTTGTCGTCACGTTCTGGTGCTGTTCGTGCGGCGCGTGCGTCAAACAGTTTGCGGCGGGCTGAAGCCAGCAGTGTGCTTGCCTCATCTGCATCCAGAGACAAACGATGCACGATGCTGCGCCAGCTGTCGGTGCGGTAGAGATTCCAGCGGTTTTCGAAGTTCGCGGGTTTGTCGAGGCCGTAGAGGGTTTCAACCAGCAGGTACTCATCTTCCGTCAAGAGCTTCTTGACCTGTTCGCGTCGCCACACGTAGTAACGACCTTCTTCACCTTCCGAGTCCGCGTCCAACGCAGCGCAGAAGCCGCCTTCGGGGTGATTCATTTCGCGCAGCATCCAGGTAGCGGTTTCCCGGGCTGCGGAGATAAGTAGAGGATCGGGGCCCACTTCGAGGGCTTCGGCGAATACGGAAAGCAACAACCCGTTGTCGACCAACAACTTTTCGAAGTGGGGGATGCGCCAACGTCGATCCGTCGAGTAGCGAAAGAAACCACCACCGATGTGATCAAAGATGCCACCGCGCGCGAGCTGGGTCAGCGTCACGAGAACAAGGTCCAATCCATCCTTGTCACGACCACCAAAACGAATCGCTGTGGACCAATGACAAAGTACACGCCGCAAGGTGGCGGGCATGGGGAACTTCGGCGCATCACCAAATCCGCCGTACTCTCGATCGTATTGTTGTCCGAGTGCTTCGCGCGCAGTCGATAGGACATCGCGATCAGCAAGCCGCGCTTCAGCCGCCTCGGCGTTCATCTGATTGAGCACGTCCACGACTTTGTCACCCTGAGCGATCAGCTCCTCATGCTTTTCCTTGAATACGCCAGAGATCCGCATGAGGAGGTCAGTAAAGCCCGGTAAGCCAAATCGTGGTGTGCGCGGAAAGTAGGTTCCGCCGAAAAAGGGCGTCAGCTTGTGTGGATCCAGGAACATCGTCAGTGGCCAACCACCCGTGTTGCGGGTCAACACCTGATGGGCGAGTTGATAGACCTTGTCGAGGTCCGGTCGTTCTTCACGATCCACTTTGATGTTCACAAAGTGCTCGTTCAGCACCGCTGCGGTTGCCACATCCTCGAAAGACTCGTGCGCCATTACATGGCACCAATGACATGAGGAATAACCTATCGAGAGCAGAATTGGCTTGCCACTGGCACGTGCCGCTTCGAGTGCGAGGTCATCCCATGGCTGCCAGTGCACCGGGTTGTCAGCGTGTTGCTGCAGGTAAGGGCTACTCTGCTCGCGCAGGCGGTTGTGCAATGTCGCTACGTTGTGAAGTGTATCGTTCGTTGCATCGTTCGTTGCGTCGTTCATGGGGAGGCATGATCGCATAAGGACCGGGAGCGTAGTATTTTCGGGACGCTTCGTGTTCAATCGGGTGAACCGTCCGGAGACTGCCGTGGTCGATGCAGATGGGTTCAGACCCAATGTCGGCATCGTGCTCGTTGATGAGCACGATCAGGTGCTATGGGCGCGTCGCGTCGGTGGACATGATGCATGGCAGTTCCCTCAGGGCGGCATTCAACCGCGAGAAAGTCCTGAGGATGCACTCTTCCGCGAGCTCAACGAAGAAGTGGGTCTTGCACCCTCACAGGTGGAGATCATTGGCCGTACACGTGGATGGCTTCGGTATCGCCTGCCACCACGACTGCGCCGACACAATTCCACGCCAGGGTTCCTCGGCCAGAAGCAGCAGTGGTTTCTACTGCGCATGTTGGCCGAAGACAGCGCCATCCGATTTGATGCGACAGATACGCCTGAGTTCGATCATTGGCAATGGGTGAGTTATTGGTATCCCGTGCTTGAAGTCGTCGATTTCAAACGCGAGGTCTACCGTCGCGCGCTGCGCGAGCTCATGCCGCAACTGATTCGAATCCGTCGCGGTACCGGTACGTGAATATGCTCGGTGCCCTGAGGCAAATTGTTGGTGACGTTGCTCACGCAGGCTCGTTTCGTGCATCGCTGAACGTCCTTGTGGTGGATGTGCGTGAAGCGCTTGGCACGGAAGTGTGTTCGATTTATCTCATTAACCGTACCCGTGACCGATTCCTGTTTGCCGCTAATGAAGGTTTAAATCAGGAGTATGTTGGCCAGTTCACGCTGGCGATCAACGAAGGGCTGGTTGGCCTCGTGGCGGAGCGGGCTGAGCCGATCAACCTTAAGAACGCGCTCGATCATCCTCGGTTTCGTTATTTGCCGCAGATCGGTGAAGAGCCATTCCACGCGTTTCTGGGCGTGCCCATCATTCATCACCGTTCTGTGCTTGGCGTACTGGTCGTGCAGCAGCGGGAAGAACGACGCTTCGATGAGAGTGAAGAAGCGTTTATGGTCACCCTGGCTGCTCAGCTGGCGACCCTCATCGCTCACGCGGCGGCGACCGGCGAGGTCACCGCACTCACGGCAGGCGACGCACCCCGCGAAAATCAGGTTTATCGGGGTGTCGGTGGATCACCGGGTGTCGCGATTGGAACAGCCGTTGTCGTGCACCCACTCGCTGATCTCAATGCAGTGCCGGAGCGCGAGACCGACAATATCATCCAGGAGTTGATGGTCTTCGATGTGGCCGTCGATGCCGTGCGCGAAGACATTCGTCGTATTCACGAACAGTTTGGTGGGAGCCTGCCGGCGGAAGAACTCGCACTCTTCGACGTCTATCTACACATGCTCGACGACACCGCCATCCCCGGTGACGTGCGAGAACGCATTCGTCTGGGTCAGTGGGCTCAAGGTGCTTTGAAACAAGTGATCCGCGAGCACCTGCGTACCTTTGAGCAGATGGAAGACCCGTACCTCAAGGAACGGGGCGCCGACGTGAAAGAGCTGGGCCTCCGGGTGCTTGCTTACCTGCAGGATTCACGTAAGAAAAAGCAGTTCTTCCCCGACAACTCCATTCTGATCGGCGAGGAAGTCACGCCCGGCATCCTCGCGAGCATCCCCACTGAGAAGTTGGCGGGTATCGTGTCGTTGCGGGGTTCGGGTAACTCTCACGTCGCGATTCTTGCACGGTCACTCGGCGTCCCTGCTGTGATGGGTGCCCTCGATATCCCGTTATATGCGGTTGAGAACGCCGTTGTGGTGGTCGACGGCTTCTATGGTGAAGTCCACGTTCATCCGTCGAAGCGCGTACTCGATCAATACCGCGAGCTGATTGCCGAAGAAGCGGAGTTTGTTGCGGAGCTGGAAACACTGCGAGACCTGCCGAGCGAAACCCTCGACGGTCACCGCTTGCGGCTCTGGGTCAACATCGGATTGGCAGGCGACATTTCCAGATCGCTGGATCGTGGTGCTGAAGGCATCGGTCTCTTCCGCACCGAAGTGCCGTTCATGACCCAGGACCGATTCCCGACCGAAGAAGAACAGCGGATCATTTACCGCGAGCACATGACCGCGTTTGAGCCTCGACCGGTCACGATGCGCACCCTCGATATCGGGGGCGACAAAGCGCTCAGTTATTTCCCTATCGAAGAAGACAACCCCTTTCTCGGCTGGCGTGGTATTCGGGTGACCCTCGATCACCCGGAGATTTTTCTGATCCAGACGCGCGCCATGATCAAAGCCAATGCCGGTCTGCAGGGCCTCTTGCGCATCATGTTGCCGATGATCTCCGGCATCGCTGAAGTCGATGAAGCAAAAAAACTCATCCTGCGAGCGCATCAGGAGGTGTGTGAAGAAGGTGTTGACGTCAAGCGGCCGCAGATCGGTGTAATGATCGAAGTGCCGGCAGCGGTTTATCAGGCGAGAGCCTTGGCTAAACGGGTGGATTTCGTGGCGGTCGGTTCCAACGACCTGACGCAGTACATGTTGGCGGTGGATCGCAATAACCCGAGGGTCGCGAACCTCTACAAAGAGGTGCACCCCGCCGTTTTGCAGGCATTGCGTGAAGTAGCGCAGGCCGGTCACGCCGAAGGCAAACCTGTGGGGATCTGTGGCGAATTCGCCGGGACACCTTTTGGCGCCGTGTTGCTGATGGGGATGGGCTACGACGTATTGTCAATGAATGCCACCAACTTGCCACGCATCAAGTGGGTGATCCGCAACATCTCCATGGCTCGCGCGAGGCGCATGGTCGCGAAGGTGTTGAAGATGGAAGACCCGACCAAGATCGAGCAGTTCATGCACAAGGAACTGATCGATGCGGGGCTTGGTCGTGTTGTACCCCGGCACCACGAATAAGCCATCATGAATGATGCGTTGATCGATACCTGAATGGCCTCTTCTGGAAGGTGGTGGCTGCTGGGCGGCCTGTGGTTGCTCTACACCGCCTTCGGTCTGACGGCGACGTCGATCGCGCCGCTCGTTCTTCCCATCGAAAAAGATCTCGGCATCACCCATGCGGCCATGGGTGGTGTCATGGGCGCCTGGCAACTCGTCTACATCTTCGCGGCGATTCCCTGTGGGGCCTTGCTCGACAAACTCGGTGGGCAGCGGGCGCTCTTTATTGGCGGGATGCTGATCGCGGCTTCTGCGCTGGGTCGAGCCGTCGCTGACGACTACGTTCTGCTGCTGCTCGCCGTAGGACTTTTTGGTGTAGGTGGTCCGCTGATTTCTTCTGGCGCGCCCAAGGTCGTTTCGCAGTTCTTCACAGGCAGCGATCGTGGCTTGGCGATGGGTATCTACATGACGGGTCCCGCCATCGGTGGTGTCGTGTCACTGACATTGACCCATTCGGTGTTATTGCCCGCCTTCGATGACTCCTGGCGGGGTGTGATGTTGCTGTGGGGAGGGGTTGCTACTGGGGCATCCGTGCTCTGGCTCATCATCGCCGGACGAGCTGGACTTCGATCCCGTGAACTGCAGATTTCATCAGAGGCAGAGAAGCGGCCTCAAGGTGAAGTGATGGGGGAGTTGATCCGCACGCGTGCGGTGCAGGTCGTATTGCTCATGAGCGTGGGCGTGTTCCTCTTCAATCACGGGCTAAACAACTGGCTGCCCGAAGTCCTGCGTTCCCACGGCTTGCCGATTCTCGAAGCCAGCTATTGGGCTGCTTTGCCGACGGTCATTGGTATTGCCGGATCGTTGCTGATTCCGCGCCTCGCGACACCCGACCGCCGCTTCACGATTCTGTTGGGATTGTGTCTTGCGGCGCTGCTCGCGAGCCTCTTGTTGCAGTTCTCTGGCGGACCGTTGCAAACGCTCGGACTGATCATGCAAGGCATCGCACGATCTGCGCTCATGACCGTGCTTGTACTGACGCTGGTGGAGTTACCCGGTATTGATGAATCGCGTGCCGGGACGGCGAGTGGGATGTTCTTCTCGGCGGCGGAGATCGGTGGAGTACTCGGCCCCCTGGGTCTTGGCATCCTTTACGACAGCACCCACGACTTTACTGCAGGGCTAGGCGCGTTGTCCGTCGTCGCGTTGTTGCTCACGATCGGCACGGTCTATCTGACGCGGCTGGCACGGACACCGCCACAACCCTCGAGCGTTTAGACGACCGGACTCAAGCCACCATCCATGTTGATGGCGCAACCGGTCACGTAACTCGACGCGTCTGAAGCCAGGAAAAGCCCAAGGTTTGCGACCTCTTCCGCTTCACCCATACGCCCCATCGGCAGTTTTTTACCAAACTCGGTGATGTACGCATCGAGTGACTGGTTCGAGCCTGGGTTCTGCAGTGAGAGGCTCTCGTGTGTGCGACGAACCTGATCGCTTTTGATCTGACCGATCAACAGCGCATTGACGAGGATGTTATGGGGTGCGCCTTCCGCCGACATGACCTTCGTCAGCGCCATGCCCGCTGCGCGCGTGACAGTGGTCGGCGCCGACCGACCACTCGGTGCCTTCGCGCCAATGTTGAGGATGTTGATGATGCGACCGAACCGCTTGGCCTGCATACCCGGCCACACCAATCGTGCCAGTCGAATGGCGGCCATGAGTTTGAATTCAATATCACTCTTCCACTCTGCATCGGTGATGGAGAGAAAGGGTTTAACCGCAGCACGCCCGGCGTTGTTGACAAGAATGTCCACGGGGCCAAGCTTGGCTTCAACGTCCCGATGAATACGTTCGATGACGTGTGGATCTTCCACGTCACCACTGAACGTTTCGATGCGTGCGTCGGCTGGCGAAGACTGGGATTCAATGTCAGCGCGCGCCGCCGCGAGCTTGTCTTCGCGTCGTGCCACGATGGCGACGCGTGCACCTGCTGCATGAAAGGATTTCGCCATGGCAAAGCCGATACCAAGGGAGGCGCCGGTGATGAGCGCGGTGCGATTGTGCAGCGTCAGTTCCATAGGATTTCCTGTTCGCGAAAGATGACGAAGGCGGATCAGGAGCGCCGTTGAGAAATTTGGTGGCGTGATCCCATCACACCACCACGACCATACAGCTGTTCCGCGATGGTCATGTGGTTCTCGGCAACGATCATCGCAGTACTGGCGCGTGTGCCGTAGTCGTCGCCGCGAATGAAACAGGGCGCGATGCGCCGCTCCATCTCGAGAGGTCGACCCCGGTCCGGCAACAAATAATCCGGTGGTACAGATTCATCGGCGAGTAACCGGATCAGCTTATCCGTGTCGGGGTCAGAACCAACGGCCTTTGACAGTTCCATTCGACCCCGAATGACCTTGGGCCATTCTGCACCCAGAGGTTCATTGGCGATGCCATAAACTCCAGGCCGCAATGTTTGTGTGGGCGCACGATTGGACGTGTAGAGAAGGGTTTCGCCGTCCCAGAGGACGAGGTTGAAGCCGCGATACAAGTCACCTTTGATGGAAGCTGCATATTCGCTGGCGGTGCCTTGCCCTTGCAGGAAGGATGATGTCAGCGCACCACGCGATCGTGGTGCATTCTCCGTAGGGTCAGAGAGATTGGTGACCGCCGCAAAACGACCCGAGGTTGAGATACCGAGCCAGGTGCCATCGGCTTCGATGTCCCGTCCAGCGAGAACACGACCGTCTTCGGGCCAGGCGTGTACGGCCGATGCAGGGCGCCGGTAGAATTCATCGCGGTTGGCGGCCACCACCAGCGGCAGATCGGGGCGGGTGCCGAAAGCAATGAGAACAAGACACATAACAAAGGCCGAAATTTTGGCGGCAGTTTAACCGCAGGCGCGCCCCCGCAAGGAAGGAACCGTGTATTACCCCCTGATCGACCCCATCATCGCCTCGCTCGGACCCTTGGCGATTCGCTGGTATGGCTTGTCCTACCTCGCCGCGTTTGTACTCGCCTACGCCCTGATGATGTGGCGAGTGAAGAATCGCCCCGGCAGTTTTGATGCCCAGGCGGTTTCCGACGTAGTGTTTTATGGCGCCATTGGTGCGGTGCTCGGTGGGCGCGTTGGCTCGGTACTGCTCTACAACTTCGACTATTTCCTTGAAAACCCGCTGTATCTCCTGCGTATCTGGGAAGGCGGGATGTCCTTTCATGGCGGTATGGTTGGTGCCATCGTTGCTCTGTGGGTATTTGCGCGGAAAACGGGTCGCGGATTCTTTGAGGTCACGGATTTTGTTGCGCCGGCGGTCCCCACAGGGCTCGGCTGTGGACGCCTCGGTAACTTCGCCAATACGGAACTGCCGGGGCGCATTACAGAGTCGTCGTTTGGGTTTCATTACCCCTGCTCGGCGGATGCCATTCAGGCCATCACGTTTACGTGTACGAGCGAGTGGGAAGGTGTCATGCGCCACGCATCACCGCTCTATCAAGCGTTCGCGGAAGGGATCGTGCTGTTTGTGATTGTTTGGCTGGTCGCGCTGAAAATTCGGCCTGCCGCGGTGGTGTCCGGCGTGTTCGTGCTCGGTTATGGTGTGCTCCGCCCGTTTACGGAGTATTTCCGCTTGCCCGACCCGGACATCGGCTACATCGCGGGCGACTGGTTGACGCTCGGTCAGATTTACTCGCTACCGATGGTGATCGCAGGCGTGCTGATCATTCTTTATGGGCGCCGATTCGCGCGCTGACGGAGGACAAAACCACATGAAACAGTATCTGGACCTGCTGCGTGATGTTCGCGAGAACGGCACCTATCGCGGCGACCGCACCGGCACCGGCACGTATTCCGTCTTCGGTCGGCAAATGCGCTTCAACCTCGCTGAAGGCTTCCCGCTCATCACCACCAAGAAGATGTTTCTACGCGGCATCATTCATGAGCTGCTCTGGTTCCTTTCTGGTGACACCAACATCAATTACCTCACCGAACACGATGTGCACATCTGGGATGAGTGGGCGGATGACACAGGTGAACTCGGCCCGGTCTATGGCGCCCAGTGGCGCAGCTGGCAAGCACCCGACGGCCAGACCATCGATCAGATCAGTCGTGTGCTCAAAGACCTGAAGCAGAACCCCTATTCACGAAGACATATCGTCAGCGCCTGGAATGTCGCCGAGGTCGATCAGATGGCTTTGCCTCCCTGTCATCTGTTGTTCCAGTTTTATGTGGCCGACGGCAGGCTCTCCTGCCAGTTGTATCAGC
>SYFY01000061.1 GCA_005799745.1 Gammaproteobacteria bacterium
GCATCAACGCGTTCAACCAGTACCCTGATCAGCTGGACGTGCTGCGCGAGCATCCCGAGCTGCTCGACAACATGGTGTCAGAGGTCGTGCGCTGGCAAACACCTCTGTCCCACATGCGGCGCACCGCCAGTGCGGACACACACATTGGCGGACAACCTGTGCGCAAGGGTGACAAGGTGGTGATGTGGTACTACTCCGGCAATCGCGACGAAGCCGTCTTCAAGGATGCCGACCGCTTCGCCATTCGCCGCCACAACGCGCGCAGCAATATTTCTTTCGGATTCGGCCTGCACCGTTGCCTCGGCATGCGCCTTGCGGAGCTGCAGATGCGTATCCTTTGGCAAGAAATCCTGGCGCGCTGGAAGCGGATCGAAATTGTGGGTGCCGTTGAGCGGGTGGAGTCCAACTTCGTCAACGGATATTCAAAGATGCCGGTACGAATCGTCGCGTAACTCTGGTCTGGCCAGTTCAAAGCTCGGCCGCGCCCTTCACGCGGCTCAGCCTATTCCCGCCCTGTCTGCTGCCCTGTCGCCGCTATCATTTGCTTGTGAAGGTGTTGGTGGTGATCCCTGAAGCCATCCTTCCCGAACAAGCGAGCCCACGTGATCGAGAGGATGTTGCGTCCGGTATCGCTGCGTGAAACCACGACGAGTTGGCGCGCGGGATCGATGATCATGTATTGACCACGCCAGCCATCCGCCCAGACCGTCTGAGCGTCAACGTCCACCCACCACATAAAGCCGTAGCCATCAAACGGCTTAGGCTCGGTAATCTTTGAATGCGGCGTCACGCTGCGTGTTATCCAATCAGCCGGGATCACCTGTGTTCCCGACCATTGCCCGTTTTGAACAAACAGAGTGCCAAATCGCGCCAGGTCCGATGCACTCATGTAGATGACGAACTGCCGATAACGTGAGCCACTTTCATTGGTGTAGATCACGTGTTCGGGTTTGAAACTGGTCATTCCGACCGGACGTGCAATCCACTCATCCAGTGCCTCACCGATGGACATGCCGGTCCTTTGTTCGAACATCACACCCAACACATTGAAGTTCCAGTTGTTGTAGTAGAACGCTTCGCCGGGTCGGTGCTGTCCACGCTGTGGTCGTCCATCCTTCATGGACTGTGTTTCCCCTGACGCTTCAAGGTAGATACCGGATCGGGACATGAGCAGGTCTTCAATCGTCGCCTGGCGTTCCATGTCGGTGAGCGGTGTTTCGGGTTCGTCAAAGCCTAGAGCACCCAGGGTTTCGTCGAGCCGGATCAGGCCCTTGGACTCGGCGATTCCAATCGATGCACTCAACAGACTCTTACGCACCGAGTGAGTATTGATGGGCAGGTCGGCTTTACCCCAGCGCATGACCGTCGTTTCGCCGTGCAGTGAGACGAATGCATCAAACTGCGTTTGTTCAGGCAGGAAACGTCTCGCCTCTTCCAAAGGTGCTGCTTGAATGATGGCGGAAGAAGGAAGTGCAGACGTGGTTTCCGGCGCTTCGTAGTCGATCACACAAGCACTCAGCAAGAGCGTCGCCGCCTTCACGAAGAGCAATTTCGGAAGCCATCGACACTTCGCACCGGTTTGGTTCACATTCACGACAAACGCTTCCTGCTGCAGTTTCAAATAAGACGTTCAAACCGGCAGAAAGGTTTGGATCAGCGCATACCGCCTTTGATAGAGCGTGGCTTCAACACCAGTAGAGACTATGGACGTGTCGTCTCTTGGTTTTGAACTCGCGTTCTGAGCGTCAACAAATGGGCACGCATGACCGGATCGCTCGTCAGCGCAATCGCGCGATCATAAACAACCAGCGCATCCGACAGCTGTCCCACTTCGCCCAGCAAATAGGCTCGAGCAGCCAAAGCCGGTTGAAACTCTGCGAGCACCGTTGAATCGATCAACGCCAAACAGTCGAGGCCCGCCCGCGGGCCTTGCACATGGCTGATGGCAATGGCTCGACCAACTCCTGCGCCTACACTCGGCGCAAGTTGCATGAGGCCCGTGTAGAGGAGCGCGAGCGCCGGCCAATCCGTGATGCCGCTTCGGGCTCGCGCCGCATGCACGGATTGAATGCTGGCTTTGAGTTGAAAGCGCCCGATGACTGCGGACTTGCGCGCTTCAAGCAGTTGCCACTCTGACCATCCAATCAAGTTCTGATCCCAGAGCGTCATGTCCTGCTCTTCAATCGGCACATAACGCCCGTCAGCGCTCACACGCGCCTCACGACGAGAATGTGCAAAGCCAATCAACGCGGCGAGTCCACGTACCTCGGGCAACTGTGGCACCAACTGGATCAATAACTGCGCAAGGTACAGGGCTTCTTCATCCAGGCGATGCGCATCGGACAGGCTGCTGTTCGGCGCCGCTTCCCAACCAATCGCAAAGAGCCCATAAACGGCTTCAAGTACGGCTTCTATCCGGCCCGTTAATGCCTCCGGCTCCGGAATCACAAAGGGAATACCTGCTGATTTGATTTTGCGTTTCACGCGAACGAGACGCTGCGCCATCGTCGCCGCCGGAATGATGTAGGCCCGCGCAATCACCTCGGCATCCAGTCCAAGTAAGGTTTGCAACATCAACGGCGTACGCATGGTCTCGTCGATGGCGGGATGCGCACAAACGAACAAGAGTTTCATGCGCTCGTCTGCAAAGCCCTCGCTGGGTGGGAGTGCTTCTGCGTGACCGTCATCGGCGGGAATCTGTAGGAGATCGATCTCTGCATCACTTCTGAGACGATGTTCGGCACTCCTGCCAACGTCGATTTGCCGCCGCCGGGCCACTGTCAACAGCCAACCTTCAGGATTCTCCGGCACTCCGCGCGAGGGCCACTGCTCAAGCGCCTGATGGAAAGCGTCAGCCAACACATCTTCAGCGCCAGCAATATCTCCGGAGCGTGCAGCGACCAAGGCAAGAAGTCGTCCGTAAGAAACACGCGCGGTGCGTTCCGCGAGTGCACTTGCCGAAACTTCGCCAGGTGTTCGGGATCGCTGCACGGAGCAGTCTTAGCCCATCGCCGACGGTCGGATTTCGATAAACCCGTAGTGAACCGCGGGACACCGTTCTGCCCACTGCAACGCCGCATCGAGGTTCTGCACATCGATCACGTAATACCCCCCGAGTTGTTCTTTGGTTGTGGCATAGGGACCGTCTTGCACGCGGCGCTTGCCGTCGCGCAACGTCATCGTGGTGCCAGTGAGTGTCGGTTGCAGCCAGTCGGTGACTACAAACACGCCGGCATCTTGCAAAGCCTGCGTATACGCCATGTAGGCAGACTGGGCTTGTTGCATTTGCTCCTGTGACATCGCACCGAACGCAGTTTCATCGCTATAGAGAAAGAGTGTGTACTTCATCGTAATTCCCGTTGTTGTTGGACGTAGGCGCGGAGTGCACCTGCAATCATGTCGATTGAGCGTTGGCTGAATCGACACCTCCGCTGAACTCCTTCGAAAAAAACCACCTTCAGTTCGACATCATCCGTTCGAAGCCAACTGCCAAACCCCAATGCCGCACAACCCCAGCGTCGCCAGAAGCGTGCCACCCATACCCACAAAACGTAGCGGCTTCATCAGGTTGTCCTGATTAAGCCCGAACGGGTGCAAGACCCGCGCGATCGACAATAACGTTCCGAGGCCGTGCAGCCAGTCTTTGGGTGCGCCGTTCATTTCGACCAACATCATCATGATCAACGCCACCGGAACCGTTTCTACCCAGTTGGCGTGACGCCTGATCGCTTCGGTCAAGCCACGATCACCGCCTGTGTCGAGGGAGACGTTTAGTTGCCCTCGTTTCGCGCTCACCAAAAACAGTAGAACCAAGCCCAACCCGACCAACACCAGCGCGTACAACAATGTGACAGATATCATCCTGTTCCCCTTCGTTTTGAGTTCGCCCGACGATCACGTTGATCACCGTGACGTAAGGAATGTCGATCCAGGACCACACAAATCGACAAGTGCGGGGAATTCGCTGACGTTTTTTTCGAGGTGGAACAGAAAAGCCAAGCCGGGCTAGGAGTCTGCGCGGCAGAAGGCAGCGGGGCGAGGCGAGGGTCAATTCGAGTACGATTTTTCGTTCGCTTGAGGAGCATAGTGGGGGCTATGTGACGAGAGCGAACGGAAAATCGGGCCAAGTGGCACCGCCGCAGCCCGTTGATGTTCTGCCGCGCAGACTTCTAAACTACCGGCCGGAAAAAATCACGGTATCTCACTCGGGTTCACGGTAACCTTGCCACCCTTTCGTCGTCCACCCGTGCGACAAACTCACGCGCGTACGGACTGACCCGATCAATTCATCCCGCCCCAGGAGCATCCTTTTGTCATTTGCTGACCTCGGCCTTGTGCCGAAACTGCTGCGCGCCATCGAAGACGCCGGTTATACGATCCCAACGCCGATCCAACGCGAAGCCATACCTGCCGTCCTTGCTGGCCACAATCTGCTCGCCGGCGCCCAAACCGGTACCGGCAAAACAGCGGGGTTCGCCCTTCCTGTTCTGCAGCGATTGGACGAGGACCATCCGGAAGCACGGCCAATTCGCGCCCTAGTGCTGGTTCCTACACGTGAACTGGCCGCTCAGGTTCATGAGAGCTTTCGCACCTATGGACGACATGTCGGTTTGCGAAGCGCAGTGATCTTTGGTGGTGTCGGCATCAACCCACAGATCGAAACCTTGAAGCGCCGTGTGGACATCGTCATCGCCACACCGGGACGCCTTCTCGATCACGTCGGCCAACGCACCATCGACTTGCGTCGAGTTGAGA
>SYFY01000062.1 GCA_005799745.1 Gammaproteobacteria bacterium
TCAGCTGGATAGAGTACTGGCCTCCGAAGCCAGGGGTCGCGCGTTCGAATCGCGCCGGGTGCGCCAGCTCCATCCAATCACCTACCGCTTCAGCCAACCACCCAACCAAAACACAGCAAGCCTCGTGTTTTCAGCGGAAGGAAACGCCACCGCAGTATCCCTGCAGAGGGCAACTTATCCCGCACTCGGACACATCCCATAAAAGTTCGAGGCGAAAAACTTATGCCGCTCAACGTCGCTGAGAGGCTCTACCGACTTGGAAAATCGTCCAATCGGATCACGCCCACCTTCCGCATGCGGATAGTCACTGGAGAACATGTACAAGTCCGGCGATGACTCCCGTACCAGCTGCGCCACATCCTCAAACGGATAAGGCGTAAATCGCATTTGCTCAGCGATCTGCTGCGACGGCTTTCGCTTCATACGCGCGAGTTGAGGTTCAGAACGCGACCAGATCGCAACCGCATGGTCGAGCCGGCGAATCATGTCGGGCACCCACCCGGCGCCGATCTCGATCACACCACCTTTCAGATTGGGATGGGTTTCAAACACACCATCGAGCACCAGGGTCGAGATGAAGCGCTGCGACGCGAAGTGAATGGCACAGAGGTCTTTGCTGCCAATGACTTCTGCGCCGCCTCTCGCTGAAACCGTATCCGGACGACCATCGTTCATCCACTCGTCACCGACAGCGAGTGGGGCACTGCCGACATGCAGGATGAAGGGTAGTTTGCCATCGACCAGTGAAGCCCAGATCGCATCATGGTTCGGATGACCAGGTGAACGACCTCCCGGCGCATCCGCCGAAATCCACACCGCTCCCAGGCCAAGCCGCTTCGCTTCCTCAATCTGCTCGAGTGCACGCACCGGGTCCTGCAGCGGAACCATGGCCACTCCAATCAAGCGCGAGTCACCCTGGCACCAATCGGCCATGGCCCGATTCTGCGCACGTGAGGCACCGTAGGCGATCTCATCATCCACGGCATCGAAGATCAGACGCGCGCAAAACGACGAGAAGATCACCTGTTTCTGAAAGCCGAGCAGATTGAGGGCGGTAGAGCGCTCTGTGCCACTGAATGCACCGAGCGCATCGTGCCATTTGGGGCCTCGCGTGATCGCATCACCCAGGGCAACAAGTTCGCGCACACGGTCGGGCGAGTGGCCACTGCGATTGGCGTAGGCATCCGGGTCAAACTGGCCCATGAGCGCAGCTTTGAGATCAGGCAATCGATCGCGAACCTTCGGATCAGCCCAGGCGGAAAGGTAGTCGGGCAACTCCATCAGATGGCTGTCGGCATCGTTGATGATTCTGTCACCGGCATAGGTCATGGTGTGCGCCCTCTCCTTCCTGATGGGCCCGATCATAGCGCGGACTCAACACGCCGGGAGGTACACTCACAGTGTGAACAGTCCATTACTCGTCACCGCTGCCATCCTCGAACGCCGAGGCAAACTCTTCCTGGCCCGCCGCGCGCTGGGGAAACACATGGCGGGTCACTGGGAATTTCCAGGTGGAAAAATCGACGACGGAGAACCGCCAGAGGTGTGTCTCGAGCGGGAGATGCGAGAGGAGTTCGGGATTCAAGTCCGGATAACGAACCATTTCATGACAACGACCCACCACTATGCTGATCGCTCCGTCACGCTGCTTGCCCTGCGCGTTCGTCACCTGCGTGGTCGTTTCATGCCCACAAGTCATGATCGGATCGGATGGTTTACTCGTCCAGAAATGCGCGCTCTGTTGCTGGCGCCAGCTGACGTTCCGATTGCGCACGCACTCGGAATGCCGCGATCAATCTGAAGCAGTGGCGCGTTTTTCGGAAGCTTCTTCTGCGACGACACGCTCAATGTAACGCTGAAACCCGGGGTCCTCGCCACCCAACAAACCCAGCAGCGCGTTAGCGAAGTCTTCACGGCGGCACCACTCCCGCATGTAGTCATCCCACGAGTTCCATCGACGTTGCTCGGTTTCACTGATGTCTTCTTTCCATGCCACCAGGAAGGCACGTTCGAAAAGTCCGACCAACATATCGAAGATGACCAGCATTCGCTCTTGTTGTTCAAGTGTCGGCGAGATGTTGATAAGCCTCTTCTTCGTTTTCGAATTCCTTGCGTCGTTCGGAATAAAACACCCAAACCGCAAAGGGCAGACCGACCACCGTTACCGCATAACTCGCCACTTCAAGCCACTCAGCGATGGTCACAGGATCTGCCTCAAGTTCGAATCAGGCTCTGTTCACGCTGCTGGGCGCAGCTGATAACGAATGCGCAGGTGTTTGAGGCCATGCACAAAACTTGCGCGCAGTTTCTGCGGTTCTTCGAGAAGTTCCATCGACACGATCTGTGGAATGAGCTGCTGGAAGAAAATACGCATTTCCATGCGCGCGAGGATGATGCCAAGGCACTGGTGCGGGCCGGTGCCAAAGGCGAGATGGCGATTGGGCTTACGATCAATCTGGAACTTGCGCGGTTGATCGAAGATCTCTTCATCAAAGTTCGCCGAGGCATAGAAAAGCCCGACGGTATCGCCTTTACGAATGGTCTGGCCACGAAGCTCTGTGTCGGATTGTGCAGTCCGCGAAAACTGTGCGACCGGTGTTGACCAGCGAATCATCTCTTCAATAGCCAGCTTCAAGGCTTCATCATCTTGAACCGTATCCTTGAAGAGCTGCATCTGGTCAGGATTGGTCAGCAGCGCATGCAATCCGCCGGAGATCGCGGTACGTGTGGTCTCATGCCCTGCGGTCGCCACGATGGTGTAGTAGGAAATCAGTTCCTTGTACGGCATGTACTCGCCATCGATGCGGCCGTTGGCGATGTACGAGCCAAGATCCTCCGTGGGCTCCGCACGACGCTGATCGGTGAGCTTGGTGAAGTAGGCGTAGAGGTCTTTGATGGTTTCGAACAGCGACAGTGGATCATCGCCGACGCGCTTCATCTCGGGATCATCACCGGCAAAGAGTTCGTTGGTGAGTTTGAGAATGCGCCACTCATCTTCAACGGGAACGCCGAGAAGCTCGGTGATGAGTTTGAGGGGCGGCCACACTGCAACGTCTTGCACGAAATCCAGCTCGCGCATACCTCCATCACCCATCATGTCGTCAAGGATGTCCTTGATGATGGTCTGCAAACGATCTTCGAGGCGCTTGATGTTTGTCGGCTTAAACCAGGGTTGAACGAGCGCCCGATACTTCGGATGGTCCGGTGGGTCCATTTGCACGAGGGATCGAATCAGGCCTTGTTCCGTCGACGTCGCCATCACCTGCAGCAACTGCGGCGAATCCTGCAGGCGCTTGAATATTTCAGCGATAACCTCCTGGCGCAGCTCCGGCTTCGCGACTTCACGACCCAGAATCGGGCGCGGCTCGTTGGTGAAGAGCTCGGGCTGCTTTTCGATGGCGATGATGTCTTCGTGTTTCGTCACAGCCCAGAACGGTCTGAAGGAAGGCGCGTTGATCACCCGTAGAGGCGCGTGCTCACGCAGCCAGGCGAACGCCTCATGAGGGTGACCATGTTCACCGTAATACTCCGGGGCAATGACGTGATCATCGGCAAAAACATAGGTTCCGGACATTCGCGATCCTGCAGGGTTGAAAAACGCGCGGTAGGATACCGCAAGCTCGCGGGTAGCGGTCAGCCTGGGGAACCACACACAAAGGCGGTCCTCTGGCGGGTTCGACATCGAGCCCGCTTCGCACGCTTCTACTACAGCTCCCTTCAGTGGTAGCTGATGCTTACGGCAAAGTCTGCGTCAGGAAACGGGGCACCGCTCGCTGACTCGCGACAAGCCAGCGTGGCAACCCTTGCGCTTCACCAATGGCCTCGATACCAACAAAACTTTCGACCGCTTTGCGCAGCGCCGGAATCTGTTGACGGTCGATATCTACGAAGAAGACATGGCGTCCTGAATCGAGCAGCCCTTGGAATCGCGAAAACCGTCGATTACTCCGCTGGATGCCGAAGAGACCACCTTCCCACGTGCAGAAGCCAAAGCTGCCGATGGCGACGAACAGTGCGATGACGGTGCCTGCTGGTGTGGCGAATGCCTGCATCTGCAGCGCAACCAACACCACACCGAGCGCGATCACCGCGCCTACCAGCGCGCCACGCAACCCAGAAGACAAGAGGTCCCTTTTCATGATGGAAGCTACGGCATGAATGCCTTGATGCGAGTCGACACCGGTGTCGTCCTTCGACAACACGTGCATCTGCACGCGGTCAATGCCGGCTGACTCCAGTTGCCTAGACAATCCTTCGATGCGGTCCAGATCATCGCCTGAGTAGAAGTACCGCTTCATGATCACCTCCCGGGGACATGAGTGGGCTGCTCAAGAAAAACTCGGAAGAGCAGTCCACAAGTTACGGAGAACTTCAGTTACCGCCGATGTGGGCAAATCCGTGTTCCAGAAGCGCCCACGACTTGAGTCTGCGCCTCTGGGTGAGCGGCTCGCAAGCCCCTCCATTCGCGAGTCGAGACTCAGAGGCCGCTCCCACAAACGGATGCCAAGCGTCGCTCGGATCAGTAGCATCCGCCCTTCATTTTTTCTGCGGTGTTTGACGATGGACCTCGACAACGATCCGATGCTTGAAATCCCCCACGCCCGTGCCATCGGCATGCGGGTGGTCCATTACTCCGACACCTCCGTAAGCGTGAAAGTACCCTACGCCGATCACCTCGTGGGTGACCCGGATACCGGCGTGATTCACGGTGGCGTGTTGACCGCATTGCTCGACAACACTTGTGGCATGGCCGTTCGTCCACCAGAAGTCACCCGCGGTGAACTTTCAATAGCGACGCTCGACTTGCGCATCGACTACATGGGTGCAGCACAGCCCCATCGCGACATCTATGCCGAAGCCACATGTTACAAGCGCACCAGGAACGTCGCTTTCGTGCGCGCCACGGCCTACCAGGACTCACCGAATGAACCCATCGCAACCTGTGTTGCCGCATTCATGATCGGCACGCCAAACACACCTCGCCCCGAATTTATGGAGAGTGCTATGGAGAGTGCTTCGGAAGCCACACCATGAAGCTGCTTACCGAGCTTCGGGCACAGGGCCGCGGGCAGGACATGCAGGCCATTGTTGAGGGCATTCCCTACGCAAGATTTCTAGGGATTTCAGTAGATCGCAAAGGTAACGAAATTACGACAGTGATGCCTTTCAAGGATGAACTCGTGGGCAACACCCTGCTCCCCGCCATTCACGGTGGCGCCATCGGCGCATTCCTGGAAATGACAGCGGTGATTCAGCTGCTTTTCGACAACGCCAGTGAACGCCTGCCAAAAACCATCGATGTCTCCATCGACTATCTTCGATCCGGTGGCCCGGTCACCACGTACGGACGCGCGATCGTCACCCGCCATGGTCGACGAGTGGCAAACGTTCGGTCAGAGATCTGGCAGGTTGAGCGCGACAAGCCCATTGCTGTGAGTCACGGACACTACCTCTTAACGCCCTACTAGAGGGGAACTCTGCTCAGCCGACACTGAACTTTTGTGCGAATTCCTGTTCGTAGCGCGCTTGCATCGTCGAGATCTCCGCCTTGAATGCTGCGTCGTCCCACTCCCGGAACCTGCCCTGCGCATAGGCGATAGCGTTGCGGTAGTACATCCATGCGTTCATACGATTCGGCACATAGGCATTGCGTTCCCGGCGCACTTTTCCAGGCGAACCCATCACGATGCTGTTGGGGGGAATGATCGTGCCCTCGGTGATGAACGCCCCACCGGCAACGATGCAGTTATCGCCAATCACCGCGCCATCCATGATGGTCGTATTAATGCCGATGAGACAGTTGTCGCCAATCTTGCACACATGAATGGTGCAGTGATGCGTGATGGAACAGTACGCGCCAATGCGAACGCCCCCGCCGTGGATCATCACGAAGTCCTGGATGTTGGTCATTTCGCCGATGACCGTTTCCTTGTTCTCTGTGCGAACCGCTGAATACGGCCACAACGAAACACCACGACTCAGTTTGACGTTGCCGTACGCACAGGCTGTGGGATGAATGAACGCAGCCTCAGAAATGTCGATCGATGGATCGATCATGGGGATCGAGTGAGTCATGGACGTGTTGCCTTGTTGTTCGATTCACCGGTAACGAATTTTCTCTTCGGGCGCTGCCACGTAGAACTGCTCGGTGCCTCTGGTCCACCCGCCATCTCGAAACATCTGAGTTTTGGAAATCATTCGATCGCCCTTGATACGTCGCTCCATGCGCATGGGTACCTGCCCGGCTTGTTCATCATCTTCGGCGACGAAGGCGCGACCATTGAAACGGATGGACCCGGTGGTGAGAAATCCCGCTGACGTGAAGTAGTGATACTCCACCCGTTTGGCTGCTTCGTTGTAACGAATCACCATCTCGCCACCCAGATCGCCATCGTTGATGCTATGCAACATGCGGATGACTTCACCGTTGAGGGTTCGGTCGTATCGCACGACATCGAAGCGTCTCAGTTTGGAGCCGGGATCACTGAGGTCACCTTTCCAGGTAATGGCTAGAAAGGGCCGCAGTTGTTCAAGTTTCTCGTGGAGTGGCAACGCATCTTCATCGAGCGCGGCGCCAGACAACAGGCACAACGCGACAAAGGCAACTGCCACACGAACAAACGCTGAACGAAACAGGGATATAGACATGTCAGGCCGCCTGCCGCGCTCCCAATGTGACTGCGGCGTCAAACATCTCGATGGTTTCGGAGACCGGCCCATGGATGAAGACGAAGCCGTTCGCGGGCGGAATCACGAATCCACCCCGTCCGGTTGATCGAATCTTCTGCTCAATCCGGGCGACATCACGGTGCAGCAGACGGAAATGGTTGGCGGCAGGATAATGTTTACCCCAGGCCCTGAAATCGAGGCGCGGTGTATCGGACCGCACCTCAACATCAAGCCGTCCACCGATGGAAGCATCGAGGCGGAATCGTTCGACGCCGTCACCTCGCGCTTGCAATTTGTGCACCGGTACATCGAGCACATCTTCAAAGAACGCGCGCATGCACGGCCAATCGACGCTGTTGTAATGAACGATGGCAAACGGTTCCGGATTACGCGTCAGGATCGTGTGTTGCCCATCACGCCAGCGGAAACAGATACCATTTTCTTCAAGCACCTCAATCGCGGGACCATAAACACAGAGCGGATCAGCGGCCTGCATGGCTGCACGAGCAGCGAGTGGATCTTCAACGGGAATGGCCATGATCAAATCACCTTGAACGGGCTGATCCCAAAGTCGCGGTGTCAACGCTTCCGGCCTGATCTGAATGAGGTCGATCTGCTGGGGTATATCGGGGTTCTCAACGTAGTGAGTGTGGTACTCATCCCCGAGCACGGCCGAGGTCACCTGGCCGATATAGTCCTCGGGCACATTACGAAAGACCAACGGTTCCGGTGCACCAGGTTGAAAATCGGTAAACCCGAGCACACGAAGCACCCGTTTGGTCGCCTCGATATCGGAGGAGTGAATGCCGTGATGTGCCTGCAGGATCGCCATGACGTCGTCCGTTTTCAGAACCGGTAGCATGCTAGGGCATACACTGCTGGTCTGCTAGGATCGGAAGAACTCGAAAGCTCTGAGGACTTCCCATGCCGTCACCCAGCATCGCCCACTACGGCACCACCATCATCGAAACGCCAGCACCGGAAGGCGTGGTCCAGAAGGATATTCCTGCCACCGGTGATCTTGCGGGCATGCTCCGGCTGCTGACAATTCTCGGTTTTGAACCCCTGATCGAAAACATGTATCCGGGCATGGGGCGACAGTACATCCGTCGTCGTGGAGCGATCACCGATCCCGATTACATCGAATTTGACGCCTTCACCTCCTACAGCGCCGTGCAGCGGCCTGTTACGAAGTCGCCGCGTGTTGGCGACACCGTGTTCCGCGTGACACAGCGGCTACCGGTTCAAGTCTTCAATCAGGCGCAAAACGAAGGTCTGATCAAAACGATGTCGAACGCAGCAGATGTTCGCTCGTTTCAGGCAGGAACTCGCGACTGGGTTTTGGTACGTGCACCGAATGGACAGTGCCTTGAAATCGGCCCGACCCAAGAGACCAGGGCAGACAACCACACGATCTACATCTGGACGGACCCTGCAGAGCTCGAGTCGACCGCTGCAGACTTCGTTCAACAGTTTCATATGCAGCGAATGAGCGCTTTCGACTTTCATGGTCAGGCGCAGGGACTAAGGCTACGTCGCGAGCGCCCAGGCATCACCGTGGGTCTTTTAACCCCACTTCCGGGAAATCTTGTTGAACCCCGCTGGTCGGACGATATCTTCCGCGAAGCCGGCTATTCACACTATCGTATGGGCTCGCCCAACAAATCCGCTACGCTGCGCGCCTCACGCCACGCGTTTCCGGACGGAGGTGATGTGTCGTTCGTGTACTTTCGCGACTCGTATCTGGAGTTGGTGCAAGTACAAGCGGACGATCCTGCCCTGATCGGCTGAAAACCTACGACAGCTGCGCCAGCGCTTCTGCAATCACGTCCCGCGATTGAGGTCGCGTCACTCGGGCGATTTCTCGGCCATCCTTGATAAATACGAGGGTCGGCCAGAGTTTGATGCTAAAGCTGCGTCCGAGTGGCCTGCCTGAACCATCTTCCACCTTGATTCGTTCAACATCCGGACGCATCGCAAAAACCTGTTCGATTTCAGGCTCCGCTGCTCTGCACCAACCACACCAATTTGTGCCGAACTGCACCACAATGGTACCCATGCGCTCATCAAGTGCAGCGCGGGTCAAGGTTTCGGGGACGTAGACAGAAGACATGATCTCAGGCGCCCGGCGCACGCCAGGTATGTAATCCGCGTAGCTGCTCGCTGTCATGGATCTTGCGAATGAAGCGTGGATTCTTCGACGACATGTCGATTTGGTACAAGCTGAGGTCAGGACGCAGCGGCATTCCAAGCACCTCACAGACATTGCGTGCCAGCCAATGTTCGATCTTGAGCACGACCATCTTCCGTCGCAGCCGTCCTTGTTCATCACGATTCAACACCGTCGGTAAGGTGTTGAGCGTAAGGATTTCATCAATGGCACTGTGCGCCATCTTTTCCCGACCTTCTTCACTCGCATAAAAGTGCGATACTGCGAAGACCACACGTGACGGATTACCGCGTCTTAAGTACTGGCAGCTTTTCACCACGGTTGAGCCTGTGCGCACCATGTCGTCGAACAGGACCACGTCGTGATCATGCACATCTTCAAGCCGCACTTCGCTTTCTGCATGCATGCTGATGCTGACTTCGCGTTCACCCGAGCGGAACTTGTCGAGCATGACGAAGCCGGCTTTGGGCAACGCCAGGCGTGTGTGCATTTCTCGCACGAAATCCCGCGCACCTTTATCCGGCGCACATAACAGCAGCCCTTCCCCGTCGGCGGTTTCGCGCAGGATGTTGGAATTGCGCATGTAGTCGAGGTAGATCTCGTAGGGAATCAAGTTGTGGAACTGTCCCGCAAACACCTCGGTAAACATGTTCTGAACAGAGAAGCTGTGGTTGTGGACGGTGACTACGCGGTCGACACCGGACAACTTGAGCATCTGTGCATAGAGCTTGGCGGTAAACGGTTGACCGTCGAATTTCTTCAGGTCCACCTCATCTCGTTCGAAATGAGTGACACCCAGGTCAATTCTCGGCCCACGATCCTGCGCGCTGTAAAAGAGGTCAGGCTCCACCAACACCACATGGGTGGCGCCATTTTCTTTGGCGGCTCGCGCCATTAGGAAATTGCGCATCGCCAGGTCATTCCGACTCACCAGGCGATTGGACGTCGACACGATGATGACCGTCTTGCCTTCCAGCTTGCGACCAATCCGGGTGAAGTCCTGTTCATCGGAAATAAATCGAGGACAGAATTCTGAATTGGCGAAGGTCTTCAGGCTGATGAGATCCGCAACGTCTTCGGTCTGCCGCATCGCAAAGGCGAGGTCGATCGCAAACGGTTCATCGGAAATATTGCCGACGACGACGACATCCGACGGCTGAAGTGTTGTTGGCACCGCTTCGACTCCCGGGTTCCTGGCTCGTGGCTGAGGGCTCCTCTCAAGAACCTCTCAACCACCGGATTGACTGTGCGCCCCCCGCACGGCGCGCACAATGACGATCAGGCCGGCGCGGGTCAATACGCTCGCGGTCCCTTCTGTTGATCGATCGTGAAATCGAACCTGTGATCGACTGGGGGTTTCCAATCAGTCCGGTCGTTTACCCAACGATCGGTAGTCCGACGCAACCTGGTTGAGCATCATGGCCTTGATCTGCCAACCGCTCTCCTCCGACCAGGTGAGGTCGTCCTCATAAGTGCCCATGAAGAGCCAGAGATTGCCGTCGGCATTGGAGTGCCAAGCCTGCAGATAACTCGACATGTGGGCGCTACCGCCGGCACGGGGCCGATCCGGAACCACCAGGTTGGTGATGTACTGCGTGCCGATCAGATGTTGTGTGGCGTTGTAAGGCGCGAGAGCGCCCTTGACGATGTCCACCCACGCATCCGGTCCTTTCACCGAGTCCACGCCCGCAGCACCGATAGAGGCGTCTGCCGTAAAAATGCGGCGATAGATCGCTCGACCGGCTTCGATACCTTCAGGCGTGTTCTTGCCAACGAGGTCGGTGGCGATCCCATAGGCGTGGCGTAGTTCCATGATTTGTTGGCGCGCCATCGCTTCGTGCATGGCCCGATGACGAGAATCGTGCCGTCCTCCATGTCGACCTTTACCAGGACTATCCACCTTCTGCCCCTGAGCCTGAGCAACACCCGCTACGCCTACCGCGGCGAGCACGCCACCCATCACCCGAAGCAGTCGTCGGCGTGAGCGTGTTGCCTTGGTTTCTGTCTGATCGGTCATCCGTCCTCTCCCCGATGAATTCCGCCCAAAACTAACCCATCATCCCCGTGAATGCACCCGGGCTATACTCGCGGCATCTTCCGTCTGCGCCTTCACTCCACGCCTTCACTCTACGCCCTATCAGGACGACTCCATGCAAACCTCTAGCGCCTCCAGTCCGCTCGCCGATCGCCCCGGTCTGGTGAACCTCGGCGTCCTCTTTTTTGCGCAGAGCGTTTTTGTTTCCGGGTCGATCTTGTTCATCACCATTGGCGGCATCGTCGGCTCTGCTCTCGCACCCGATCCGTCTTTCGCGACACTGCCTGCGTCCTTGATGGTTGTTGGAACTGCGGCCACCACCATTCCCGCCGCACTGCTCATGAAGCGGATCGGCAGACGCCTGGGGTTTTCCCTGGCTGCATTTCTCGGCGCTGTGGCGGCCTGGTTCGCCGCCGATGCGTTGCGTCGAAACAGCTTCACCGCATTTTGTGTATCGGCACTGGCCATCGGTGCGTTGATGGCCTTCAGCCAACAGTTTCGTTTCGCGGCAGCGGAAAGTGTGCAGGCCGAATGGATCAGCCATGCGATCTCGTTCATCCTGCTCGGCAGCGTCGTGGCTGCACTGCTCGGGCCTACTCTAGTAGCAAGAAGCGCGGCGGTCGATCCCGACTCTCCCTTTCACACCGCCATGAGCTGGATGATCGGGCTTTACATGATCATTGCGTTCCTCTTTCTGCTCTTCAAAGATCGGATGCTCACTGTCGAAAACGCGGATACCGCCCCACCACGTCCCTTGCGTGAAATCGTTTTGCAGCCGGTGTACCTGATTGCCCTCGTTGGCGGTATTGTCGGTCAGGGTGTGATGACCTTCGTCATGACAGCCGCCCCGATCAGCATGCACGTCGAAGATGGTTTCAGTATTGCGGAAACCTCTGCGGTGATTCAGGCCCACGTTTTAGCGATGTTCCTACCCTCGCTGGTCTCGGGTTGGATGGTGGCCCGGTTTGGCGTGCGTAACATGATGTGGGCCGGAGGCGTCCTGTTATTGACGACCGTGCTCATTGGTTGGCAGGGCCACGCCTACCTGCATTACTGGTGGGCCATGGTGCTGCTCGGTCTTGGCTGGAACCTTCTGTACCTCGGCGCGTCGACGTTGCTGGTTGGCACATGGCGCCCCAATGAGCGGTTCGGCGCGCAAGCGGTGAACGAGTTCAGCGTGTTTGGAATATCCGCCATTGCAAGCCTCGGAGCGGGTTCACTCATGCATGCCTTCGGCTGGGATGTATTGCTCGGTGTCAGTCTTCCTGCGCTGCTGCTTCTCGCGATCGCATTGTCACGACAAAACAGCCCTGCATCACCGAAGTCGGCGTGACATATGCACATCAAGCCTGTGATGCCCTTCCCTCTTTTGCCTCGGTCAACGCACGCTTTGATCGTGTCTGAACAGAGGCTTCGGCGCTGAGGAATAGAATGTCTGGATTCCGGCAGGATGCCGCCCCAAGTCACGTTCCCGTTTGAAAATCTGTTTCGTTGCCCACTTCGCCTACGGTGCACTCACCGGGGATCCACGCGGCCATATCGGCGGAGTCGAGCGGCAAACTGGACTCATGTCCCGCTGGCTAAAAAATCGCGGCCACGAGGTCAGTGTCTGTACGTGGACGGAAGGCAACGACACCGATGAAACGGTCGATGGGATTCGTATCCTGAAAATCTGCCCGGCCAACGCCGGATTGCCCATGCTGCGTTTTGTACATCCAAGGTGGACCGCGCTCTGCGATGCGACGCGCCGATGCTGACGTCTACTATCAGAACTGCGCGGAGTCGACGACTGGGCGAGTCGCACTGTGGGCGCATCGTCATGGCCGACGTTTTGTCTATTCCGTGGCGTCGGATCCCGAATGTGACCCGTCGCTGCCGATTCTCGAATCGCTGCACGAGCGGGTTTTGTATCGCAAAGGACTTGAGCTTGCTGACGGCATCATCACCCAAACTTCCGTTCAACAACGTATGTTGAAAGAGGGATTCGGTTTAGAGTCGACGCCGATACCGATGCCTTCAGATATTCACGTCGACGGCTCATTCGATCATATTGATGCGAAACGCGAATCCACGTTCAGCGTGTTGTGGGTGGGAAGAATGATGCCCGTCAAACGTCCGGAGATTTTCTTGCAGCTGGCGAAGTCTTTGCCTGATGTGGACTTTCATCTGGTCGAAGGCGTTGATCAGGATGCCGCCTATAACGAGGGCATATTCAAACAAGCTGTAGGGATATCCAATCTCACCGTACACGGGCGCAAACCACGGGAAGAAGTGCTCGAACTCTACCGTCGTAGCCATGTCCTCTGTTGCACCTCATCGCTGGAGGGATTTCCCAACACGTTCCTGGAGGCTTTTGCCCACGGCATGCCGGTGGTGAGCACCGTCGATCCGGATGCTGTCCTCGAACGACATCAACTCGGCGCGCACCGCGACTCTGTGGACACGCTTGTCAGCACGTTGAGGGAATTTTCGGTAAATCGCGAACGGGTACGGCGGTGCGGCCAGACAGCGTGGCAGTACTTCTACGATCAACACGCCCTCGATACCGCCATGCCACGTTTCGAATCGTTTCGCGAGCACCAGGCTTCACGATCATGAAGACCCTTAAAGTCTGCATCGTGACTCAGTTTCCACGCGACCCCGATCGACCCGTCGGCGGTGTTGAAGCTGTCAGCGTAAATCTCGTCCGGTATCTCGCTCGCAATCCTGAACTCGACGTTCATGTGCTCTCTCTGGCGGACATTCAATCGGCGGAAGAAGGTCAGCTCGAATCCGCTCGACTGCATTTCCTTCCCCGCCCATCTGGCAGCATGTTACGGCTCGCGATCGACAAGGGACGAAGAGTCGTCCTCGTCTGGCTTACTGCCAACCCCATGGACCTCGTCCACGCCCACGACACCTATGGCTTGATGGTGCGAGGTTATCCGGGCCATCGCGTATTTACCGTTCACGGATTTATCTACGGCGATACGCTCGTGTCAGGATCTCGTTTTGCTACGCCTCGAGCCCATTTGTGGAAGCGGGTCGAAACTCGGGGTTGGGGTGATCAACCTAACATCGTATCCATCAGTCCTTACGTGCGTGAACGCGTCTCAGCATTCTCTGCTGCTCGCATTCGTGATATCGACAACCCTGTGGCGGCAGAGTTTTTTGACATCCCATGGCAGCCCAAATCCGGCACGATTTTCAGCGCCGCGGTGATCAACCCGCGTAAGAACACGCTGAAGCTCGTTGAAGCGTTTCGGGTGCTCCGTCAGCAGGGTGTGCAAGCCGAATTGCGATTGGCGGGTCCCATCGTCGATGCGGCCTATGGCGAACAACTGCAACAATACATGCGCACGCACCAACTTGAGACTGACGTCCACTTGCTCGATTCATTGCCATCACCGGAAGTACGACGTGAGCTTGCCGCCTGCAGCGTTTTCGCCCTCGCCTCACTCGAAGAAAATTCCCCGATGGGCATCGAAGAAGCTATGGCGGTTGGCATACCTGTAGTGAGTTCGAATCGCTGTGGGATGCCCTATATGATCCGCCACGGCGAAAGTGGTTTTCTGTTTGACCCCTTCGATGCCGACGATATCGCGAGCGGGTTGATCCGCTTACTGAACGACACCGTTCTGCTGCGCGCCATGGGCGCATGCGGACGCGCCATTGCGCTCGAACGATTCCATCCACAACGTGTCGCTGCACGCACGACTGACTTTTACCGGGAAATCGTATGCCGACCTTGATTGGTCGAGTGGGCACCGTTCGGTGGTTACCGATCTGCCTTGTGCTCCTGGCAGCACTCCTCTTGCTCGGCCAACAAACGCTCAAGATCCCGGGTGATACCCGTTTGTCAGCTGCGCTTCACAACGCCATGCGCGTTCCCTGGGCGATGGTTTTGTCATTCATCGTCTGGAAACTGTCAGGAAGCTGGTTACGCACCTTCCTCATCATTCCAGTCATTGGACTGATCAGCGAAGGATTGCAGCATCTTTCAGGGCGAAGCCCCAGCCTGTTTGACATCTTCTCTGACCTTCTTGGCCTTGGTCTTGCCGGATGTCTCTACGCGTTATTCGTGCAGAGGTCACGAAGCACTATCTGGTTACCCGTACTTGGCATCCTGTATATCAGTTTGTGGACAACCCGACCCATCGCCATGGTCTTTGCCAGTGAATCCTGGCTATACGCTCGTGCGCCACTTCTGTTCGATGGCAAAGATCCACGGGGGTTCTACCTCGCCGAATTCACCGCCGAGATGGACTACAACATGTTCAGTGCCGAGAGCGTTCGTCTAACGCTCATGGACGATCAGTGGTCTGGAGTACATATCAAGACATTCCGGATGTTCGGGAGATGCCGGAATTCGTCCGGCTCGAAATCACCGTCCACGGTTCAGAGCCCTTGATCCTCGGTCTCTCGGCGCGGTACTGACGTGACGACAACCTCGTGTGGAATGACTATCGTTTCGAGCCCGGTTACTCGACTCGCCTCATCCCGATCAAAGACATCGAAGCAGATCGGTGGTTACCCGCCATCCAGGACCTCTACCTGTACGGTTATCAGCGGGACGCCGGTCGCAGTTTCCAGCTACGCAGTGCGGCGTTTGTCGGTCCTCAATAATCTCTTCGCCTCCCTGCCTCGTCGCCCGGTATGATCCCGTTCGTCATCGGCAGCCGGGATTAACTCATGACCTCATTTGTGATTCGCGTGATCGTCACCGGTCTCGGACTCTGGGTTGCAGATTGGCTGCTTGACGGCATCTCCATCGGCTCCCCAACCACATTGGTTCTGGCTGCACTGGTACTGGGCATCCTCAACGCTGTCATCAAACCTCTGCTCTTCTGGCTGACTCTGCCACTTACCGTCATCACCCTCGGCATCTTCGTGCTGGTTCTCAACGCTGCGGTGTTCGGACTCGCGGCAGCCTTCTTCAGCGGCTTCACCGTGGCGAGTTTCTGGTCGGCCATGGGTGGTGCACTCATCGTGTCGTTGGTTTCGTGGGTGGCCTCCTGGTTCATCGGTGACAAAAAAGGCGGGTGAGAATCACCAGGAGCCGACCTCCGGTACTCACTTCCATCGCCCTTGACGAGGCCCCTCGGCAACCACGTAAAACTGTTGTCAGTGCATTCGGTGATCACACTCTGGACGCACGGCCCTGCCAGTAAGAGTCGCGCAATGCTCGTTTGAGCACCTTTCCTGAGCCGGTTTTCGGCAACTCCGGGACAAACGAGACCGATCGTGGGACCTTGTATCCTGCGAGCCGTTCTCGTACCCACGTTTGGATTGCCGCTTGGTCGAGTGCTGAAGCAGCCCGGCGCACCACCACGGCATGCACACTCTCGCCCCACTCTTCACTGGGAACACCGAACACCGCCGCTTCAAGCACATCCGCATGCAGATCAAGCGCAGCTTCGATTTCCGCAGGATAGATGTTCACGCCACCGGAGATGA
>SYFY01000063.1 GCA_005799745.1 Gammaproteobacteria bacterium
TCCAGCTCATGCAGGGCAAAGTTGCCGACATGTATTCGAATATGAATGCCGCACGTGCCTATGTGTATGCGGTGGCGAAGGCGTGTGATGCGGGCAAGACCACACGCTTCGATGCGGCCGCTTGCATTCTGCTTGCTGCTGAGAAAGCCACGTGGATGGCCGGTGAAGCGGTGCAGGCGCTCGGTGGCAACGGCTACATCAATGACTTTCCAACAGGGCGACTCTGGCGCGATGCAAAGCTCTACGAGATTGGTGCAGGGACCAGTGAAATTCGTCGCATGTTGATTGGCCGCGAACTGTTCGACGCCACTTAATAGAGAATAGGAACCAAGGAAGCGCAATGGCCACTGGACTGATTGCACTGCTCGATGACGTCATCGCCATCGCCAAGGTGGCGGCGGCATCTATCGACGATGTTGGCGCCCAGGCCATGAAAGCGAGCTCGAAGGCGGCGGGTATCGTCATTGACGATACTGCGGTCACACCCCGTTATGTAGTTGGCTTCGCGGCTGATCGAGAGCTTCCCATCGTCGGCAAGATCGCGCTTGGCTCCATCAAGAACAAACTGCTGTTTCTGTTGCCCGTAGCGATGTTGCTCAGTGCGTTTGCACCGTGGGCGATTACACCGCTGTTGATGTTTGGTGGTTTGTTCCTTTGTTACGAAGGCGCTGAGAAGTTGCTGGAAGCCGTGTTCCCCCATGCGGCCCATGAACATGAAGAAGAGATCGGGCTGGATCAGCAGAATCCGGAACATCTCGAAGAGCAGAAGGTTGCGGGTGCCATCCGCACAGATTTCATCCTCTCCGCGGAGATCATGGCCATCGCGCTCGCCACCATTCCCGAAGCGAGTTTTGTTTCGCAGTTGATGTCACTGGTCGTCGTTGCCGTTGCGATTACCGCAGGGGTCTACGGCGCGGTTGCTTTGATCGTTAAAGCTGACGACATGGGCGTCGCCATGTCGGGAAACTCGTTCGCCTTGGTACGTGGATTTGGCCGTGGCCTGGTCGCCACGATGCCTGTGGTACTGCGTACCCTTGCCGCCGTCGGCACCCTTGCGATGTTGTGGGTGGGTGGCGGCATCGTCGTGCACGGTCTTGAAGAGTATGGTCTCGGTGCAATCGCCCACGTGATCCACGATTCGGCGGCCGCAGTTTCTGGTGGTCAGGGGATGATTGACTGGCTGGTGAACACCCTGCTGACGAGCATCTTTGGCGCCGCGGCCGGCGCGCTCCTCATACCCGTTGTCGCCAAAGCCATCGTGCCCCTTCGGAAAGCACTCTTTGCCCAGCGCTAACGGATTCTCCCTGACGCCGGGATGTGCCAACATCCCCGGCCTCGATCAACTGCTCTAAACGAGGACACACACAAAAATGACCGAAACAACTGAGAACGCCGTACTAGTCGAACGTCGCGGCCGAATCATGGTGATCACCCTCAACCGGCCCGAAGCCATGAACGCCATCAACGGCGCGTTGTCCCACGGACTGCTGAACGCCGTGAAAGAACTCGATGCTGACAGTTCGTTAACCGCTGGTGTCATCACCGGCAACGGCCGCGCCTTCTGTGCGGGCATGGACCTCAAGGCTTTCTCTCGTGGTGAAGATGTAGGCCCCCTCGGCACGTTTGTTCGCTCCGGTTGCAACAAGCCCCTCATTGGCGCCATCAACGGCTTTGCGCTTGCAGGTGGATGTGAAATCGCGTTGACGTGTGATCTGCTCGTCGCTGCCAAAGGCGCGAAAATCGGCATTCGTGAAGTCAAGGTAGGCCTCTTCGCAGCAGCCGGTGGTGTATTCCGCCTGCCCGCGCGAGTGGGTTTTGCCAAGGCGATGGAAATGGCCCTTACCGGTGAGCCGATTACCGCAGAAGAGGCGTTCGCGGCTGGCATGGTGACGGAAGTGACCGAGCCTGGTGAAACGTTAGCTGCTGCAATTCGCCTTGCAGAGCGTATTGCTGAGAACGCGCCACTCGCCGTCGCTGCATCCAAGTCATTGGTTCGTGCTGCCGCTCAAGGCATCGATGAAGACACGCTCTGGAAAATGCAGATCCCGCTGCAACAGAAGGTCTTCACCTCCAACGATGCGAAAGAGGGGCCCAAGGCGTTTGCAGAGAAGCGTGCACCAAATTGGACGGGAACCTGATCACGGCCAGGATGCAGAAATCGAAAACCGGCTGAAAGGCCGGTTTTTTTGAGAATCGCAGTATCAAGCGAGCAGCTCCCACGCCTTGAGTTCATCCAACGCCTGCAGACTGCGACCAAGCAGCAAGCGCCCGAGCTTCTGGCCACGTTCATTCGCAAGGTTAAGCGTACCCGCGATCACGACTGCGAAATCCAGCAGATATAACGCCGCCACCTTGTAGCGTCGATCGAACAACGCCCGCGGATAATCGATGCCGTGTCCACAGAGCGTACGGTAGTAGTGGCCCGGCAAGTCATGGGACTGCCGAACTTCGATGGGCACGCTCTGCGTGACGAAATAGGCGAGGTCATGTTCCGGGCACGATGAAGCTGTCGACTGCCAATCGACGAACAACACGCCACCTTGATTGAAGAAGATGTTGTCGAGTCGCATGTCGACGTGGTTGAGACACACGGGACCACTGCACATCTCCGCAAGCAGCCCAGCGGTCGCTGCCGACATCTTGTCACCCGCAATCAACGCGCTGTCGGGAATGACATCACGGAATTTCTCCATCACCACGGGCCAACCAAAGTTGAAACCCGCTGCCATGCCGTCGCGTTGTGCCGGATTGTTGTGTGACTGCAGGCCCAGCTGATCTGTTTTTGACCACGTCGCCGCATGCATTGAGGCGATTGCTTCGATCACTTGAATGGCTTCACTGAGGGTACAACCCGCCACTTGATCGCCGATGCGGTAACCCTGGATGTCTTCCATGAGGATGACGAAATCCTGGTTCTCGCGGTTGTGAGCAGCGAAATAACACTCCGGTGTTCGCAACGGCACGGTCTTGGCGATGGATTGGTAAAACCGCACTTCCTTGCCATACATGTCGTAGGTACGCGCGACTTCACGATTCTCCGCAGCCGGTGAAGGGAACTTGGCAATGATCGTGTCTTTGGAGAAATCACCATTGAGCCGAACGCGCGTCACCTGGCCCATGATGCCGGCGCCGGCACCGAAGGGTTCGACCTCGAAGCCGTTGACGTGGCAGCCGAGTGCTGACGATAGCCATTCGCGGGTCAGCTGGTCGGGCGAAGTCGGGTAAGCCATCAACGATACTCCCAAAGACAAAGGACGTGGTCTGCGTTCATGCAGCCAGCTCGACTGCGCGGCGACCGATCAACGATTCAAAGTTGGTGCGGTAAAACTGATTACGCAGCGGATCGTCGCGCTCCGTTAACGTACTCTCAAAGCGTTTCACTGGATTGCGTCCACCTTCGACGTGGGGGAAGTCCGAGGAGAACAATGGAATTTCCGGCCCCGCCTCACGCGCAATCCAGCCCACGTCTTCGGCGGGATAGGGTGTTGCACGAATCTGTCGACGCACGTATTCGGAAGGCTTTAACGACAGCTTCTGCAACCGCTCTTCATTCCGCACAAAGGCCTCACGGGCACTGTCCAGATAACGCATCCAGCTCGGTATCCAGCCCGCACCTTGTTCGATCACACCGAACATGAGCCTGGGGTGTTTCTCCAAAATACCGTCGATGATCATCGTCGCCAGGGTCTGCATCACAGGCACGGGAATGGCCATGTAGTCCACCGAACGGAAGTTCTCTGCACCGCCGTGAAAGTCCTTTGGAATTGGTAGCCCGTTCTTGAAGTAGTTCAGATCAAGCAGTTGGCCACCACCACCCACGTGAAAGACGACCGGAATCCCCGCTTCTTCGGCCATCGCCCAGATCGGAAAGAGGCCGGTATGGCTCGGTGAGTGGGTGCATGAACATTGTGACGGCACCAACAAGCTGTCGAATCCCTGACGGATAGATTCACGTGCGATCTTTTCGCTGCGTTCAAAGTTCGCAAGAGGAATGTAGGCCGTCGACAGCAGACGGCGATCGACGCTGCAAAAATCCTGCATGGCGCGGTTGTGCGTTTCAGCCACGCCATAGATCAGATCGAGATCGGTTGACTGTTTCTCGAGACCCGCGAGAAATCCGCTCATGAATGTGTTGAAGATCAGTTGTGAACGCACACCGATAAAGTCGATGGCTTTGGGGCGGTCTTCTTTGAAAAGTGCACCTGGGGCCGACCAATCTTTGGGGAGCATGATCTCCGCTTCTGCCCTGGCCAGAAACTCCGGGTCCTTCTGCTTGCTGAGTACAGCGGCCAGCTGTGCGCCAGTGGTCGCGACAGATGACGTGCCATCAAAACTCATCAGCTGATCCTTGAACGCAGCGGGCGCGAATTGCACCAGCCAGTCCGCCGTTTCCATGATGTGGGCATCGGCGTCGTGTACGACGCGATCAGTGATGTAAGGCATGGCTTACTCCGGCTATCGAGGGGGGTCTCCTGAACAAGGTCTATTTCCGCCAGAACAGCGTTGACCCGCGCTCCAGAAAATCGCGAATTTACGGCGTATTCGCGATTTTCCTCCGCGCGGCTCGCCTTGTTCTAACGAAAATATCCTCTTGTTCAGCAGAACCCTATCCAAGTTAAGTCGGGAGAATTCCGGAATCAATCACCACAGGGCTTTCGGTCAAAAATAGCAGCGTTTAGAGTGGCGGCACGGAAAACGACATGGACTTCCCGTTGACTGACCAGCCTTTGGTCACGGTCGTGTCGCCACTCTACAACGGCGAACGTTACGTGCCGATACTCATCGATTGCATGCGCGCCCAGACATGGACGAACTGGCGTTATGTCATTGTCGACAACCACTCGACCGATGGTACAAACCAGGCCGCTCAGGACTGCATCGGTGAAGATTCGAGGATCACGCTGGTGCGCAACCCCGAAACCTATGGGGTCATCAAGAACCACAATGTGGCCTTTGATCAGGTCACAGCCGACTGCACCTGGTTTCGATTCTTGCAAGCAGACGACGTACTCACCGCTGATTGTCTACAACGCAGCATTGAGCTGGGTGAGAAACATCCGCGTGTTGGCGTTGTGGGGTCGTGGTTGCAGTGGGGAGATGAGGTTACTTCCAACCAGTTTCCTGAAGGCGTCAATTTCTTCAGCGGTAGAGAGGTTTCGCGTCGCACGCTCCTGGGTGAGGTTTACCCCTTTCTTACACCTTCGGCATTGTTGTGGCGGATGGCGGCGGTTCGTCATCGACCGACGTTCTTCGACGAACGCTACCTCTATTCGGACGTGATGGCTTGTTACGAAGTGCTGCGCGAGTGGGACTTTGGCGTGGTCAATGTCGTGTTGACGGATGTCGGCAGGGACGAAGCGTCCGTGACTAACCGCGTTACCAAGTCCTTTAACAAACTGCTGGGTTCCAACCTGCACCTCTTTACGCGTTATGGTCGTGAGGTTCTGGACGATGCGGCATATCAAACTCGCCTCGAGCAACGATTGGCGGACTACTACGCCTACCTCGGACGCAGTCTGTTCGAGCGGCGTGAGCCTGAATTCTGGGCGTTTCATCGAGACATGTTCGCGCAGTGTGGGCTTCCGCTTGATCGGACCAGAGTACGTGCCTCTGCCATGGAGCAGTTACGTGATCAACCTCGTTGGATGTTATCGATGCTCGTAAAAAGTTTCCTTCCTCAGGGGAAATCGTGAGTCGCTTTGCCAACAACCGGCTTCTGTGGTGGCTCGATGTGGCAACACCGTTGCTGCAGTCACCTATGGCAGGGTCCCAAGACCACCGGCTGGCAGCAGCGGTCGCCAGTGGTGGTGGACTCGGGGCGATACCTGCAGCGATGCTTGATCCGGCCGGTCTCGAAAAGCAGATCAACCTCTTTCGTAATCTTTCCGCTCAACCCGTGAACGTGAACTTTTTTTGTCACGTGTCGCCGGAGTTTGATGTGCTGCGAGAGGATGTGTGGCGAGACGTCCTGCACCGCTATTTTGTTGAGCTGGCCATTGTCAGACACGATCATCCGGTACCTTCGTCATGACAACCGTTTAACGCGCAGCACCTCGAAGTGGTGTTGGACCTCAGACCTGAGGTGTTGAGTTTTCACTTTGGTTTGCCTGAGCCAAAGCTGCTGGAGACCGTCCAGAAAGAAGGTTTCGGATTCTGTCGACCGCGACCACAGTGCGAGAGGCGCAGTTTCTTGCTGCGGTCGGTGTCGACGGCATCATCGTTCAAGGCACGGAGGCAGGTGGGCATCGTGGCCACTTTATGAGTGATCATCTTGGCGATCAGATGGACACGCTCTCGCTCATTCGATCAGTCGGACCACGGGTGGATGTTCCGCTGATTGCCGCTGGGGGTGTCGTTGATCCCGCTTCGGTTGCGGCTGCGATGTCTGCAGGCGCATCGGGTGTTCAAGTCGGAACGGCGTTTCTGCGCTGCACCGAAGCCACTACGAGCCTGCTGCACCGGGCCGCTATTGATGAACAACCCGAACGTGGAACGGCGGTCACTAACTTGTTTACGGGGCGTCCAGCGCGTGGAATTGTAAACAGGGTGATGCGTGAGATCGGTGAGTTCAGCGACGACGCGCCAATGTTCCCGCTCGCTGCAGGCGCGATGAGTGAGCTACGCGCCGCTGCGGAAAAAAAGGGCGAGATGATTTCTCACCCCTCTGGTGCGGCGCTCGAATTCCGGACAAAAAAACCGCGTCGGCGGCTGATCTTACCCGCGAACTTTCAGCCGCTTTTTAACCTCAGCCTCTTTTTGACCTCAGCAGCGGCGGCGATCTCTGCATCGTCGGAAGCAGCGACGATCTTCAGGTTCATCACCCGGCAACCCGCGTCGACATAGGGTTGTAGCGCGGCGGCAACGTCGTCTGGGGTTCCGTAAGGTGTGTACCGTTCAAACTTCTCAAACGGCACGCGGTAGAAATTCTCCATTGCCCGTGCCACGAGCTTGCGCGCTTCGTCTTTCGTATCAGCAACGCCTGCCCAGGGTTGATAGCCGTGCATCCAGGCGACGTCCGTTCGACCCGCTGCGTGAGCCGCCTTGTCAATCGTGGTAACAGCGGTTGCATATCGTTCAGCCGAGCACCAAACGCCAATCCAGCCGTCCCCGTAACTGGCGGTGCGCAGCAGCGCAGCGTCGGACCGACCGCCAACCAAGATCGGTACAGGGCGTTCGAATCTCGGTTTGATACGCGCTTGCTCGAGCTTGAAGAACTCGCCTTCAAAGTCGAGGGTTTCACCCCGCATCAAGGCACGGATGATGTGCAGGGATTCGTTGGTTCGACGCCCACGAGACTTTGGATCGACACCACACACTTCCACTTCGTGGCGATCATCGCCACCTACACCCACGCCAAAAAGCATGCGGCCTGGTGCGATCAGCTCCATTGTCGCCAATTGTCTCGCAACCGGCAGCGGGTGGCGCAGCGGCAGCAGATAGATGCTGATCATGATGCCCATCGTCGGATGCATCTGGGATAGTCCGGCAATCTCGACAAAACCATCCGAGCCGTGACCGTCGCGAAACGAGACGTGATCGGCCATGTACATGTGGTTGAAACCATGTTCAGCGATGCGATGCACAAGCTCGCGACGATCATCGAAGGACTGTGACCAGAATCGTTCGGGACGGCACATGCCGAACTGTAGAGGTACATTCACCGTCTTCTCTCCTCAAAACTCAAAGGCCACAGTCTGCCGCAGTCGGTATTCCACGTCTGCACAGAAAAGGGCACTCATCAGTGGTTTGCAGCAGGCGTTTCATCTGGCACCCTTTGGGCCTTCGAAGGGGAGGGATACATCGTGGACCTTGGACTCAAAGGCAAACGCGCCATCGTGCTCGGCGGCAGCCGTGGGATTGGTTTCTACACCGCGTCGTTGCTCGTGCAGGAAGGCGCGGATGTGGCCATCTGCGCACGCGGTGCAGACGGCGTGCGCGAGGCGGGCAGCACGTTGGTAGCGCTACGCACCGGCGCCAGGGTGTTTGCAGAATCTGCCGATCTGGGTGATGCCGCGTCGACCCGTGCCTTCGTGCAAAAGGCTATCGGCTCACTCAGTGGGCTCGACATTCTTATCCACAACGCCAGCGGTTTTGGCAACGACAACAGTGAAGAATCCTGGGCACGCAGTTTTCAGGTCGACCTGATGGCCGGAGTGCGCGCCGTAGATGAAGCGTTGCCAGCACTCAAGGCCAATGGTGGCGGCAGCATCGTTTTTGTGGGCTCCATGGCCAGCAAGTACTACTTCGGGCGTCCACCCTCCGCGTATGGCGCGGCGAAGGCCGCAATGCGGACCTATGCCAATGAACTGGCTCAGACCTATGGCAAGGAAGGTGTGCGCGCCAATGTAATCTCACCCGGTGCAGTGTGGTTCCCCGGAGGATCGTGGGATAAACAGAAACAGAACAACCCGAAGTTCTATGCGGCGGTTGAGCGGGCGATACCTTTGGGTCGTCTGGGTACCGGTGAAGAGCTGGCCCGCATCATCGTTTTTACGGCGAGCCCAGCGGGGCTTTGGCTTAACTCAACGCACCTGGCTGCCGATGGCGGTCAGGTCGCAGCGGTGGACTAATCATGCAACGACTATTGATGGTTGTAGTGGCGCTTTTGGTCGGTGTGTACCTCCTGGCGCGGTTTATCCCGGTGGAACCCGTGGACCGACGTGCAGGTCTCAGCCTCACCGCACCTGCGGGCAGCTATGGTGATGCGGTTATGGCGGCGGTTTCAGAACAGCAGGAAGTACACCTCGAAACCCGCCCCTGGCACGGCATCCCGTTTTCGGTAACGACGATCCTCTGGCGCGATGGTGAGTTCCTCTACATCCCATGCGCGCGGTGTGCCACGAAACACTGGCCAAACACCGTCGCCGCCAATCCGTTGGTGCGGGTGAAGATCAGCGGCATGCTTTATGAACTGCGTATGCAGAAAGTCGAAACCGATGCCGAACGGCGGCGGGTCTTGCGGGTCTTTGGGGGTGCAGACGCGCCACCTGATGTTTGGGTCTATCGTATGTTGCCCCGCTAGTATGGGCCTGGTGATGAGGGCTTGGTGATGAGGACCCTTTGAAAAAAAGCCGTGGCTGAAGCAGCGCTTTATCCGCCGATCAAAGCCTTTCTCGAAGCACAAGGGTACGCCGTCAAAGGTGAGATCGGCCCGTGTGATGTGCTGGCTTTGCGAGGTGATGAACCACCCGTCATCGTTGAGATCAAGGAACAACTGACGCTGGCACTGATCCTCCAGGCGGTTGACCGCCTGACGATGGCGCCAACGGTGTACATCGCCTTCCGCGCGGGTAAAGGATATAGCGCTTCCTGGCGCACACGTCGTAAACAAGTCACTGCATTGTTGCGCCGCCTCGGTGTGGGACTGCTCACGGTTTCGTCGCGTAACAGAGTCGAAGCCGTTGTTGATCCCGCCCCTTATCGATCCCGTTTGAGTGAACGTAAGGGCCAGCGTTTGCTCAAAGAGTTCTCCGAACGGGTGGGTGACCCCGAGAAAGGAGGTTCTGCGTCAGCCATACGGATGACGGCCTATCGCCAGGATGCCATTCGTTGTGCGCGGCTGCTGAAGGATGCAGAAGCGCTGAAAGTCAGCGTGATACGGGATCAAGCGGGCGTCGACCGAGCTGGCACGATTCTGCGGGATAACCACTACGGTTGGTTTGAGCGTGTACGGGTAGGGCATTACAAGCTCACGCCGCGGGGCGTGTCAGAAATTGATGGGTGGCAATCAGCGTTGTGTTAGACACAAGCCAAGGAATCTCTGATTAATGTCTATTTCCGCCATAACTTCGTTGATCGTCGCTCCCAAAAATCGCGGAACTACTGCATCTCCGCGATTTTTCTACGCTCCTCTCGCCCTAAAGAGGTATGGGTTCTGACGAAAACATCCAATTAATCAGAGTTTCCCTAACGCACCTATCGGTGCTGTGCACGCAGTACTCCCGCCGCCGAGACAATCGCCGCCGGCGCGGCTGGTTCGACGGTCAGACTGGTATGACCGATACCGGGAACGTGCGTCACCACACCCGCTCGACCACCTGCGGCAAAAGCGGCCTCAAATTCGCTGGCAATGAAAGCCTCATCGTTTTCCCCAACGATGACGTGCAGGGGTAAGCGGGTGCGCTGAATGGTTGCGAGCCAGTCCTGCTCAGGCCTGAAGTTGTCCGCGAGTGCGAAGTTATAACTTGCAGTCAGCGGTTCGGTCGACGTTGGGTCGATCGCAAACCGATTGACCGGAAGATCATTGAAGGCACGCAAACCTAAGGCGTTGAGAATGGCGAGGCCCACATAGCGTGGTACGCCAACGCTGACCCAGCCGCCGGCATCGGGTCGGAAGGTTGGCGCGTCTTGACCAAGAAAAGGCGCCAGCAGCAGGAAGCCATCGAACATCGCCTGAGGCTTGCCGCCTGCCATGCGGAGTACAAAGCCGCCCCCGGATGAGAAGCCTGTCAGGAGTAGCGGTCTCGGTAGTGTGAGTGCCTGCAAGACATCCTCGAGATCGTGTTCGAGTTGGCCCACATAACGCGCTTTGCCTCGTTCACCACTCCCCCCACGACCACGGATGTCGACAGCGATCACTTGCCACCCCTGATCACGAAGTGTCTCCGCCAAGGGATGCATGCTGGAACTGCTGGCGGAGGAACCGTGGACAAGGACTATCGACCCCTGAAGCGCTTGCTGAGTGGGGTATCGGCGATAGGTCAGCTCGCTGCCCTCGCGGGCCGTGATCGTCTGGATTGGAGGCAGGTCAGAAAAATCCACGTTTTTGAACGGCGCGCTGATACTGGTCATTGTCCGCGGTGCTTTTGGTCCACCCAAGTACAAAGCGCCCGCGAAGAGGCTGAGCAGTAGCAACATGAACAGGCTGTTCATACGGAGTGCTCTTGTCATTTGAGAAAAGTTCTTCGTGATGAACGAACAGCGTGTTGAAAACTGCAGCGCCTGACCCTGTGAATACGACCAGTTCGGGAAAATCGTGACCGAAACCGTGGGGTTGAGAGGAACCTGCGTGTCGCGGGATTGCCACGCGCCACACAGTCGCGCTCAATGCAAAGCGTGGCTCCCACGAAATTGCTCATGACCTCGTTTTTGATCTTCGACCTGGATGGCACGCTCAGCGATCCTGCGGAAGGCGGGCTGCGCTGCATCAACTATTCGCTCCGGCACTCGGGATATCTGGAGCGCCGACGGAAATCTCCTCCTGTATCGGTCCGCCTATCAACGAGACCTTCGCTCGCCTCACGGGGTCTCGTGATGCAGCACACGTCGCCGCGTTAGTCGCGATATACTGCGAGCGGTACGCACAAACGGGATATGCAGAGAATGTGCTCTACCCAGGAATTCCGGAGTTGCTTGAAGCACTGACAGCTCGCGGAATCCCGATGGGCGTGTTTACGTCGAAGCGGGTCGACTTCGCCGAACGGATACTCTCGATGTTCTCGCTACGTACACACTTTCTCTTTGTGAGTGGCGGAGAAGATGGTGCGAGTAAAACTGAACACCTGGCTGATCTAATCGAGCAGGGCCTTGTACCATGGCACGCTGTGATGATTGGCAACCGCGCGGTGGATGTGGTGGCAGTAAGGGCCAATGGTCTCGTCGCGGCTGGTGTGCTGTGGGGACACGGCAGCGAAGCTGAACTGCGTAATGCTGGCGCGCACCAGCTGTTCGCCGAACCCCATGCACTTTTACAACTGGTTGAAACCGAGTCATCCCATTGAAGGACAGGCCAGAGGAACTCGGGTAAGGTTCAACGCTTTGTCCTTGCTCGCTATTCGCGAGCCGTGCTGAACGAGGGGGAGAGATGTCCGAAGCGGTTGTTCAACCGGGTCACCCATCGACTCCGGCAGCGTCGCGCTTGCCGAATCGGCGGCTGATTGCTTATGCATTGATAGAGTTTCCGGTCGGTGGCGCGATGAACGCCACATCACTCTTTCTGGGCTTTCACTACGCATCACTCGGCGTTGATCTCAAGCAGATCGGATTGATCTTGATGGCTGCACGGTTGATCGATGTACTCATTGATCCTGCCGTCGGTCTGATGTCGGACCGCACACGTATCAAGTGGGGACGTCGCAAAGTATGGGTGTGTGCAGGCGCACCGGTTTTCGCGCTCGCGTGTTGGAACCTGTTTGTGCCTCCTGAGGGCGTTACCGCAGTCTACTTTGCTGGATGGCTGGTGCTCTTCTGGCTCGGCTTTTCGATGATCAACATTCCCTACTATGCGTGGGGTGCGGAACTCTCACCGGACTACCATGAGCGCACACGCATCACTACATGGCGCACGATTTCCGGCACGCTCGGTTCGTTTGCATTCCTGCTGATCCCAGCCATTCGCCAACAGATTTCGGGGGTGGGTGGGCAACCCGGCGAGGTGCTGGCCATCGTCGCCGTGGTCACCATTTTCGCTGTCCCGTTGCTGGTGGCGTTTGCAGCGATGAATGTGCCGGACCGCGATGTCGGTGCGCATGGTCAACAGGTTCCACTGCTGCAAGGCATTCAGGTTATGGGTCGGAACGGCCCCTTTTTACGATTGTTAGCCGCGTTCACCATTGTCGGGCTTGGTCCGGTACTCCAAGGCGCCATGTTTCCTTTCTTCATGGAACATGTGGTTGGTAATTCGACATCTGGACCAAAAATCCTCCTGATCTACTACCCGACTGTGGCCCTCGGCATCGTGGTATGGGCGCTGCTGGCAAGGCGCATCGATAAACACCGCGCCTGGATGACGGGCATGACGATGATGGCCTTCGTCACCGTCTCTTACATGTTGGTGGGGCAGGGAGATCTGTGGTTGATGGTGTCGATCCTCGGGCTTTCAGGCGTTGCTTCAGGCGCACTGAGTGCGCTGCCTGCGTCGATGAAAGCCGATGTCGTTGATCTTGATGCGGTCGAAAGTGGTGAGGATCGGGCCGGTCTCTTCTTCGCTGCCTGGTCGCTTGCAGTGAAATTCATCGCGGCTGTAGGACAGGGGCTCGCGTTTACTACACTCGCCTGGATCGGGTTCGAAGCAAAGGGCACCAATACTCCGGACGAGATCTTTGGCTTGCGCGTGTTTTATTCAGCAGGACCGATGGTGCTCTATGTCATCGCACTGCTTTTGGTGTGGGGTTACCCCATCACATCGAAGCGGCATGCGGAGCTACGCGAACAGCTTGCCACCCGCCGCAACGAACGTGCGTCTGGCCCTTAGCGGAGTTGAGATCAATTGCGTTGTCCGAGATGTGCTGATTGATTTGTGCTTCTTCCTTGGTCTTACGTTTCAAGCGGGTCAGCGATGAACCGTGTTGAGACTAAAAACCGTAGGAGAAACAGATGGCAATCAAACTTCCGTTGACGGTCGGCCTTGCGAGCCTCGCGATAAGTGGCTTGTTGGTATCCGCCGAATCCGAGGCGGCTCCGAAGATCGACAAGGGTGAGATCTACTTCGAGTTGAACCACACCGATGGCGACCTGGGTATCCATGGACGCGTCGGTGCAGACCCCTGGAAGCGCATGCTGGTGTTCAACCACAGACGCCAACTGCTTCTCGATCTGACGCCGGGCTGGGTACTCGCCTGGGAAGGCATGAGTGAGATTTCGTTCGAAAGTGCCGAGCCAAACTTTGACTACCTACCACCGGCAGAGTTCTTTGGTCGTTACCCGGAAGGCAACTACTCGCTGGTCGGGTTCTCCATACACGGTCAACGAATGAACTTCAGCGTGCCTGTGTCTCATCTGTTGCCCGCGCCAGCGGTGTCGTTCGTCAATGGCGAACCTTCGGCTGAGGATTGTGATGGGGCGCTTCCGGAGTTTGCCGACGATGATGTCGTCATTCACTGGGAGGAAGTTACTCATTCACACCCAACGATCGGTCGGATCAACGAGCCCACGGAGATCGAATCGTACGAAGTGGTCATCGAAGTCGAGGATGCCGACTGGAAACCCAGCGTGCTGTTGCCTCCGGATGCCACAGAGTTTGAAGTGCCGGAGGAGTTGCTCGAACTTGCTGATGATGGCCAGGTGAAATACGAGATCATCGCGCGTGGGGAAAACAAGAATCAGACGGCGATTGAAAGCTGTTTTCTCGTTGATCTCTGAGAAGGCTCACCGGACCTGAAGTTAACGGGGTGCTTGCACGCGCCCCTTCAACACGATGTTGTATCAGGTTACACAGCAGCTCTGTTGTGGAATCGTCGCTGGTGCTTTTTCAGATGAACCGGATGATCCAGCTACCCACGATGAAAATCTGTGCCCCGAAGAAGAGGAATCGGATGAGTACAGCCGGCACGCTGGTGGATGCCAAATGAACCAAGGACTGCCCTAATCGGGCTAAGAGAAAAATTGAAGCAAGAGGGTCGGTGATCTCATTCTGCTCCGTGGCTATCGCATAGAGCATCACCGCGCCCGCGACAGGTAAAAACTCATAGGTGTTGGCGTGCACGCGGGTGAGTCTCTGACCAAATAGAGGTAAGTCCACCCCTGTTGCTAAAAAATTGTTGAGTGCCTTCTTCTGTTGCATCGCGATGAAGGTTCGATAGAACGCAATGCCAAGGACCAGGATCAGCGACCACGCGGCAAATCCCAGGAGGGCTGAGGCGGTGGGGGTCATGTCGTACTCCGCAGCGGTCGGGTATTGGGAGTGTTGCACGGTGCGGGGTTGAAACGTCGTTTACCCAGCGGCATTTGTGCCGTTACGAATTCACGCAGCGCCAGCGTCAGTTGTTCCGGATCACCCTCGGGTGTGAATGGCTCACCGACGGCGATACGGTGACAAGCACCACGCTTGTTCAGGAGTTCCCGAAACAAAGTCATGTCCTTGAGCTCGGTGTTGGTGAACCAGAGGGCGTAGAAAAGCAGTGAGTTCAGGCCGCGTACGTGCATAGGGATAACCGGACATTCATAACGCAGCGCCATGTTCATCCCGGATGACATCCATGGTCGTTTAACAAGCCCACGCACGGTAGGCCGTGCCAGTCGCCCAGAGGGAAAGATCACGACGAGCCGTTCATCCCGAAACGCCTGAAGCAGGGCCCGGACGGTTTCACGATTACGGCCATGGTCACGTCGATGTTCCATCCACTCGACAGGGATGATCATCTGATCGAGGCCCGGTATCGCGCGGATTGCGTCGCGGTTGGCAAGAAAAATCATGTCGCTGCGTACCGTCTTGATCGCGTCGTACACGGCGATCCCGTCGGCAATTCCCGCCGGATGATTGGCCATGACCACCGCGCGCCCACGCGGCGGAATATTCGTGAGACCGGAGTGGTCGGTGTGCATGGCAAGACGATTGGACAGCCAATCAAAGGCCTCGCGTCCGCTGGCTTGTTGCAAGCCATCGATTAGCGCGACGGCGTCGTTGTAGCCGAGCAGCGGGTACATAAATCGCTGCATGAACTTCCAGATCAACGGCCGCTGCATCAACGCAGGTGCGCGTTCCTCGATAAGTGTATCGACGATATGCCGAGTCAAACCGAGTGCCTTCGAATGAAGTGGGCCAATGCGCTGTTGAATCCAGCAGCATCTTCCATGTTGACGCCGTGCCCCGCCTCGAGGCCAAGAACGTCGAGCAGAGCCATGTGCGTGCGGGCATGCTCGGCAAACGGATTGAAACGTGTTTCGCGTGTTCCCTGGATCAAAAGTGCAGGCCGCCTGTTGTCGGCGACGCGATCACGCACACTCAGCTCGGGTGTCGTAAACGCCATGATGTTGGCGATACCCCGTGGTGTATGGGTAGACGCATCGGCGAGCAGCGGCACCTTGACCTCGTCAGGCAGGTGTTTCGCATGTCGGGGGTGCACCGCAATCCGTTCGATGGCAGGGATGCCAGCCTCGATAAGTCGTTGGCGTCCGGCGAGACCCTGTTCCTGCCAGGTCCTTTGTTGCGCTTCATCAGCCAATGCCGATGTGGAGTTGGTCCAGGCGTGGGCGATAACACGTTCTGGATGAGCGAGGGCGTAACGCAAGGTGAGACCGGCACCGAGCGAATAACCACAAACCAGCCACTTTGGCTCGCCAAGTTCTGCACGAATGTCGTCGAGTGCCGCAACCAAGGCATCGGGTGAATAGGCCGCTGGATCCTCCGGAGCGGGTGATCGGCCATGGCCCCATAGCTCTACCACAACAGGGCGACACACGTTGCCGAGGGGTCCTGTGTTCAAGAGCCACTGCGCGCGACTCATGAGAAAGCCGTGTACGAGCAAGAGGTAGGGTCCAGTTCCAGGGTGGACTTCCCAGTGCATTTTCATCGTGAAGTGGATGCTATCAGGTTGATGCTGGGCGTGACCCGCTGGAGCGGCTTAGACTTGCGGAAGTTGCCTCATCCGAACCCAGCACTCAGCCATGACCCAGCCCATCCTCGTCATCACCACTGGCGGCACCATCGACAAGGTCTACTTCGACGCCAAATCCGATTTTGAGGTAGGCGCTTCCATGGTGGGAGAACTCTTGAAAGAGGCGCATGTTGATGCGCCGTTTCGAACGGTGGAACTCCTGCGCAAAGACAGTCTTGACCTCGATGATGTTGATCGTAAGCTGATTGCGGGGTGTGCTGCAGCGGCGGATGAAACGGCCATCGTCATTACCCACGGGACCGACACGATGACCCATACCGCAGAAGTGTTGCGGGGCGACCCAAGGTGTAGTGGCAAGACGATTGTTCTGACCGGTTCACTCGCCCCAGCCCGATTTGCCCAATCTGATGCCACTTTCAACGTCGGTATGGCGTTCGCCGCCGTACAGAGCAGGCAGCCTGGGGTCTTTATTGTCATGAACGGGCAGATTTTCGAAGCGGGTGAAGTTCGAAAAGACCGGGCGAACAACCGCTTCGTTCGGTGTTAAAGTCGGGGGGAGAGCATTCTTCGGGAGCTAGGCATGTACGACCTGTTGATTCGTAATGGCATGGTGGTGGACGGTTCCGGCGGCGCCCGTTACCGAGCCGATGTGGCAGTGAAGGACGGCAAGATCGTACGTATCGGCCGGTTCAATGAAAAAGCCAAACAGGTCATCGATGCGGATGGCCATGTCGTTTCCCCCGGCTTTGTCGACGGCCACACCCACATGGATGCCCAGGTGTTCTGGGATCCGATTGGTCAGTGTTCGTGTTATCACGGCGTGACCTCGGTGGTGATGGGCAACTGTGGGTTCACACTTGCGCCCTGCAAACAAAGCGAAGCGGACTATGTGTTCCGCAATCTCGAACGCGCTGAAGACATTTCCCGCAACGCCATGCTGGCAGGCATTCCCTGGTCATGGGAGACCTTCCCTGAGTTCATGGATGCTGTCGACCGCACGCCCAAGGGCATCAACTACGCAGGCTACATCGGTCATTCGGCGCTGCGCACCTATGTGATGGGTGAACGTGCGTTCAGCGAGCCGGCTACTGAAGATGATGCGAAGCGCATGGCCGCGATCGCAAAAGAGGCCGTCGAAAAGGGTGCTATCGGTTTCTCGACATCACGCACTTTCAACCACACCACAGCGGATGATCGACCAGTCGCGAGCCGTGTAGCGGATTGGGAAGAGGTGCGCCGCATTGTTATGGCGATTGGTGAGACGGGTCGTGGCGTTTTTGAAATTGCCGGTGAGGCACCTGGCCGTAATCCGGAACGGCAGCGTGAGTATTTTGATCGCCTGAAGAATCTGGCAGTGGATTCCGGTGTAACCCAGACGTGGGGCATGTTCAGTGTGCGGGTAGCGCCTGACTTCTGGCGACCGTACTTCGATTTGCTCAATGAAACTGCAAATGCTGGCGGTCGGATGGTGGCGCAGGTGCACTCGCGTTCGCTCTCCACGCTGCTGTCGTTCGAAGGCAATCTGCCCTTCGATAACTGGGATGTATGGCGCGATTTCCGCAAGCTTCCGCTCGCTGAGCAAAAAGCGAAACTGAAGTCTGATGCGATCCTTCGCCAACGACTGATTGAAGTGGGGTCTCAGCCGTACACCGGTCCTCGTGTGGTCGGCGCTGAGGCGCGTCCTCCCGAGTGGGAATATATCTACGCGATGGATGATATGCAGTTCGACAAGCCGAGCATGGCAGAACTGGCGCGTCGGCGCGGTGTGCACCCTGTTGAACTCATGATCGATCTCGCCCTCGAGAACGACATGAAGTTCTTCTTCCGTCAGCCCATTGCGAATGAAGATCAGAACCAGGTGCTCGAGATGATGAAACATCCGCGCTCGGTGGTGACGTTCTCCGACTCTGGTGCTCACGTCTCACAGATCATGGACAGCTCTCTGCAGACCCATCTCCTGAGCTATTGGGTGCGCGAGAAACAGGCGTTTACGCTGGAAGAAGCGGTGCGCCAGATCACCTATGACACCGCGACCCTCTGGGGTCTGCATGACCGCGGACTCGTACGTGAAGGCATGGCGGCGGATCTGGTGGTGTTCAATCCGGATACGGTCGGTGCGCGCATGCCGGAGATGGTGCATGACCTGCCGGCGGGAGAGCGTCGCCTCAAACAAGTTGCCGATGGCATTGCGCATACCATCGTCGGTGGGCAGGTCCTGCTCACCAACAACCAGCACACCGGTGCGTTGCCGGGGCGGTTTATTCGGGCAGGCGCGCGCTAACGCGGGTGATCTGCGCAAGACGCTCCCACCGGATCGTTGCGCTCGGCTAGCGCCCCGCGCTTCGACCTCGATTGGTGCTGTTACTCCGGCTTGTACCACTGGCAGAAGACCGACCATGCCGTTGGCCCTGGCCCTGGCCCTGGCCTTGACTTTGACGTTGACGTTGACCACCTGATCTTGCCGCAGGTCGATCGGGCCGTCGGTTCCGTTGTGGTGCCGCCGGTTCCGGCTTGATCGACGGGTCCAGTTCAAATCCTGCTGTCGTGATCCGAGGCAATTCAGCTTTAAGCAGTCGTTCGATGTCCTTGAGCTGCGCACGCTCATCGGGCGATACCAGAGACAATGCGGATCCCGTTTCTCCCGCGCGGGCGGTGCGACCGATTCGGTGCACATAGTCTTCCGGCACATGCGGAAGTTCGAAGTTCACGACATGGGGCAAACCGTCGATATCCAATCCGCGAGCGGCGATGTCGGTTGCAACAAGCACACGCACAGCCCCATCTTTGAAATCTGCGAGCGCGCGGGTTCGTGCACCCTGGGACTTGTTGCCGTGAATGGCTGCAGCGGAGAGCCCGTCTTTCTCGAGTTGTTCCGCGAGCTTGTTGGCGCCGTGTTTGGTGCGCGTAAATACGAGGACTTGTCGCCAGTTACCACTGCCGATGATGTACGACAAGAGTTCACGTTTGCGTCCTTTATCAACCAGGTGAACCGTCTGTTCAATCCGGTCTGCTGTCTTGTTACGGGGAGTGACTTGCACTTCCACCGGATCGTCCATGAGTTCTTGCGCAAGCGCACGAATCGGATCGGAAAAGGTCGCTGAAAACAGCAGGTTCTGCCGTTCGGTGGGCAGCAGCTTAAGGACACGTTTGATATCTCGGATGAAGCCCAGA
>SYFY01000064.1 GCA_005799745.1 Gammaproteobacteria bacterium
GGAAAAAGCGGGCGACCTGGCCGCGCTTCTGTCCCAATTGAAAGAAGGAGATGTCCTCTTCATTGACGAAATTCATCGTCTGAGCCCGGTGGTCGAAGAGATTCTTTACCCAGCGATGGAGGATTTTCAGCTCGACATCATCCTCGGTGAAGGCCCCTCGGCGCATTCGCTGAAGCTCGGACTCGAACGGTTTACCCTCGTCGGTGCGACGACTCGGGCCGGTCTCCTGACGTCACCGTTGCGGGATCGATTCGGTATCGTGCAGCGCCTCAACTTCTACACCGTTGATGAACTTGCGTTGATCGTTACCCGATCTGCCGCCAAGCTCGGCATGTCGATTGATGCCAAAGGCGCACGCGAAGTGGCTGCCCGCTCGCGCGGGACACCCCGTATCGCCAATCGGTTGTTGCGTCGTGTCCGCGACTACGCGGAAGTGAAGAGTGATGGCAACGTCGACCAACAAATCGCCGATGCGGCACTCAATATGCTTGAGGTGGACCGGGCTGGCTTCGATGCGCAGGACCGTCGTATGCTGCGCGCCATCATTGAGAAGTTCGGTGGAGGCCCCGTAGGGATCGACTCCCTCGCCGCTGCACTCAGCGAAGAGCGAGATACCATCGAAGATGTACTCGAACCGTTTCTTATCCAGCAGGGTTATCTCAAGCGCACCCCGCGAGGGCGGGTAGCGATGCCAAGCGCCTATGTGCACTTGGGGCTTCCCCCTCAAGAAGGGACGGGTCAATCACAGTTCGATCTTTAGGTCGATCGCTACTCACCTGAACCGGGGATCACCGGAGGCAAGGAATCCTTATGCCGGAACAGCTTTCCATATTTGAACTCATCGCTAACGCGAGCCTTCTGGTGCAGCTCGTAATGGCGATGTTGCTTGCCGCATCCGTTGCGAGCTGGATGATGATCTTTCAGCGCTGGATGTTCTTGCGAAAAGTGACCACTGAAATGGAGCGCTTCGAAGAGCACTTCTGGTCAGGCATTGACCTTCGCAAACTTTACGGACAGCTCGAAGGCGCGGACGACCTCACTGGCATCGAGAAGATCTTTGTTGCGGGGTTCAAGGAGTTCTCGAGGCTTTCCGAACAAGCCGGCGCTGACACCGACGCCGTGATGCAAGGCGTACAACGCTCGATGCGTGTGGCGGTTTCACGTGAAGAAGAACAGCTCGAACGCAATTTGCCGTTCCTCGCGACCGTCGGTTCCACCAGCCCCTACGTCGGTCTCTTCGGCACGGTATGGGGCATCATGAATTCGTTCCGCAGTCTCGCCAACATGACACAAGCGACGCTTGCATCCGTTGCGCCAGGGATTTCCGAAGCATTGATCGCCACCGCAATGGGACTTTTTGCGGCGATTCCCGCGGTCATTGGCTACAACCGTTTCTCCGCTCGGGTCGATGTACTGATGGGTCGTTACGAGACCTTTGCTGATGAACTGACTTCGCTGTTGCAACGTGCGGCGCATGCGCGCCAAGTGAAACGCGACTGACTGAGGCTTAACAAGCCTTCTCATGTAACAACCGGTTAACTTCCAGGTTCTCACTCCAGGTTCATAAAGAGATGGCCCGAAAACGCAAACCGATGTCTGAGATCAACGTTGTACCCTATATCGACGTAATGCTCGTCCTCTTGGTTATCTTTATGGCTACGGCACCTCTGTTGACGCAGGGTGTGAAAGTGGATCTGCCGAATGCGCCTTCTGAGCCTGTGACCGAAACGGAAGATGATCCGTTAGTGGTCTCTATGCGCGCCGATGGCGCTATCTTCGTTAACCTAGGTTTGCAGAATGCCGATGACGAAGGTACCCGTGTCACTGTGTATTCCCTCGAAGATCAAACTGGAAAGATCCTTCGTGAAAGACCTGATGTTCCAGTGTTTGTGAAGGCGGATGAAAAACTCGACTACGGTGATGTGGTTCGTGTGATGACGGTGCTACAGAAAGCCGGCGCGGAGAGCGTTGGCCTGATCACCGACCCACCGGAGATGCCGGGTGCCTGAGCCTCTTAGCTACTTTGGCAACTTGGGCCAGTGGCGCGAACAGTGGTTGCCGCTGCTGCTCGCGATCTTTGTTCATGCTGTAGCCATGTCGGCTCTCTATGATGGTTGGAATCCGGATTTTGAAGTCGAAAACGTCGTTACACCGAAGTTCGTGAATTCGAAGCTTATCGTCATGGAACCCAAGTCAAAACCGAAACCGGCGCCAAAGCCTGCAAAGGAGCCCGAGCCGCTGAAACCAATTGTCCAGCAGGTGGCGCCTCCACCTATGCCGAAGCCGGTTCCAAGAACTACTCCAACACCAGTGAAAACCCAGCCAAAGCCTGATCCAGACGCGATTCGAAAAAAGGCTGAACAAGAAGCCAAACGCAAAGCTGAAGCACTCCGGCAACAACGTCTTCAAGAGCTTTCCAATCAGTCCTTTGAAGATGCGATCGCTACCGAAGATGAGAATTTCGACGACGTCACCGAAGAAGGTGAGGCCGCCAAGAGTTTCTTCCAGGCCATCTATGATCAGGTAGTCGCTAACTGGTCGAGACCTCCGAGTGCCCGCAACGGCATGAAAGCGCTGCTCCGTGTTGAGCTCGTACCGACCGGAGATCTGGTCAACGTCACCATTGTCGAATCCAGTGATAATCCGGCCTTTGATCGTAGCGCCGAACAGGCCGTGCGTAAGGCTGGAAAATTTGAAGTTCCCAAGGAGAGTGCGCTGTTTGAATCCAAGTTTCGGCGCTTCAACCTGTTGTTCCAACCCGAGGATCTCTTTCGCTAAATGGACAGACACTTATTGGCACGCGTGTTTGCGTGCGTAACTTTGTTTTTCTCGGTGGCAGTACAAGCTGCGTCACTGGAAACCGTGGTCATCGACAAGGGTGGCGTCAATCAAATCAAGATCGGCGTAGTGCCGATGAAAATGGACCCGAGCCTCGCGACGATGGTCGACCCTTCGGAGATCATCACCAACGACCTGCGCTTTAGTGGTCAGTTCGCGCCGATTTCGCGCGACAACATGTTGTCGATGCCGAGTTCGCCTGCAGAGATCATCGCTCGTGATTGGCGGATTCTTGGTGCTGAATATGTGGCGATCGGCTCGGCCATGCGTGAACCCACGGGCCAAGTCAGCGTCACCTTCCACCTCTATGACGTTCCAGGACAAAAGCAGGTGATGACGCAGAAAGTCTCCGGTCGTGCTGACCAGTGGCGGGACATTGCGCATCGTGTGTCCGACCTTGTGTACGAGAAGATCACGGGTGTTCGTGGCGCCTTTTCCACGAGGATTGCCTATGTGCTGGTGCAGAACGCCGGTACTTCGCGGGCTCGATATGCCATTGAAGTCTCCGACATCGATGGCGAACGACCGCGTACGATCTTTTCGTCCAGCGAACCGCTGATGTCTGTCAGCTGGTCACCTGATGGTCGTCGTGTTGCCTATGTGTCCTTTGAAACACGACGCCCGAGTATCGTGATCCAGGACGTCAGGACCTTGGCGCGTGAACGAATCTCATCATTCACCGGTATTAACAGTGCGCCACAGTTTTCCCCTGACGGCAGACAACTGGCGATGGTGTTGTCGCGCGACGGCAATCCCGAGATTTATCTGATGAACTTGTCAGATCGAACGCTGCGAAGACTGACAAGAAACCCGGCTATCGATACCGAGCCCGCGTGGGCTCCTGATGGTCGACGATTGATCTTCACCTCGGACCGAGGTGGCAAACCACAGATCTATGGACTCGAACTTTCGACCAATCTTGAAGAGCGTCTCACCTTTCATGGTGACTACAACGCACGTGGAAGGATGCTAGACGACGGAAATCTGGTTTTTGTGCATCGAAGTGCTGGCATTTTTCATATTGCATGGCAGGATATGCTCCGTGATCGGGTAGTCGTCCTCACCAGAACCAATCTTGATGAATCGCCATCAGTAGCTCCCAACGGAGCTATGCTGATGTACGCCACTCAAGCGCGCGGAAAGGGCATTTTGGGTGTCGTGTCGATCGACGGAAGCGTGAAGTATGAATTGCCTTCGTCGTCGGGTGACGTGCGTGAACCGGCGTGGTCTCCGTTTCTGGATCCACTGTCCGGGCGATAGGCTCCCTCACAGGACTTGATTTTGAGCAGCTTCCCAACAACAAAGACAGGTGTCTGACAGGAGATGATGATGTTCAAGGAACGTCTCACCAGCTTGATCGCAATCGCATTGGTCGGCCTCGTGCTGACGGGCTGCGCAGGCAAAAAAACGCCGCCGGCTACAACCGATGACGGCAATACTGGCGCAGCAACCACACCCGCAGAAGCCGCTCCGGCTCCTGCTGACTTCGGTGCCGATGGCCAGCCCATCGACCCCCGAACCGGTGGTCCGCTGAACCGTACGTTCTATTTCGACTACGACAAGTCAGACATCAATCCGTCTGATATCGCTGTTCTCGAAATTCACGCTCAATTGCTTAACCGCAATACCGGCAAGTCCGTGGTCATCGAAGGCCATTGCGACGAGCGCGGCACCCGCGAGTATAATCTTGCACTGGGTGAGCGTCGTGCTAACGCCATCAAGAGCTTCCTGACTGCTGCAGGCGTTTCCGCTTCGCAGATCGAGTCGGTGAGCTACGGCGAAGAGCGTCCGGAAAATCCGGGCCATGACGACAGCGCGTGGAGCAAGAACCGCCGCGCGATCGCCACCTATCGGTAATACGTCGATTGCCCATCGGGCAGCGGTGCGGTGATGCTGCAAAGCAACCCGCGCCGCAGGTTCGTATCCCCGATTTTTTTGGCTCCGAAGGCACAGCATGACGTTGTCGTCGAATCGAGACAGATCAGAACATTTGTGTGTCGATGATCTGTACTTGCGCCTCCATACATCCACGCAGCAGAACATGAAGCAGAGTTTAAAACGGCTTCGGTCTATTCGTGTACGTTCGTTGTTCAGTGCCTCGCTTCTGCTACTTTGTTCGCTAAACGCTTTCCCCGTGTGGTCTGCCGTTCCCATTGAAGACCGCAGCAGCACCGGTACAGCTCCCAGACCGCGCCTCGAACCTTCGCCTCCTTCTGAACCGTCCACGCCACCGCGTGACTGGTCGTCGGATCCTGCGCCAAGTTACGACAACTCAGGCAACACTTCAGTGGAGCACACATCCGGTCTTGGACAGCTCTTCACCGAGCTACAAACCCTACGGACGGAAGTTCAGGAACTTCGCAGTCTGGTGGAAGAGCAGCAGCACAAGATTCGACAGCTCGAAGCATCGCAGCAAGAGCAGTATCAGAATCTGGATGGACGGATTCTGGCCATCTCCGGAAAAGGGGGTAGCGTTTCTGGCGCAGAGCCCGACCGGCCTCTGAATGGCAATGCAACACCCACCCCTCCGGCGGGCAATCAACGTCCCGCAGGTCGTGCGTTGGTAAATGGCGATGGTGAAAAGGCCGCGTATCAGGCTGCATTTGACTCGATGAAAGCGCGCCAGTTTGATCAGTCGATCGACCAGTTCAATCAACTGATCCGTGACTATCCAAACGGCGAAATGACGCCGGTTTCGTGGTACTGGCTCGGCGAGCTCTATCTTGCGAAGGCGGATTTGAGTCAGTCTCGTGAATCGTTCTCCCAGGTAGTCAACCTCTACCCTTCGCACAACAAGGCACCGGACGCCCTCTACAAGATGGGAGTAGTCCACCATCGATTGGGGGACAACGCCAAGGCCCTCGATTATCTGGACCGGGTTCAAAGGGACTTCCCTGCAAGCTCAGCGGCGGGTCTCGCCAAGACCTACGCCAGCGAACTGCGCTGATCCGTTCGTGGTTTTCCCATGAGCGGTGCGGACAGCCTTCGCATCACTGAGATTTTTCATTCGATTCAGGGCGAAAGCAGCCTAGTCGGGTGGCCGACCGTGTTCATCCGGCTGACGGGTTGCCCGCTGCGCTGTACCTACTGCGATACAATGTATTCGTTTCATGGCGGCGAACGCCAGACGATCACCGACATCGTCGCGCAGACCAAACGATTTGAGACACGGCACGTCTGTGTGACCGGCGGCGAACCGCTAGCACAGCCGTCGGTGCATGAACTACTCAAGCAACTGTGTGATCTCGGGTGGGTGGTTTCCCTCGAAACGAGTGGTGCGCTCGCCATCAATCGGGTCGATCCCCGGGTTCAACGAATTGTTGATTTCAAGACACCTGCGTCGGGTGAGGTGAGTCGTAACCTCTGGTCGATCGTCCCGGACCTTTCACCCCGAGACGAAGTGAAGTTCGTCATCTGTGATCGTCAGGACTACGAGTGGTCAGCTTTCAAAGTCAGAGAGCATCAACTCGAAACCCGCGTGAATTGCGTGCTGTTCTCTCCCGCCCATGGCGCCGTTGAACCACGTGATCTCGCGCAGTGGATTCTTGAAGACCGGCTACCCGTGCGCATGCAGATGCAATTGCACAAACTCATTTGGGGTGAAGAGCGAGGTCGCTGAAGATGGCGCGTCGTGCAGTCGTGCTGGTATCAGGAGGACTCGATTCCGCGACAGTTCTCGCGATTGCTGCAAAAGCCGGATTCGAGTGTTTGCCGATCTGTTTTGATTACGGTCAGCGACATCGCGCAGAATTAGATGCATGTGTGCAGGTGTGTAAAAATCAGTTGGGTTGCGAACCCTATGTGATGCGCGTGGACCTTTCAGGGTTAGGCGGATCTGCGCTAACCGATACTGATATTGCAGTACCAGAGACGCCTACGGCAGGTATTCCCATCACTTACGTACCTGCGCGCAACACCGTATTTCTCTCTCTCGCTCTCGCGTTTTCTGAAGTGCACGAGAGTCGCGATATCTTCATCGGCGTGAACGCGGTCGACTATTCTGGATATCCCGATTGTCGCCCTGAGTTCATTCAGGCTTTCCAATTGCTGGCGAATGTCGCGACGCGTGCATCTGTCGAGGCAGACAAAGATGACTCGATGGTGATTCATGCGCCGCTGCTCTACTGGAGTAAGCAACGCATCATCGAAGAAGGTATCGCACTCGGAGTTGACTACAGCCTCACCGTTTCGTGTTATCAGGCCGTGGCTGATGGACGAGCGTGTGGTCGATGTGACAGCTGTCGATTACGCGCACAAGGCTTCCGTGACGCAGGCATAGCTGACGCAACGCGCTACATCCTCGCAAAACCCTGATAATTTCGGCCGTCGTGCGCGCTACACGCTGAGATTAAAGCTGAAATCAGGGTTGTTTTGCCGAACTGTGCACGACTACAATTCGCGCTCTTTTTTCGGGTCGTTAGCTCAGTTGGTAGA
>SYFY01000065.1 GCA_005799745.1 Gammaproteobacteria bacterium
AAACCGACCTTGGCGAAGGCCGTCGTCATGATCGACGTGTTCGACATGATGCGCATGTCGCACGCCAGTGCGAGTGAGAGACCTGCGCCGGCTGCAGCACCGGGTAATGCTGCCAGGGTCGGCTTCGGCATACTGAATAGCTTGCCGGCGGTCGCTCGCTGGTTGACACGTTGGCGGTGGATGGCGGCATCGATGGTGTTGTCGCCAACGGTGCCGTCACCCCGTGCAGCCATGCCCTTGACGTCACCGCCAGCGCAGAAACCCTTGCCCGCGCCGGTCAGGACGATGCACTTCACATTACGGTCAAACTCGGCGCTCGCCAGCTGCTTCGAGAGGGCTTCGGTCATGGCGCCAGACATGGCGTTACGCGCTTCGGGCCGATTGAGTGTGAGGGTGAGAACGCCCTGGTCGATCTCGGCCAGCAGATCGGTGGTGCCAGTATCGATGTGCATGAATGCTCCTGCCGGGTTCGCTAAGGAACGCCAAGGATAGCGGGTGCCCGGGGCATACGTACACGCGTCTGACGTGATGTGCTGGAACTCGACTCTGGTTCCCATGCCTTTCACGTGTACCTGTGCATCGCAATGGGCATAAGACTTTGATCCGAGTGCCCGCTAGGCTGCGATGATCAACTCGGTACTTTGATGCGGAGCGATTTTCGCTATGCCTTCGATAACCTGCAGTGACGGACCGGTAGCGGTTACCGGCGCCGCCGGCTTCATTGGCTCACACATCGTGCAGAACCTCGTTCGTCGCGGTTACACCGTGCGTGCCTGTGTACGTGATCCTGCGAACGTCACCAACACCGCGCATCTGTTGGCGATGAACGCTGACGGTCCTGGGCGCGTGACTTTGCATGGTTGCGACATGACTCAACCTGGCGCGTATGACGGCGTTTTCCGTGGTTGTGTGGGGGTTTTTCATGCTGCGGCAGAGATGGGCAACCTGGAAGGCTCCACGCCGCTCAAGGTCTATGAAGGAGGCATTGGTGCTACTCGGCTGGTGGTTAGTTCCATTCGCCAAGCCGGCAGCGTGCGTCGGCTTGTTTACACGAGCTCCTTTGCAGCCGTGGGACATCCGGTGGACGCAGAGGGCACGGCCTATACCGAAGCGTCGTGGGCCGACATGAACCAGCACCTGCGCGGGTCCGGATCAGCGTGGACGATGGAGGTCGTGCGTCGCAACCGTGAAGTGGCCTACGCGATGACCAAGGTGGAGTCGGAACGATTCGTTTATTCCGAGGTGGAGAAACACGGCTTTGACGCCTTTGGAGTCTGCCCCTGCCATGTCATCGGTCCCTTGTTGTCGGCCTCCCATCAAAGACCTTGGGCCTGGCAAACCCGCATCGGTGACATGCTCGAAGGTTACAGCCATCCACGCATGTTCTGGAACGTGGTTGATGTGCGCGATGTTGCTGAGAGTCAGTGCCTGATCATGGAAAACACCCGCGACACCAGCGGGCAACGCTACAACCTCGTGGCGCCTGACGAGACGTGTCTGTTGCCGCAACAGGACTTGCAGGCGCTGCTGAGACGGTTGTATCCGGGAATCGGGATTGGTGGCGTGTAGCGTCAAGGCCGTACCTGGCGCGGGCCGGTTGCGGTGATGGAAAAGTGCTTCACTCAACTCGGCCTCAAACCGCATACGCTGGAAGAAACCGTTCGGGCCAATGCGGATTCGCTGTTGATGTGGGGGCTGGTCAAGCCCCTTGCCGGCGAAGACAACTGGCAGCGTGAGGGCAATGAACTCGGCATCCGCTCGAAGTGGAGTCCACATGCCTATCCCGCGCGGGATCCGGAGACGGCGCGCTGATCGTGCGGGTTTGAGGCGCTCTGATGTGCAAACCCGATGGGGTTAGCCTTGATCACCCTTGGGATCTGCAGGCGCAAACGCACGGTTGGCGCGAGCCAGCACGTCAGCCGTCTCGTGGACGGCCTCCGGTTGATGCGGCGCCAGCTTCACACCGATGTCCGAGTGTCGCCAGCCGTAGTCGGCGCACAGAACTTCAACGGGTGACGCCGGGCTGAGCGCCGGGACCGGCACATAACGACCTTCCTCAAGCGCGATACGCTGGCCGACCAGGTAGTCCCCGTTCCAGGCTCCTTCGATGCCACCCAGTCCCGTAGGCCTTGCGCCAAGACTATATAACAGTTTGGGTGAGGCGCGCTCCAGAATCTCCCGGCGTGCGGACAACAGATGCAGCTCCTGTTGGCGCATGAAGGGCTTGATGCTGTTCATCACACAAATGGTTCGTGGCTTCGGACTGCGATTCACGCCGGTACCGTGCAACAGCCGGCCTTCGAAGATCATCACGGTACCCGCGGGCGCTGTAAGACTGATCGGCGGAGGGAGGGGTGCTGTCAGGGCACCATCCTCATCAAAGGACAAGTGGTGGGTTCCGGGAATCACCAGCGTGCCGCCGTTCTCCGGACCGACATCATCCATGATGAACATCGTGTTGCACGTGAAGGGTGCTTTCGCATCCTGGTGCGGCGCGATCGCCTGATCCTGATGCAAACCCTGCGGCTGGTTGAACCGGCGCGCGATGATGGCGATGAACGAGGACATGAGGAACCCTCGCCCGATGGTTTCGCCGATGAGCTGTTCGATCAGCAGTCCTGCCTGGACAGCCGCCGGGTCATGTTCAACGCAGCCGATGAACTGTTCGCCCTTGTTGATGAGTGAGTGGATGAATTGCACATCCGGTACCACCTTACCCGGCGCAGGTTCAGAACCCATCCAGCAGGCGAGGCCGGCGAGCCGCTCCGCCGCAGCCTGTTCGTCCAGGCGGGTTTTCATGCGCAGGTATTGTTCACGCGATAACGCGTCACCAATCAGGCAATACCCCCACTGACGTAGATCGCTGCGCAACCCTTCGATGTCCTGCCGTGGCTGGGGCAGTGTGTATGTAGACCAATAACGCTGCGACTCGCCGGCGGTGTTGTAGTAAAGGCTCTGATCATCGAGGTCGAGGCCGGCAGCGGGGCCTTGTCCACTCCAGTCGGTGGCGCGATGTGCGAGGCCGAGCCGCGCGCCGTGATGCCACTCTCGCCGGTTCATGCTGCGATACGGCTCGGCGCTCTTCAGGAAACGGGTGTAGAGCTGCTGTTCCTCTGTGCTGTGGGTGCGGATGTAGTCCTTGGTGAAGGACTCGGGAACGGGTTCAATCATAAAGCCCCCGTGGATTTCGCGCCATAAGCGAGTAGTCAGGACCTTCCGTCTTCCAGCCATAGGGTTGCTTGCAGCCGAGCAGCACCTGCATGCGCGGGTTGTTGACGTGCCGGGCGAGTACGTCCGCCGGAACGACGCCCTTGTGTTGTTCCTGTGTTTGGATGTGCTGACGGTTGAAATACACCGCGAGATTCATGCGAATACCCGGAATCCGCGGTGCAAAGGAGCCATGCCAGGTGTTGCCATGCCACACCACGCAGTCGCCCGGTGCGAGATCCATGGCGATGGCATCCGGATTGGGATGGTCATGATCAAGTCGCGTTTCCCGGGGTGTCGGCGGGCGGCACCAGCGATGACTCCCGGGCACCATTGCCAGCGCGCCGGCGTCTTTGGAATACGGGGTCAATGCATAGTTGACGTTGGCCACCATGGAAATGGGAGACCAGGGTGCAGGCATACCGTTGCCGTTGTCGGCATGCAGGGGCAGTGGATTGCCACCCGGACCTTTGAAATGACAGCCGACGCTCGACAGCAGGCAACTCTCGCCGAGCAGCCAGGTGGTCAACGCGAGTGGCGCAGGATTCAGCAGGATTTCTTCGAACACCGGATCGTCGTAGAGCAGATAGGCGAGATACTTGAGGCCCGTCCATTGCACACCGCTTTCATGATCAGGATCAATGCGTGTGCCTGCATCCTTCTCAGCCCGGTGCAGGATGGCCTCGCTCGCGCGGGTAATCTGATCCGCAGACAACGCATTGCGGAGCACGGTGAAGCCATGTGCTTCGAGCTCCAGGAGATGTGGCTCGAGCCTGAGTTCGTGAAGGGTAGCGAGTACACGCGCTTGTGCGTCTTCGGTGTGCGACGGACGCGATTGAGTTGTTGTGCTCATACCAATGTTCGATAACCCGGCAATTGAAGGGCGTGTCATCGAATGCTGAGGGATCACTTTCCCGCAGGCAACCCAAGAATATTCCTTTGTTTGCATGCAGGCCGAATCAGGTAAGCTCCGATGTGCTTGGGGAGAGCACCATCACGTCAACAATGAATCGATTGATATTCATTTTTAGTTGGTTGATACAACACATTCCTTATGGGGTGGCGATTGGGATCATTCCGCTGGCGCAAGCGCTGGACTATCGCCACGGCTACGCGTTCCTCAAGGAACCGGAGCTGCCCACCAGTTTCATCCATACCCGTTATGTGAACCCCGATGCGCCGAAAGGCGGCATGATCCGCTTCGCCGAGATGGGGACGTGGGACTCTTTTAACTCACTGGCGCTCACCGGACGTGAAGTGAAAGGGGTGTCCTTCTGGATTCCCCATGACAACTATCTCTACGACACCCTGATGCAGCCTACGCTGGATGAGCCGGCGGCCCTCTATGGCAATCTTGCCGAGGGCATCGCCATCGATCCTGAAGGCGGGTGGATCGCCTTCAAGTTGCGTGAAGGCGCGAGATGGCATGACGGCAAACCGATCACTGTGGATGACGTGGTCTGGAGCTTCGACGTTTACCGGAGCAAGGCAACACCCACCATCTCCAGCCCGTTGCAACCTTTCACGCGGGTCGAGGTCACCGGGCCTCGCGAATTCCGGTTCATGATTGATGAAGCTGCCCGCGGCGATACGGTACTTGCGCGGCGGGCCGGTCTGCTGCCGATTTTGCCGAAGCACTACTGGAAGAACCGCGACATCACGCGCGGCACGACAGAGCCGCCGCTGGGCTCTGGACCTTACCGGGTCGGCCGTTTTTCCATCGGTCGCTGGATCGAATGGGAGCGCGTTCCGGATTGGTGGGCGAAAGACCTGCCCATCAACCGCGGACGCTACAACTTCGACCGCATCCGCATCGACTACTTCCGCGACGATCAAGTGCAGACAGAAGCTGTGAAGGGGCACGAAGTGGACCTGCGCTTCGAAACCGTGCCACCCACGTGGGCGACGGGCTACAACATTCCTGCAGTGCGCAAAGGTTTCATGCACAAGGCTGAGTTCACCATTTCGAGACCTTCAGGTCTCTGGTGGCCGATCTTCTGGAATCTCGAACAGCCGCGGTTTCAGGACATCCGTGTGCGTGAAGCCCTGTGGTTGATGTCCGATGGTGAGTGGTCCAACAAGAAGTCCTGGGGCTTCTGGGGCCTCCCGACAAGTTTTTTCCACGGCTCGGAACTGGCGGCGACGGGGTTGCCCAGTGAACTTGAGTTGAAGCTGCTCGAGCCCCTGCGCGACAAGGTACCACCACGTGTGTTCAGCGAACCGTTCCGCCTGCCACCCAATCAGGGTGGTGGCTGGCACAGGGAAAATCTGCTGCGCGCGGCAGAGCTGTTCCGCCAAGCTGGATGGGTGATCCATGATGACAAGTTGGTGCACGCGGTGACGGGAGAGCCGTTTAACCTCCGCCTGGTTGCCGTGTCGCCTTCCCTGGGTGGGTCGTTCATCCCTTATACCAACAAGCTGCGCAGGCTTGGGATCACGTCGAACATCAAGTCACCGGAAGTTTCCAACTGGTTGTATCGCATGCGCTCGGGGGACTTTGATGGTGGTGCCATTTGGTTCCTGCCGGATTTCACGCCGACTCTGCTGGTCTCCAATACCTTTCACAGTTCCGCAGCCGATCAGGCGTACAGCAGCAACTGGTCGAACATGCGCGACCCTGCCGTTGATGCACTCATTGCGCACATGTACAAGGCTCGCACCTGGGAGGAGTTTGTTGCAGCGACCCGGGCGCTGGACCGGGTCCTCTCATGGAATTTCTATTTCGTCGCGGTGATGTCCAAGACCAAAAACGCTTTGGTGTGGTGGGACAAATTCGGTAAGCCGGACCATGGCATTCTCAATCGCGAAGTCGTGTTCCACGATCTCTGGTGGTGGGATGAAGCGAAAGCGCAGCGCGTCCTCGAGTTTGTGGGAGACCGCTGATGGGCCGTTACATCCTCAGACGCCTTGCGCTGATTGTGCCGACCCTGCTCGGCATCATGATCATCAACTTCGTCATCGTACAGTTTGCACCGGGTGGTCCGGTCGAACAGGTCATGGCGCAAGCCTCGGGCCTCAACATGTCGACCACGGCATCGGTATCCAGTGCCGGCACCATGGGGCCGAGTTCCACCAACGCCTATAGCGGGAGTTCCGGCATGGATCCAGCGCTCGTCGAGCGTCTGGAAAAGCAGTTCGGTTTTGATCGTCCGGCCCACGAACGTTTCTTTCTCATGCTCTGGAACTATGCCCAACTCGATTTCGGCGAGAGCTATTTCCAGAACCGGCCGGTGCTCGATCTCGTGGTCGAACGTATGCCCGTATCGATTTCTCTTGGGCTGTGGTCGCTGCTACTGATCTATCTCATCTGTATTCCCCTCGGCATGGCCAAGGCCGTGCGTGATGGCAGCCGGTTCGATGTGTGGTCGACGGGAATCATCATTGCCGCCTATGCCACTCCGGGATTTCTGATCGCGGTGCTCCTGATCGTGGTCTTCGCGGGAGGCTCCTATCTCGACTGGTTTCCGCTGCGGGGTCTCACGTCTGACAACTTCGATTCGATGACGTTTATTGAAAAGGTGGTCGACTACTTCTGGCATCTGGCGTTGCCGCTCACGGCATTGACGCTCGGTGGTTTCGCGACACTCACGATGCTCACCAAGAACAGCTTTCTCGAAGAGCTCGGCAAACAGTTCGTCTTGACTGCGCGAGCCAAGGGTCTGTCTGAAAAGCGTGTGCTTTATGGTCATGTTTTTCGTAATGCGATGTTGATCGTGGTTGCCGGCATTGCCGGCGCCTTCGTCGGGATTCTCTTTACGGGTGCGCTGCTGATCGAAGTGATCTTCTCGCTGGATGGTATGGGACTGCTCGGCTACGAAGCCGTGATCAAACGCGACTATCCGATTCTCTTCGGCACGCTGTTCTGCTTCACGCTGATCTCACTGATCATGCATCTGGTCGGGGATCTCATGTATGTCGTGGTAGATCCACGCATCGATTTCGAAGAGCGCAGCGGATGAATCCGGTTACGCGTCGCCGCATTGCCCTCTTCAAGGCCAACCGCCGGGGTTGGTGGTCACTCAGGATCTTCCTGGTGTTGTTTACCCTGTCGCTCTTTGCCGAGTTCATCGCCAACGACAAACCCATACTGATGGGACTGGATGGTGAGTGGTACGTGCCGGTACTCATCGACTACAGCGAGATTGAACTGGGCGGCGTGCTCGAAACCAGTGCGGACTATCGGGACCCGTTCATGCTGGCCCGGATCGAGACCGATGGCTGGGCACTCTGGCCGCCGGTACGGTTTTCCTACGACACCATCGACTGGTCCATCGATGTCGCACCTTCGCCTCCGGACTCCACTCACTGGATCGGTACCGACGTCTTTGGCCAGGATGTGTTCGCCCGTTTGTTATACGGCTTTCGTCTGTCGGTACTTTTCGGATTGACCCTGACCGCCATCAGTGCTTCGGTGGGTGTGGCGGTCGGTGCGATGCAAGGATACTTCGGTGGTTATGTGGATCTGCTCGGGCAACGGTTTGTCGAGATCTGGGCGGGAGTGCCGGTACTGTTCATCCTGATCATTCTCGCCAGCATCGTTGAAACCAATATCTGGTGGCTCATCGCGATCCTGTCGCTGTTCTCGTGGATGTCGTTGGTGGGTGTCGTGCGTGCTGAATTCCTGCGGGCACGCAACTTCGAGTTTGTCCGTGCGGCCCGGGCGCTCGGTGTGAGTGATGTGCGCATCATGCGCCGTCATGTCCTGCCCAATGCCATGGTGGCGACGTTGACCTTTGTGCCCTTTCTGCTGAACGGCTCGATTACGTCGCTCACGGCCCTCGACTTCCTGGGCTTCGGACTGCCGTTGGAATCTCCATCGCTGGGTCGGTTGTTATCCCTCGCCAAGTCCAACCTGCACGCGCCGTGGCTCGGCCTTGGGGTGTTCTTCACTCTGGCAACATTGCTCACCTTGCTGATCTTCATCGGTGAGGCCGTTCGTGATGCGCTCGATCCCCGTCGGTCATTGCCCGTCCGGAGCGCAACCTGATGCGTGTCTTGCAGATTCGTGACCTGAAGGTGGCGTTTGGCGCGACAGAAGTGGTGCATGGCGTCAGCCTGCATGTGGATCGCGGCGAGACTGTAGCGTTGGTGGGTGAGTCGGGTTCCGGGAAAAGTGTCACGGCGTTGTCGGTGCTGCGGCTCTTGGGTTATCCGCCCGCCAACCACCCCGGAGGTGCCATCGAGATCAACGGCGAGAGCCTGCTGGATGCGCCGATCGCGAATCTGCGCAAGGTTCGCGGCAAGGTGGTCAGCATGGTTTTTCAG
>SYFY01000005.1 GCA_005799745.1 Gammaproteobacteria bacterium
CACCCGTCTGCAGGTCGAACATCCGGTGACGGAGGTCATCACCGGGCTTGACCTCGTCGAGTGGCAGCTACGCATCGCAGCCGGTGAACGTCTGACCTTGCAACAAGACGAGGTTCGCCTCAACGGGCATGCGGTCGAAGCGCGCATCTACGCGGAAAATCCCGCGAAACGATTTTTGCCTTCGACTGGCAAGCTTTTGAAAGTCGAGTTCCCGATTGGTGTTCGTGTGGATGCTGGCGTTGAAACCGGCGACGCGGTGGGCATCCACTACGATCCGATGATCGCCAAGGTCATCGCGCATGGAGCGACCCGACAGGAAGCTCTAGGGCGGCTGCGCAGTGCGCTCGCATCAACTCGAATCAGCGGTCTCTCCCACAACACCGGTTATCTGGTGCGCGCACTGGCCACACCGGATTTTGTTGCGGGTACATACACGACCGGATTTTGTGATGCGCACCATGAGGAACTCGTCAGCGTGGATCAGACGCCGGCGCTCAAGGCTGCCGCATTGGCGGCGGTTGGGCTGTCGCGGTCAGTGGTTCATCCCACATCGCAGTACAGAATCGACAGTGCTTGGGGGCGAGTAGATGACTTCACACCCAACCTTGAACCCCAAGTCACCTGCCGCTTGGCCTATGCGGGGGAGACCCACGTGGTTGAGCTTTCCTCATCCACGGGGCGGCTCACGAGCATGTGGAGTGAGGTTGCCGATCCCAACGCAGTTCAGCTCACGTTTGAACATGAAGGCCTGAACCAACGGGCGCTGGTACTACGGTCAGGACCGGATCTGCATGTGATGTTGGGAGGAGACACCTGGGTCGTACGAGATCTCGACAACGATATTGACCGGTTCGTGGTCCTGGGCGGCGTAATGGGCGGCATCGTGGCACCCCTTCCAGGACAGGTTCTGGAAGTTAGGGTTAAGGCAGGTGACCGGGTCCGGAGTGGCGATGTGCTTGTCATCGTTGAAGCGATGAAGATGGAACATCAGGTACGCGCGCCGCAGGATGGCGTCGTGGAATCCGTGGGCTGCGTCCAAGGCGGTCGTGTTGAGGAAGGCACGGTTCTAGTCAGTCTCTCTGATCAGCCTTAAGGCGGACGACTCAACAGGGCTCACCGTCCTCGGGTTTTGCGGCTGTGCTGTTAGCGTTCGGTGGGTATAATCGCGCGCCGTTCGGTGCTCAATCGTTCTAGGCCGGAACCGCTGACAAAGACATGAGTAAGCAACGCTTCTGGTTAATGACGTTTGAAACGACTCTTGCAAAACGTCCCAAAGGAGATCAACACGGTGATTCAGCCGGCCCAATTTCGCATCGTACGAGCACTGCAAGCCCTGATACTGGGTTCGATCCTCATGGCGCCTTGGTCATTTGCTGAGGAAGCACCTTCGGGCACGGAAGCACAAATTCGCGAGCGCCTTCAGCCGGTCGGTACTGTGTGCAGGGCAGGACAGGATTGTGGCACTGCTGTCGCCGCTGCGGCATCGGGACCGATGTCCGGCCAGGAGGTCTACGACAAGTTCTGTTTCGCTTGCCACGCGTCTGGCGTGAGTGGTGCACCCACGTTGGGCGACGCGGAACAGTGGGGACCTCGAGCAGCGAAGGGCATGGATGAACTGATGCAGAGCACCTTGAACGGACTGAACGCCATGCCTGCCAAAGGCACCTGTGTATCCTGTTCAGACGATGATCTCAAAGGTGCCGTCCAGTACATGCTGGACAGCTCCGGCGGCTAACACCCCCAGGGTACCCATCGATCCTGGTAGCGCCAGCTCCCGTGATCGGTGGTCAGTAGGCTCCCTGTCATTCACACCGCACTCAGCGGGGCTGGAATCCGGCTCCGCCGTGAGCCCAGTCGATCACCCGCCACGACAACGCCTCGGCCATGTGCACTGGCTGAATCTCCTCGCACTCCGCCAGATCGGCGACTGTCCTCGCCACGTTGACCATCTTGTCAAAGCTACGCGCAGAGAGGTGTTGGCGTTCAACCGCAGACACCAGGAGTCGTAAAGCTGCATCGGTAAGACGAGCCACCTCACGTGACTGTGACGGGCCGAGGGCGCTATTGAGTACACCTTGTCGCGCAATCTGGCGCGACCTTGCTGCCGCCACCTTTGTGCGCACGGGTTCTGCCGGCGTTCCGGCTCTTTCTGTGGCGAGAACGCTGGCGGGCAGTTCACTGACGCGCACATGCAGATCGATGCGATCGAGCAACGGCCCGGAAATGCGGCGTTGATAGCGCAATCGATCCTGGGGTGAACATTGGCATGTATCCATCTTGCAGGTGCGACCCTGTGGGCAGGGGTTCATAGCGCCGATCAATTGGAACGCAGCCGGATACCGCACGCTGATGCGTACGCGCGAGATCATGATCTCGCCTTCTTGCAGTGGTTGGCGCAGGTGGTCGAGCGCGGCGGATCCGTAGTGAGGCATTTCGTCGAGAAAGAGAACGCCTCGATGACTCAGTGAAATTTCACCCGGTCGAGCCATGGGACCACCACCAATCAACGCTGCCGCGGACGCGGTGTGGTGAGGTGCTCGCAACGGTGGCTTGCGATCTGGTGGTGGCTCAACGCCAGCGGCGGAGTGAATCGCTGCCACTTCAACCGCTTCCTGTTCACCGAGAGGTGGCAAGAGTTCAGTCAACGACCGTGCGAGCAACGTTTTCCCTGCACCGGGCGGCCCCATCAAAAGAACGTGGTGGACACCCGCAGCTGCGACGGCCAATGCGCGTTTTGCAGCCTCCTGGCCGATGATGGCCGCGTAACGACTCTGTTCTACTACTGTCGTCGACATCGGAGTCACGGGTTCGGAACTTCCCTTGAGCGTTCGGCCCTGGAGGTACTCGATCACTTCCCGGAGCGAAGAGACACCGATGACGTCTTTCCGCACACGGGAATAGGCATCCAAGGACTCTCTCGGCACGATAATCGTTCTGCCTGAAGCGCGTGCCGCCAGCGCAGCACACAAGACGCCTCGAATAGCACGCACTTCGCCGTACAGGCCAAGCTCGCCCAAAAACTCGAGCGTGTGCAGCTTTGTTATCGGAATCACCTGGCTGGCAGCGAGTATGCCGATGGCGATGGCAAGGTCGTAACGTGTACCTTCTTTGGCGAGGTCTGCTGGCGCGAGGTTAACAACGACACATTTAAGCGGATAAGGCAGGCCACAGTTTTGGATGGCGCTCTTCACCCGTACGCGAGATTCGCGCAGTGCCGATTCAGGCAGGCCGACCAGAATGAATCCGGGTGTGTCGTTCTGCAGATGGGTTTACATGGCGATAGATGGCGCGTCGATGCCCACCTGCGCTCGGGTGTGGACGGTCTGCAGGTTCACGTTGAATCAGGAGGATGTCTTTGCCGTGAGTTCCGCGAGGCGTGACTCGAGCTCTGTGAGCCGTTGTTCCAAGGCAAGAATCTCTGAGCGCAAGCGATCAACTTCACTACGTGGTGTGAGCTGCAGACGATCGAGGAGTGAACTCGCAGCGCTGGGAGCATTCGGTCCGAGCCGGGAGGTCACTGAGTCGAATAAACGCCGGGCGTCTGCGGCGAAGGCGTCAAAAGGCGGGCGGGTTGAATCCATGGGTGGGTCTGCGTCTGGAGTGTTTGACCATCCTACGGTGTGGAGGATGGCTGACCAAGTCGCCGCGGCCCGTGTGGTTGTGAGACGAGCGCCTGCCCCGAAGCAGTGCGGAGCTCTGAGCACTTCGAGGGCGAAGGCGTCAAAATGGTGCGGAACAGCCCCGATGCGAGGGCTGTTCAGGTTTTTTTGCTGGCACAGTTGCTGCTTCATGTACCTGGCTATGCACCATTGCGGTCTTTGTCGTGATTTAGGCATCACGCGGCCGCCCGGTGACATCGAATTGCGGCAAAATGAACACCACGCGACCACGCCACCACGCCACCACGCAGCAGGCTGGTACGCGCAGCCTGCTGGTGAAAGACCGATGAATGTCACGTAGGCGCAGGAGCGGGCGGCATCGGTTGTGATCAGTGAATTCCACAGGAGGACGTACGCATGAAACTCATTACGGCGATTGTGAAGCCGTTTAAGCTCGATGATGTTCGGGAAGCGCTTTCTGATATCGGTGTGCAGGGCATGACCGTCACCGAGGTCAAAGGGTTTGGACGGCAGAAAGGTCACACCGAGCTGTACCGCGGCGCCGAGTATGTCGTCGACTTTTTGCCCAAGGTGAAAATTGAAGTCGCAATCGACGACAGCATGCTCGATCAGGTGATCGAGACGATCACCAAGTCTGCGTCCACGGGCAAGGTGGGTGATGGGAAGATTTTTGTCACCAATCTCGAAGAAGTCGTGCGAATCCGTACTGGCGAGACCGGACCCTCAGCCGTTTGAGGCGTGAAACCGGTTAATTTGACGGCTCGACCGGGTTTCGACTTGCAGGATCCTGACCCTGAACTATAACTACCCCCGTCTGTTGAATTTAAAGGAGCGGGGAACATGAGCACGACACCGGATATCGATACGGCACTCTCGACGGAGATTTTGAGCCACTCGTCTGCCGCCAAGGAAAACACACGACAGTCGCTGGCCAGTGACGTTGAGGCGTTCCTCAAACAAGGTGGCCGAATTGCTGAGGTGCCCAAAGACTTTCGCGCTGATCCGCCGCGGAAGCCGGAAAACAACTACGGTCGCGGGTCCATCTGAGACGTACCAACCTGTGTTTTTCGGGTAGCTCTGCCTAAGTCGCGAGAGTGATATGGGCAGAGTTTCCTTGAGGAAACACTGATTAATTGAGTATTTTCGTCAGAACGAGGCGAGAGGAGCGTAGAAAAATCGCGAAAATGCAGTAGTCCCGCGATTTTTTGGAGCGACGATCATCGAAGTTATGGCGGAAATGGACATTAATCAGAGATTCCTTAACATGCCGCCCTTTCGTACTCGGCGCCTGTCATGAAGTACATGAGCACACGCGGCAACGTTCGCGGTATTCCCTTTAAAGATGCGGTGATGATGGGCTTGGCCGACGATGGTGGTCTGCTGGTCCCTGAAGTCCTTCCGGATGTCCGTGATCAGCTGGAGGCGTGGCGTGGACTTGGCTATATCGATTTCGCCAAAGCACTGCTGTCGTACTTCATCGAAGACATCACTCCAGCCACACTGGATCGTTTGATCGACGACGCCTACGCCAGCTTTTCTGAAAAGGACGTGGTGCGTCTTGTTGAGGTCGGCGATGTCTCTGTCCTCGAACTCTTTCATGGCCCGACGCTCGCCTTCAAGGATGTCGCCCTGCAGCTCCTCGGTGGGCTGTTTACACACATCCTCGAAGAACGTGGTGGCCACCTCAACATCGTGGGTGCAACGTCGGGTGATACGGGGAGTGCCGCTATTGCAGGAGTCCGGGGCCGTGCAGGCATCGATATCTTCATCCTCTTCCCTCTGGGTCGGGTCAGTCCGCTGCAAGAACTGCAGATGACGACAGTGCCTGACGCCAATGTGCACTGCGTGGCGATCGAAGGCAGCTTCGATGACTGCCAGTCCATCGTGAAGACGGTTTTTGGTGATCTCGAATTCAAACAGGCGTATTCACTCGGCGCTGTGAACTCTGTGAACTGGGCACGAGTGTTGGCCCAGGTGGTGTACTACGGCTATACGAGCCTGAAGTTTGATGAGGCTCCAGCGTTTTGTGTGCCGACGGGTAACTTCGGCAACGTCTTCGCGGGATATGTCGCGAGCCGAATGGGCTTCCCGATACAGAAGCTTGTGCTTGCGACCAATGAAAACGACATCCTTGCGCGGTTTTTTAATTCAGGTGAATACACCCGCGGCGAAGTGCGCTTCACCCATTCACCGGCCATGGATATCCAAGTCGCGAGTAACTTCGAGCGTTACCTTTTCTACTGGTTTGGTGAGGACCCAGCGAAAGTTCGTGCCTTTATGGATGACTTCAGCCGGACTGGCAAAGCGAGCATCGGGCGTCGTCCCGAGGATCCGCTGTTCCTGGCCACAGCGGTGACCAATGGGGATACCGAGCAGGCGATTCGCGTAGTCCGTAAACAGACTGCTTATGTCGCGGATCCCCACACATCGGTGGGTCTGATGGCGGCGTCACGTCATCCGACGCTGCGACCGATGGTCTGTATCGGCACCGCTCATCCAGCCAAGTTTCCTGAAGTCGTGGATGCCGTATTGGAGCCGGGCTCGGCTGTTCACCCGGTACTTGAAGCGCTCCGTGGAAAATCAGCTCGGAGAACGGTGCTGCCAGCGGACGTAGCTGTCGTCAAAGGATTCATCCGCGACCGCGGACGGATGACCAGCGCTAACTGAAGAGTTTGTCGAGGGTGGCTGGAAGCGCTCGCAGCCTCTGTATTTCTGCAGAGGGTGCAGCTGTGTCCGCCGGTCTTTCGATGGCTTTCAGGTTTACCCACACCGTATGCATCCCGACCGCTTGCGCACCGGCTACATCGTCTTGCAGATGATCGCCAATGTGGGCCGCGTTCGAAGCGTGAATTCCTGATTTTTGAAGAGCAGCGAGGAACATGTCCGGAGCGGGTTTACTGCGCCCAACTTCCGCTGCAGAACACGAGAAACTGAAGTAACGATCTAAACCGAGGCGAGCGATGTCGGCATTGCCGTTTGACAAGGCGGCCAACGTGTAGCGCGTCGCCAAGTGGTCGAGGACTTCAAGTGCACCGTCGAAGTACTGCACTTTGTGACGACCGTCCATGAAGACTTCGAACGCACCTAGTGCCAGTCGTTCCGCTTCCGTCGAAGAATAACCACAGGCCTCAATGGACCTTTGCACGATCAGCGTGCGCAAGCGCGAAAGATTGTGTTTGAGATCGGGATGATCAGCGACTACCTGAGCACGAATCTCCACGATCCCTTTGTTTTCATAAAGGGCGACCACTTCGGGTACATGTTCGCGCAGCCAAGTCCGCATCGTGTTTTCTGCTGTGATGATGACCGAGTCCACGTCCCACAGGGTGTTGTCGAGATCGAAGGTGAGCAGCTTACGGGTCATTCTTTCTTCGCCGCAACATCCGAAGCCGACTGATGTGCACGCGGATGGGCACGATCGTAGATATCGGCGAGATGCTGAAAGTTGAGGTGCGTGTACACCTGCGTTGTCGACAAGTTGGCGTGGCCGAGTAGTTCTTGAACTGCACGCAAATCACCCGACGATTCCAGAATGTGGCTCGCAAAACTATGGCGCAGCATGTGCGGGTAGGGCGCATCCGTCTGCAATTGTCGGGAGGCGATGAGCTTGAGTTGCCGCTGCACCGTACGCGGGCTGATGGGTGACTCACCACGACCGGTGAAGAGTGGTGCATCGCGTGAAGCGCTGGGTCGCGTGGCGAGCCAGACTCGAATCGCAGAAATGCAGTGACTACCGAGTGGTACTTGGCGCGTCTTCTGTCCCTTGCCCAGGACCGTGATCGATCCGTTTGGAAGATCGGTATCACTGATCCGGGCGGCCACCAGTTCAGCAAGACGCAATCCACTGCCGTACAACAGCTCGATGATGGCGCGATCACGTTTTTCGAGGTCCGTCTCGGGTGACCAGGAGAGCAGCTGTTGAACCTGGTCGGGATCGAGCACGGAAGGAAGTCGGTTTTTTTTCTTGGGACCGGACACCACCGTCGCAGGGTTGTCCTGCACCTGGCCTTTCGACTTAAGAAAGTGAAAGAAACGCCTGATGCTCGACAGATGCCGCTGTACGGAGCGAGGCGAGAGCCCGTCGCGTCGAAGTCGGCCGACATGTTCCGTGATGTGGGTGTGCTTACAGTGCGCCACATTCAGTTGTCGACCTTCGAGAAAGGTGGAAAACACTTCAAGGTCGTGACGGTAGGCGGAAATGGTCAGTGGTGAGTACGCACGTTCGAACTGGAGATATTGTAAGAACGAATCGAGCAGGTCGGTCACGACAATCTTGCGACTGTGCGGGAGAGCACGTCACCAATATAACGCACAAACAGCGTTTCCATGTCAGCGCTGAAGCGCGAAGGATCTTTCGAGCCCACCACCAGACAACCCTCTGTTGCACCACGTCGAAATGGAATGAAAACAACACTGCCTGAGGTGTCTGGAGATTGCAGTGGAAACAGGCTCTTCATTTCATCGTCTCGCAAAGCCATACACGTCGCCTGACCACCGGCGTTCAATCGCGTGGTTGGCAGTTCATCTCCTGCGCCGCTGATGTAGTCGAGGTTCAGATCAGCCCCTTGCAGGTGGCAACACACGTAGTCGGCTTCAAAGTCGATAAGCATGTTGGTCGCCAGCACTTCGTTGAGTTCCTGCCAGCTGGTCACATCGAGCAAGGCCAACGTCAGTGAGCGGGTTTTTGCGAAGAGGGCGTCGTTATCGCGGGCAGCTTGCAGCAGCTCATTCAGGCGTTTACGCATGGTCACGTTGCGGTCGCGCAGGATGCGAACTTGCCGCTCGATCAGCGAGATGGCATTGCCGGTATCGTGTGGGAGATGGAGTTCACCGATGAGCCACGACCTCGGCATGAAAAAGTCTGGATGTTGGCGCAGGTACTCGGTGACGGACGTATCGTCCAGCGTGGAGGTGTCACTGGATGCCATCAGACTTCGAGGCTCCCCTCGTAGACAAGCGTTGCTGGCCCGATCATCTTGAGCGTCTGACCCGGCCCACCCCAGCTCACTCGAATCTTGCCGCCAGGTAACGAGACCTTTACGCGATCACGTAGTTTTGCCGTCATGATGCCAGCGACAACGGCGGCGCAGGCACCGCTGCCACAGGCTCGCGTTTCGCCGACACCGCGTTCGAATACTCGGAGCCTGATAAAGCCGGGCTCAACGATTTCGCAGAACTCGATGTTCGCGCCTTCTGGAAACAGGGGATGCCGCGTGAGCTGCGAGCCAATGTCAACCACCGGTGCTGATACCACGCTGTCCACAAACAACACCGCGTGCGGGTTGCCCATAGAAACGGGAACTGCTTCGAAGGTTTGATCGTTGGCGCATAAGTGCACGCAGTGGGTCATGGTATCTATAGGAGCGAGTACCGGAATCTGCTCTGCCAGAAGACGCGGCTCACCCATGTCCACTTCGATCTGTTGATCGCCGATGCTGCGAGTGACGATGCGGCCGTTGACGGTTTGCCACACCAATGATTCACGCGAGGCCAGGTCGTTCTGTTCCACAAACAGCGTGACGCAGCGAGCACCGTTGCCACACTGTTCCGCTTCCGTGCCATCGGCGTTGTAGATGCGGTACCAGAAGTCGGCCGTTGGGTCGGTGGGTGGACCCACCATCAATAGCTGATCAAAGCCGATGCCCGTGTGGCGGTCAGCAAACGTGCGGATTTGTTCGGGCGTTAGAGTCACTTCCTGGGTAACGGCATCGATGACCATGAAGTCGTTACCGAGGCCATGCATCTTGCTGAATCGAAGTCGCATCTACAGGCTCCCCTGCAGGCTCTCGCGTTCGATAGCGAGAAGTTCCCGTAACGTCTCTCGGCGACGGATGGTGCGAATTTCTGAACCGCTCACCAACACTTCCGCGGCACGTGGGCGGGTATTGTAGTTCGATGATTGCACCGAACCGTAGGCGCCGGCGGAAAGGATCGCGAGCAGCATGTCAGGCGTGAGCGCCAGACTTCGATCCTTGGCGAGAAAGTCGCCACTCTCGCAGACCGGCCCGACGATATCCCAGACACGTGGTAGCTCGTGAGTGGACGCCAGTGGGACGATCTCGTGATAAGCGGAATAAAGCGCAGGGCGAATCAACTCAGTCATGGCGGCATCCACTACCGCGAAGCTGCGATCAGTGGTGGTCGCGCCGGGCTTCAGATATTCGACTCGTGTCAGCAACAATCCGGAATTGCCGACAAAAAAGCGTCCCGGCTCAAACATCAGTGTCAGATCAAGACCACGCACTTTTTTGGCGATGGCTCGGCCATAAGCCTCGACGTCAAAGTCGGGCTCGTTTTGGTAAGCGATACCAAATCCGCCGCCGAGGTCCAGGTGGTGGACTGGAATGCCAGCACTTTCCAAAGATGCTCGCAACTTGAGCATTTCATCAAGCGCTTCGAGCAGCGGCGCGGTTTCACCAATCTGCGAGCCGATATGGCAATCGATGCCGGTCACTTTCAGTGCGGGATCGGACGCCGCTCGACGATAGAGCTCGATAGCCTGAGAAAGTGGCACACCGAATTTGCTCTCCTTAAGACCCGTGGAGATATAAGGGTGGGTTCGTGCATCGATGTCAGGATTGATGCGCAAGGACACGGGAGCAACCCGACCGAGCAGTTTGGCGCGCGAAGCCAACCGAACGAGTTCAGCCTCGCTCTCGACATTGAAGCAGCCGATACCTGCCTTCAATGCAAAGTCGATCTCATCGGTGCGTTTGCCGACACCGGAGAAGATTACTGTCGAAGGATCTGCACCCACAGACAGCACACGTTCAAGCTCGCCGCCGGAAACGATGTCGAAACCGGCACCGGCGTCTTTGAAGAGTTTGAGGATCGACAGATTCGAGTTGGCTTTGACGGCGTAACAGATCTGGTAGGAAAAAGCAGCAAAGGCAGACTGCAAACGCTGCAGACGCGACATGATCTGGTTTTCGGAGTACACCCAAACCGGCGTGCCGACCGACTCGGCGATATGATCGAGTTGGACTTCTTCGACGAAGAAGCCGTCAGCGCGACGTTCGAGCATCGGGTTAGAAGCCTGCGCTGACTGACGACTCGGGGATGTACAGCGGACCCTTCTGGCCGCAAGTCGCCGTCATAAGGCTGAAGGCGATGATGATCAACCAGCGCACCGAAGCGCTCCTGATAGTTTGAGGCGGTTGATCATACCACGCCGCGCTCTGGCTCAATGATCACAGTGAGTCTGTCGTGTGCCCAGCATGAGGGATCAAGTGGCAGCTGAGTTGTCCGCTATTGTCACGCTTGATGGCGTAGCGGCTCCGCCCGATGGCGAGCTCAAATACGCCGTCGATCTCCAGTCGTGAGCGACCCTGGTGCAAGAGGGAGATCACACGCCTCACCAGCAATTTGTCTTCGTAGGTCGCACCGGCTACTTCGATTGCACCGTTATTCTGTAGTGCGGCGAGCAGTGCTTTAAGTACGCCGGCCTCGCCGAGGTGCTCGTTCAACGTGAACTGATCACTGGAACGCTCCACACACCACACCATGCGTGCCTTGCAGATCGACAGTCCACTGTAGGAGAGCGGATCATCAAACGCAGTGATGACACGATCACCGTCGTCATTCGGGTCAGGAAGTGGATTGAAGAACAACAAGAGATCAAACGGGCGAGTGGTCGCTTCCAGCCAGAAGTCGGCTGCTTGGTCGAACCAGGCGGTCGGTGATTGGAGGCGCTGGCACTCGATGCCGTTGCAGGTGAGCCAAAGCAGAAGTTCGGCCCAAGTGCTTGCTGTGCGTAATGTGTTGTCGGCCTCCATCAAACGCCACTGTCGCCTCACCCGGCGAATTTCGAGGTGTGGACGAATGGCAGGCAGTAGCGCCGGATTGATCGGTCGAAGTGCTGGATCCTCTGGTCTCGCGTAGGACTCGAATATGTTTTCGAGGGTAATGAGTTCCGGACGGATGCGAGGCGACAACATGCTTAGGCGCCGCCCGAATTGAATGCCTTTGTGTTGCAACGCCAAAGACAGCTTCGCTTCTTCAAGGGTGGAACTGAGACTCATCCGCTGCGGATGACGTAAAGCTTGAATTCGTTCGTCGCCAAATCCCCATGTCCGGATTTCCGAAGCCAGCTGGCTTGATCTCGGAATTTCACGACCGCGACTGACGATCTTGCGCACGAACATTTCACGCAAGTCCTGGGCGCTGAATGTGGACAGCCGATTCGTGGGAGAGGCGCTGAGGTAGTCGAAGAGTATGTAGTAGGTATCGAGACGGGTGATGTCGCTGACGCCGGTACGCATCAGGTGGTGGTAGTGGCTGGACAACAAAGGCCGTTCAGCGTGATTGAGGTATGACTCAACGAGGGCGAGCTTGAGCAGCGATTTGTGGGGTGTTTGCAGCGCCCGGCTGAGTTCGGTCATACCAGCGGCACATAACGTCTCGAGATCCGGCTGGCCCACCGGACCAAAATCCAGAACCGACTCCTGGCGAACGAAGCGAATGTCCATGAGCTCTTTCGCTGATGTTTCGTACTCGGTCGCGGTGGTGCCGGAGACATACCACCAGAGGGGGATCTTGCCAGTGAGGTGAATGCCACTGCGATAGAACTCATCCAGCAAAAGTGGACCATGCGTTGAATTCGCCGGATCTCGAAAGTGTGCCGGATCGACTAGAAAGCCCTGAACAGCGAGACCTTGTTGGTAAGCCCACAGTTCAATAGCGCGGAGTTTGGGTAACAACGCATCGTGCAACGTCTCATCACAACAAACCCAGAGATCAATGTCGCTGTCCGCGGTATGACCCAGGCTTCCACCACTGCCCATGAGGCAAATCGCGTCAATGTCCTGACGCGCAGGTTTCAGCGATGCGTCGAAACTGCGAGCAAAACGGTGAATGGCCGCGAGGTCAGCGCCGCTGGGAATATGACCCCAGATGCCGGAGGGAGCATCGCGAAGATGACCCGGTAACGACGGGTGGTTGCAGTGAAAGAACAGGGGCAGAGCAGCGAGAATTTCACGCTTTCGACCATCGAGTTTGCCGAGAGCGTCGATGTAACGTTGGCGGTGATGTATGGCGAACCGCTGACCGATCGCTCGTACCGCGACGACGTCGAGTTCCGGCGCCTTGCGTGAGATCTTCGGTGTCACATGCAGCTGGCGAACAACCATGTTCGGTGGAGTCCTTTCCTTCGTTTTTTTAGGTCCCTGATGCGGAAGCTCTTGAAGTATAGGAAAGGCCGGTACTAACGCTTCAGATCACTTAGCCATGCGTTGTTTCGCGCGTTCCAGTGCTGCCGCGACGGCCAGGGGCGCAGTTCCACCGATGTGGTTGCGTGCACTCGCCGAGCCGAGTGGGGCGAGCACGGTGTAAACGTCCTCGGCGACGACGTTTGATCCACCGCCTTCCTGTTGCAGTTCGACGAGGGAAAACTCGTGAAGATGGCGTTTCTCGCGCACCGCGCGGGCGACGACTCTGCCCACCACATGGTGCGCATCACGGAAGGGCATGCCACGTTTGACCAGGTAGTCCGCGAGGTCTGTGGCAGTTGTGTAGCCATTTACGGCCGCTGCGGCCATGTTTTCCCGGTTAGCTTCAAGCGCAGGAATGAGGCCATTAAGCGCCGTAAGGCAATTGGTGAGCGTATCGATGCAGTCAAACAGAGGCTCTTTGTCTTCCTGGTTGTCCTTGTTATAGGCCAGCGGCTGGCCTTTCATGAGGGTAAGCAGTGACATCAGATGGCCCATAATACGACCGGTTTTGCCGCGGATGAGTTCTGGCACGTCCGG
>SYFY01000006.1 GCA_005799745.1 Gammaproteobacteria bacterium
CAGGGACCATAGACCGTAAAGAAGCGCAGACCCGTGCAGGGAATTCCAAAAAGATGAGCGTAGGTATGCGCCATCAGCTCGTTGCTCTTTTTGGTCGCTGCGTAAAGGCTGGTGGGGTGATCGACGCCGTTGTGTTCCGAGAACGGCATGTTGCGGTTGCTGCCGTAAACAGAGCTCGATGATGCGAAGACCAGGTGCCCGCAACCATGATGACGAGCGCCTTCAAGCACGTTGAGAAATCCAGTGATGTTGGCGTCAATATAGGACTGGGGATTTTCCAGCGAGTAACGCACGCCGGCCTGTGCGGCCAGGTGGACAACGCGATCGGGTTTTGCCTCGCGAAAGAGGCTTTGCATGGCCGCAGCATCACCGATATCGAGCCGGTGAAAGGTGAATCCCTGTCGTCCAAGCAGCCGTTGCAGCCTGGCTTCTTTCAGCGAGACGTCGTAGTAGTGGCTCAGGTTATCGATGCCGATAACTTCATCCCCGCGATCAAGCAGACGTCGTGTGGTGGCGCTACCGATAAAGCCAGCAGCGCCAGTGACAAGAATCTTCATGGAGGGATCCGACGCCTTTAGAGGCGGGCGGTAACGATCTCACGAGGAAGGATGTGCTTGACGTCGAAGATGACACACTTTTCGCGTCCAAATTCTCGCACTACGCCGCCCATCGCCTTGAACTGTTCATGGCCAACCGCGAGCACGATAGCGTCGTAGGCGCCATGATCAGCCACTTCGCAGAGCTGTAGTCCGTACTCATGGCGCACTTCGTCAGGATCAACCCAGGGATCCACTATGTCGACGGAGAGGTTGTATCGGGCGAGACCTCGAATCAGATCAACCACGCGGGTATTGCGGATATCCGGGCAGTTTTCCTTAAAGGCGAGTCCGAGTACTAAGACCCGGCTACCAACCACGTTAATCCCATTCTGCGTCATCAACATCACGACACGGTCAGCGATGTGTTCACCAAGGCCATCGTTAATGCGTCTTCCAGACAGGATGACCTCAGGGTGAATGCCCAAAGCTTGGGCCTTGTGCGTGAGGTAATAGGGGTCCACACCGATGCAATGACCACCGACGAGACCCGGACGAAAGTCCAGAAAGTTCCACTTCGTCCGAGCGGCTGCGAGCACATCTTCGGTATCGATGTTCATGCGTTCGAAGATGAGCGCGAGTTCGTTGATGAGCGCGATATTGAGGTCGCGTTGGGTGTTCTCGATCACCTTTGCAGCCTCAGCGACACGAATACCAGGCGCTTTGTGTGTCCCAGCGGTGATGATCATGTTGTAGAGGCGATCGATGAATTCAGCGGATTGCGGGGTTGAGCCGGATGTCACCTTGTGGATGTTGGGCAAGCGATGTGCCTTGTCGCCGGGATTGATTCGTTCCGGGCTGTAGCCAACCCAAAAATCTTGGTTGCAGGTGAGGCCCGAGACCTGCTCTAGCACAGGTACACAATCTTCTTCAGTCGCGCCAGGGTAAACCGTAGATTCGTAAATCACGACGTCACCCGGTTTGAGCACTACCCCTATGGTTTTACTCGCGGCAAGCAGCGGACCAAGGTCGGGACGCCGGTATTGGTCGATTGGCGTCGGCACAGTGACGATGAAAACGTTGCATTCAGCAATGTCCTCAACTTCCGTGGTGAAAGTCAGCTTTTTTGCTATCTGCATCTCTACCGAAGAGACTTCCAACGTATTGTCCCGGTGTCGACGAAGTTCATCGACTCGTCGCGTCGAGATGTCAAAACCAGTGGTGGGTATTCGGGAGCCGAATTCTACCGCAAGCGGCAGTCCGACATAACCGAGGCCAATGATCGCGAGCTGGACCTGGCCGAGATCGGTCAACTGATGCATTCAGGGGATCCTTGTCGTGAGATCGCAGTATATCCGAGTCCATCCTGCGTTATTTCCACAGACCAGACAGTTCGGGGTTTGTGCGCAGGATTTCCTTGCGCTGTATCGCACTTCTTTCAATACCTTATAAAGCGTTTGCCGAGCTGCCTGTACCATTCGTGGACTGAAGACCGGAGTGGGCAAACCCTACGGGCGTCCATCAATGAATCGGATTCGGGCGTTTTCACAGCGACACTATGAGCACAATCGAAAGAGCAGCTGCGCAGGGTAATGGCGAAGAGCCCCCAACGCCAACTCCTCGTCCGGCCCGTAAATCCGAACCGGTTCATTCGCTGGAAGAGCGCATCAGCAGCCGGCGTCGGCCACTCGCGGGTCGTTGCGATTTTGACATTGACGCCATGGCGGCTCGCGGCTTTCTGTCCCCAAAAGAAGGGCGGTCGCAGCTGGCGCGTGAGATGCGCCGGATGAAGCGCCCGTTGCTGCTCAATATTCGCAAAGCGGAAGCCTTGTTAGGTCGCCCGTCTGCGGAGACTGGGCCGAAGGATATGCGATCACACAACTTCATTATGGTGACGAGCGCGTTGCCGGGTGAGGGTAAAACGTATACGTCAACCAATCTGGCGATCAGCATTGCTGCGGAGATCGATCGAAGTGCGTTGCTCGTAGACGCAGATGTTGCGAAGCGGGACTTATCGCGACAATTCGATCTCACTGGTGACCGTGGATTGACTGAAGCGCTGGCCGACTCGAGCGTGCACCCGGACGCTTTTACGCTTGCCACGAATGTTGATCGTCTTGAGTTACTCCCGTCTGGAACTTCGCGAGACAACATTGATGAGCTCTATGCGAGCGTGACCATGCAGCGCCGCATGCGTTCTCTCTCACGCCTGGATCCGAATCGGGTTGTCGTTTTTGATGGTCCACCACTCTTGGTGACGACAGAAGCCAAGGTGCTTGCTCAATACATGAGTCAGATTCTTTTGGTGGTTGAGTCTGGCAAGACACCCCAAGACGCCGTGCTGCACGCCCTGAAATTGCTTGAAGAACATCCAAACGTCAGTGTTGTGCTCAATAAAACCAGCCGACCCCTCGGTAGCGACTATGGTTACGGTTATGGCTGTGGATACGGTTACGGTCAAACTGAAGAAGAAGCCGCTCGTTAGCAGCGCATGGCGATCTTTACCTCAGTGCGCTAAGCGCTTCGGGTATTCGGATCGTCAGGTCGAAGTAACCAATTAACACCGGTTGAGGGTTCTGGACTAGAGTTCTCTTCCGCATTTTTTTCCGTGCCTTTTTTTTCCGTGCAGGGGTGCCTCTCTTTCATGTACGAACAACACTTTGGACTCTCCGCTAAGCCGTTCCAGCTCTCGCCGGATGCATCCTTTTTCTATCCGAGTAAAGAGCACAAGCGGGCACTTTCTTTTTTGCAGTACGGCCTGAGTCAAGCCGACGGATTTATCGTGATTACCGGCAACGTCGGCACCGGTAAGACAACCCTTGTTCAAACACTGCTCAAAGATCTCGATCAAACCCAGATGGCCGTGGCCACGCTGGTCAGTTCGAATCTCGATGAGGAAGATCTGCTCAAGTTTGTGGCGACCGAGTTTGGCATTCGCTCTCATGCAACTTCCAAGGCCGAACTGCTCAAAGACCTTGAGCACGCTTTCCAGCAAGAAGTCCGCGCTAACCGTCATGTCCTTCTGATTGTCGATGAAGCCCAGAACCTGCCAGCGATGTCGGTGGAAGAGCTGCGCATGTTGTCTAACTTTCAGATGAACGGAAAACCGCTTTTACAGATCTTTCTTCTTGGTCAGCAAGAGTTCCGGGCAACGTTGTTATCGGAAGGCTTTGAACAGCTCCGCCAGCGGGTTATTACTACCTACCACCTCAATCCGCTCAGCGCTGAAGAGACGCAGACCTATATCGGACATCGCCTTAAGAAAGTCGGTTGGAGGGAGTTTCCTCGTTTTACCGGGACGGCGTTCGAGGTGATCTACGAGTTTTGTGATGGTGTGCCGCGTCGCATCAACAACCTCTGCGACCGGTTGTTGTTGTTTGCATTCCTCGAGTCCCTTGAGGTGATCGACGGCGAAGACGTCGGCATTATTGCTGAGGAGATCGGCGAAGAATTCCTGAGTGGCACGTACGAATCCGATGATGCGGCTCCACAAGGTACACCGCGCGTCCGGCAGGAGGTTTTTGATTCACCGGACCGTCCTCTGGAAACCGTCGCTCGTGGCATCTTTGACAAGGCCGATTTAACTCAGCGGCTCACCGCCCTTGAGCGTGCTATCGATAGCTTGGGTCATGGCATGAAAACGGAACTTTCGGATATTCGCAAAGACCTCGCGTACTTGCGTCTCATGCTGGAAGACCTGCAACACGCGATTACCGCAGGGCGGGGCTTCAACGACTCGAACGGGCACTAGACTGTTCCTGTACGCGAAATCGAGAACTCAGCGAAAGTCGCGTGATTGAAAGGCGCTACCGACGGCGCCTTCTTCAGGCCCACCTTGAAGTAACGTATTGATCAGTTCGGTGTGGTCGATGACAAACCCGGCCACCACATGAATCACTTCACCTTCCCGCTCTACCGTGCCTTTGATCGTGAGCAACTGCCCGCCGAGCAGAGCCGTGCGGAAACGCTCCTGTAGTGACCGCCAGACGACGATGTTGCTGTTACCAGTTTCATCTTCGAGGGTAACGAAGAGCACCCCTGATGCAGTACCCGGGCGCTGTCGACCGGTTACGAGGCCGCTGATCTGCACAAGTTGGCCATGACGAAATGTGGTGAGGTCGGCGGCGCACTTTGATCGAGCGAGTTCTGGATGCTGACGCAGCAGCGTCAGCGGATGGGCGCGCAACGACAAACTGAGATAACGGTAATCATGCAGGATCTCATTGGCTTCTGCGGGGGCGGGCAACTCGACGGTGGTGATGTAGTCTGCTGATTCTTCTGCCACTTGTTGTAATGGCGTCGGCTCGTCAATAGCAGCCACATCCCAATGCGCCTGGTAACGATGTCCGGAGAGACCGGCGAGTGCTCCGGCGCGTGCCAGGTATTCCATGTCCTGCCGTGAGAGTCCGGCTCGACGTGCAAGGTCGGTGGCGTCGATAAATGGCTGTAGCTGACGTGCGCTGACAAGCCGCTGCGCGCTTTCTTCACGCAAGCCTTTAACAAGACGCAATCCGAGCCGCAGTGCGCCTTGTGAGTGGGCGAATGATGGGCTTATTTCGGCACGTGGCTCGAGGGTGTGATCCCAGTGACTCGTGACGACATCCACGGGTCGTACTTCGATGTGATGGCGACGCGCATCCTGGATGAGCTGCGACGGTGAATAGAACCCCATAGGCAGACTGTTCAGCAGCCCTGCATAAAACGCAGCAGGTTCATGGCGTTTAAGCCAGGAGGAGATGTAAACCAGCAGCGCGAAACTGGCGGCGTGGGACTCGGGAAAGCCGTATTCACCAAAACCCTGAATCTGCTTGAACACCCGCTCGGCGAAGTCCTGGTCATGACCTCGCGCCAACATGCCATTGATCAGTTTGGCTTCGAAATGACCCAGGCCACCGCGCCGTTTCCACGCCGCCATGGCGCGACGCAGTTGATCCGCTTCGCCTGCCGTAAACCCTGCCGCCACCATGGCGAGCTCAATCACTTGTTCCTGGAAGATGGGGATACCCAGGGTGCGTTCAAGTACACGACGCACCTCGTCGTTGGAGTAGTGCACGGGCTCGATGCCCTGTCGCCTACGCAGATACGGATGCACCATGTCACCTTGTATCGGTCCTGGTCGAACGATTGCCACCTCAATGACGAGATCATAGAAATGACGGGGTTTAAGGCGCGGCAACATGGCGATCTGAGCGCGGGACTCCACCTGGAAGACACCTATGCTGTCGCCGCGTTGCAACATGCGGTAGGTCTCCGGGTCTTCAGCGGGAATACGCGCGACAGTGAGCCCAGTACCTTGAGAAGTGCTATGAGAAGTACCACGAAAGGCATTCACTGCATCGATACACTTGCGAATCGCCGTCAACATACCGAGGGCGAGCACATCCACTTTGAGGAGGCCTAAGGACTTGAGATCGTCTTTGTCCCACTGGATGACGGTGCGATCCGGCATCGCTGCGTTTTCTACGGGGACCAGCTGTGAGAGTGGTCCTCGCGAGATAACAAACCCGCCCACGTGCTGGGAGAGGTGTCGTGGAAAGCCGAGAAGTTCACTGACGAGGGCGATAAAGCGGCGGATCGTCAACTGCTCCGGGTCCACACCGATTTCGCGCAATCGCTCGCCGAGTACTTCCTTGTGGTCCCACCACGAGAGCGATTTGGCGAGCAGGTCCACCTGGTCGAGATCAAGACCCAGAGCTTTGCCCACATCGCGGATCGCACTCTTCGGTCGATAAGTGATGAGCGTCGCGGCGAGTGCGGCGCGGTCCCGGCTGTAACGTTTGTAGAGGGACTGGATGACTTCTTCACGCCGCTCGTGTTCGAAGTCGACATCGATGTCTGGCGGCTCGGCGCGTTCTTTCGACAGGAACCGTTCAAACAGCAGGTGCATACGCGCCGGATCCACTTCGGTGACGAAGAGGCAATAACA
>SYFY01000066.1 GCA_005799745.1 Gammaproteobacteria bacterium
GCTACAATGGCATTGTAGAGGTCGGGAGTTCGATCCTCCCTGGCTCCACCAAATCCTCTAGCGGCCGACAGATTCAAGGTGCTGCTTTCGCTGCAACGCGCATCCGCTCCCGTTCTTCCCAGGATTGATAACGTGTCAGTCCATGTTCATCAAAGAACACGATGGGGCTAGCACAGAAGAACAAATACTCGGTGTCCTCGAGCGCTTCCGTCGCGCCGTGCAGGACACCATTGGGCTCATAGTCGTAATCACCCGCTTCGAGTAAGCCGTCGCGCACCTTCAATCGACCTTTGAGAACAAAGGTATGGGCATCGGAGAGGTGTTTGTGGGTCGGTGCGACGTAGCCTTTTTTCCAGCGATAGAGGGCTGCCCACCGGCCCGATTCGGGGCCTATAAACAACACCTTCATCCACGCTTCACCCGGCTTTGTTTCGATCCAGGGTTCGTCAGAACGCACGATGATGTCGGCGAGTTGATCGTTCAAGGGTGCAAGATTCTGCAGCGTCATGGCTCAGTCCCAAACCTCGGTTGTGAGCGGAAGGGTATCGCACTCGCTGAAGGCGTCACACCAGCAGATCTGCATTCGCAAATTGTCCAACCAGACGCAATCGCAAAATGGGTACGTCGGGAATCACGAGGCCGTTGGTTGTCGCTGGATCGAGGATCTCCTTAAGCGGCGACCCTATCGAATCCCAAATGCCGCCGGGAAGTGTGGTTTGACCCAAGCGGCGGAGTGCTCGCCGCGCCGCAGGTTGATTCGCAGGGGCCTTGGTTTGTTGCACGTACACAGCGTGATCAAAATGCGCCAACGTGTGAACCGTACCATCGTGTACATGCAACGTCGGAAAGAACACGTGATCGGGATGGCGCCGCGGAAAGATCAAGCCGATGGGATGAATGGTCGTGGCTTCTGGATGCAGTCGGGCAATCACGAATCCGCGATCTTTCATCTCCGGCAAAGCCGCAATCACTTCCGGAGGTAGTGTGAAGTGAGGGTCAAGGCGTACCAGGTCTTCGCTGGTCGGGGCAAAAGAGGCTTCGAATGATCCGACGCGTGCGACCTTCAAATTCGCGGATGTGTTCTTTGGGGAACGAGAGATTGCAGACGGCTTGTCACCAAAGGCGCGACCGAGTTGTTCAAACAGTCGAGGACAACCTTGCAAATCGATCCACTCGACCGCGGATTCTGCCGTGCCATCAGGAACTGGCACAGGAAGGACGAGGGCGAGCGGTTCTGCGGCGCGGTAGTGCATCGCGTAAGCCAAAACCTGGCGGCCATCCTCCAGCGGACGGGCAAAGATTGCAGTTTGACTGACGGAGCGTACAGGTCGGGAAAAACAACACATAGTTTTTCTCTATTCGTCGGGTCCAGGGGCGTACCAGTCGAGTCCGAATCCTTCAACGAGTCGTTGTCTCGCCACCGGGTCTGCACCCAGCTCCGCAGCCTGCTCAAAGAAGTGGCGTGCACGCTCGCGATCCATAGGTCCTCCCAGTCCTGACTCAAACATCAAGCCAAGTTCTCGACAGGCGGCTAGCTGACCTTTTTCTGCGGCGGCCACGTAAAGTGATCTTGCCACGATAAGATCTTGTTGGAGACCTTCACCGAGGCGATAGCGGTCAGCCATCCACGTCATGGCATCCATGTCGCCGCCATCGGCGTAGGTCCGGAAGGCGGCGATCTGTTGGTCCAGAGGGGCAGAAGCGCGTTCCAACAAATCCATGTGAACCACGCGAACACTTGCCTGAACAGTTTCTATCACCGTGGTGTAGCTGCCTGCGGCCCGCGTGATCAGCTCAAGTGCGCGGAGGCTGTCGTCGGTTTGTAAAGCGATAGCGAGCCATAACAAGGCCGGTGGCCATCCACTCAGCGCCGCGCGTTCCAGCCACTTCAAACCTTCTGCATCTGGGTCAGGTACACCCGGTAGCCAGCCATAGGCATTGGCTTCGGTCGCCACCAATACACCATCCTCGTACTGCATACCCAAGCGATAAACACATCCTATGACGACTTGCGCCCAGGATTCTTCAGCGTGCGCCGCGTTCCACACAAGGATGCTGGTTTCTGCAGGCCAGTCACCACTGGTCAGGCTCGAGACCAAGTCGCTCATGTGACCCTTTCTTGCAGTCCTGCACGCCCATTCAAACGCCACCATCGGGTCCCCATCTATGGAGAGGAAGTCCATGGCCGGCACGTGTCCTTCGTGGGCAGCGGCTTCAATCACTGCCCGCGCTTCGGCTTGACGGTCCGGATCTGGCGGTGCATTCCACGCGGGTAACAGTTGCGAACCCTTTTGAAACAGGGCGGCGGCTTCTTCAGGGCTCATCAGCATTTCCCGTGCGTTGATTTGTCAGATATTGACCGGCTCGTTGAACCCCCAGCTGCCATCCGTACCACAATGTGGGTAATTCTCCAGTCCACCTCTCAGGTTGCAGTCAGGTTGCGGTCTGGTCTAGTCACGATGACCACCGTGCTGCATCCACGCCGCAGCATCCGCGGGAAGCTGTGCTGCTACACGGCGCTCATAGAGCACCAATGCTTCTGCGTTGAGCACATTTTTCCAGCGGCGGTTGGTGCCTTTAAAGATGAAGCCTTTGAGACCACCTTCGAAGAGATCGAATTTGCCCATCCGTTCAGGATCTTCGCGCATTTTTTCAAAGGTGCAGCGATCGACACAGGCCTGGAAGAGATCGTCCGCAACGTCCAACTGAAGAAACTCAGCGATACGCCGCATTTCTCCGGAAAGGTCTGCTTTCAAGTCGTTGTAGTGCACGAACAGGACGTTTGGTTGATGGCGATGCGGCCAAAAACTCGCGACGTGTTCCAGATGTCCGAAATGTTCCAGCCAAAACGGAAAGAAGCGGTGCACGTCGCCGTCAAAGATCTTGGGGGGGTGGCGCCTTGTTGCTGCTGCCCTCGATTCGCGCGAGGACTTCGGTCTTCATCCGCTCCTGGTGATTACACATCGACATGAAGGCATCTCGTCCGTCACGCGCGACATAAATGTACTTCGCCTGGGCATACCAGGGAATGCCGTCCGCCGGTGTGTGAGTTTTCAGAAAACGCCGGTGGGTCTGGGCTTCGAGGCGGTGATGCATGTCTTCGGCTTTGCTGAACTTGGCGTCGATCCAGATGGACATGTCGGAAACGGCGCCGGGTTGTTGGCCATCAGGCCACATCAGTGCGGCGATGATGGTCTGGGTCCGTGTGGTGCCGGATTTTGCCGGAGTACGCACAAAAATATCGTCAGGACGGTGATTGAAGTCTGCCCAGCGGCGGTTGTCTTGAGTGCCATCGGTATAAATACGAAGCGAGCTCAAATCGACGGGCATGGTTCCTACCTGAGTTCTTTGAAGGTGAGTGGTCGGGGGTTGAGTATCGCTGGAGGGAGATCGATGACCAAGGCGAGCCTGCACGCGCTACCTTTTTTCGCGAGCTACTCAACCGACTATCGGGATAACACGCCGCGCCGTGCGTGATAGAAGAAATCGGTCTAAAAATCGCGCAGCGACTACGTCACTACATCGTGACAATGCGCGCCGTCTCGCAGGAGCGCCGTTTGATCGATCAGCCTTCAGTGGCCTCGATAGCCTCTCGATTTCAAAAAACGGACGTAGATCAACTGCCTGCCTCGCCCAACCCTCGTCAGATCACTGACAAAGGAGCGGTTCGGGTCAGACCTGCACCAGTCTCCTTGCTTCTGCACCTTCCTCCGCGGCCCTGGATTGTTCCATGCGCGCGGCGATGTTCATTGCTTCGGAGAAGACCTGATCCATGGAATCATCTGCGATTGCTGCGGCCAAAGATGTGCTTGGCCTTTTTGGTGTCATCCTCGCGTGTGGTACGGTGGCCTGTGTCGTCGCCAAGCGCCTGAAAGTTCCCGACGTTGTGTTGCTACTGGTTGCCGGGGTTCTCGCCGGCCCGTCTCTTTTTGGCTGGATTGATGTAGGCGTCGACACACCCCTTAATCAAGCGCTTCTTGTCTTCGGTGCGTGTTACATCCTCTTCGACGGCGGGGCGTCACTGCGACTCGGTGTTCTCAAGAACGTCTGGATCACCATTCTTGTGATCTCCACCGTTGGTGTCTTCATCAGCACTATCGTCGTCGCAGCAGCGGCCTATCAAATCCTCGGAATATCCGTGCTCACCGCCGTTGTTGCTGGGCGCAACCGTCGCGTCGACAGACCCGGCGACGTTGGTCCCCATCTTTCGGCAGGTGCGGATCTCTGAACGGGTTGCCCAGACTGTGATGAGCGAGAGTGCCTTTAACGATGCCACGGGTGCGATCGTGACGTTTACTGTCCTCGCGCTGGTGATGGGGACAGGTGAGTTTTCTGTCACCGGCTCTGCGTTTGAACTCATCAAACAGAGTGCCTTGGGTCTCTTGATCGGTACTGGTTGTGGTGTGTTCGCCTCGCTCTTCCTGGCGCACGAACGGTTCGCGTTTTTCGGCGAGTTTGGTCCTCTCGTCACGTTGATGGCCGTGGTGGCAGCCTATCTCGGTGCTGACCAGTACCACGCGTCCGGTTTCATGGCGGTGTTCATGTTTGGCCTGATCGTCGGTAACAAGGATGTTTTTGGCCTGGAGATGGAAGAAGACGAATCGAAACGAATGTTCCAGTTTGTCAGCGAAATGGCGCTGATCATGCGCATGATCATCTTCGTATTGCTTGGCACACAGGTGGACTTCGATCTGATTCGTGAATACGGATTTGAAGCCCTGTTGGTCGTGTTGGTCTTGATGTTTGTCGCCCGACCGCTGGTGGTCTATAGCTGCACAATCATGGATCGGGGTGCCAAATGGACCTGGCAAGAACAGCTCTTTATGTGTTGGACGCGAGAGACCGGCGTGATCCCGGCAGCCCTTGCCGGGATGATGCTCGGACTCAAGGTTCCGGGTGCTGACATCATCGCGTCAGTCACGTTCATGGCAGTGCTCGTGACGATCCTCGTTCAGGCCAGCACGACACCCTGGCTCGCGGGTAAGCTCGGGCTGTTAATCGAACCGGTATCACCCACACAGGTGGACAAGACATAGCGCCAACTACGTTCTAACCAAGCTCTAACCAAGCTAAAGGAACGAGCGACCGCGTTGTGCTCACTGCGCAATACCCAATACCCGATACCGCGGTCATCTCTGTTGTCGTGACGCCTCGAGCGGCTTTCAGCCGATACAACGTTTAACAAACTGGCCAACGGACACCAACGCCGCCGCCGACTCTGGTGCAGTGGTGGCAAGTACTGGCCAGACGTGAATCAGCCCTTCACCTTCGAAGTAGTCGACTTTGACGCCGGCTGCACGAGCCTTGTCTGCTGTGCGGCGTGAATCATCGAGCAGGACTTCTCGGGTACCGACTTGAATGAGCAATGGCGGCAGTCCGCGATAGTCACCGTAGAGCGGTGATACCAAGGGGTTCTGGGTGTCGGTGGCGGCATACATGGATGCCATGCCACCAATCGCCGCAGCACCCACCAAGGGGTCGTCGATGATCCCTGGTGCAAGCGTGCTGCCGGTGCCCGCAAGGTCTGTCCACGGTGAAAAACACACGGCGCCTGCAGGCAGGTCGTCGCCGGCGCTGCGCAGCGCCATCAATGTCGCGAGTGTCAGGCCACCCCCTGCGGAATCGCCCGTAATGATGAGCGATCCGGAAGTGGAGCCTTGCTGACGCAACCACCGATAGGCTGCGACCGCGTCATCCAGCGCAGCCGGATATGGACTTTCAGGCGCAAGCCGATAGTTCAGCACGCAAACACGCGTGTTGGTCGCGCGAGCGAGTCGTGCTCCAAATTCCCGATAACCGACGTTTGAACCGATGACGTACCCACCACCGTGCAGATACAGGATCGTTGCAGTCGGATTCGTGCCATTGATCGTGATGAGGTCGGCGACGTTGCCGTTGATTAGTGCTGATTGAATACGCGCATCAGCCGGAACCGGATTGGCCAGCAGCGTGGCGTCGTAATTCGCGCGTTGTGCCGCAAGTGACACTGAACCCACGATGGGTGCGGATTTGAGCGCGGCGACGATGGCTTCATGTTGTGGACTTGGCATGGTGCAGATCCCCCGTTATTGCTGGAACGATGGCATGGCGTCGAAACGGGTGTCAAACCCGCGCAAACCTCCGGGCGGAGAGATGCGTCGCTTGAAGCGCGGGCGTTTCCATGGTGTCGTTCGGTGTAAACCCATTCAGAGGATCACGTTATGGAGCAGCTGCAGCCCTTGGAAGTCGGCATCGTTGTCGCCGATCTCGACCGGATGCTCGCCTTCTATACCGAAGTGCTTTCTTGTGTTGAACAGCGTCGCTCGGACATACCTGTGGAACTCAGTCGCGCACTAAAAGCCGCGCCGGAGGGTTATATCAACGTCTGGTTGAAGACGCCCTTCGGCGAAGTCATCAAGTTGGTGAAGCCGCCAGCGTCTCCGGTGATTGATCGTGCGCCGGAGTTCTCGAGTGCACGTTCGGGGTTCGCTTATCTCACCTTCTACTGTTCGCAGATCGAAGCGGTGTTGGCGCTCGCCAGGGCCAAAGGTGCGCAGGTTCGATCAGACGACTGGACGATGTCCGGATCAATCGGCCTCAAGCTCGTTTTCTTCGAAGACCCGGAAGGCAATGTCATCGAGCTCGTTGAGCCTGGTGCTGCAAGCGCAAGGTGATCAGTGCAGCGAGCAGCAAAACGAAAGGGATGACGCTGAGCGCAAAGTTGAAGTCACCGGCGCGGTCAGCGGCCAGGCCCCACAGAACGGGTCCGGAGAAGTTACCCACTTGGGCGATCGTGTTGACGGCGGCATATCCCACCGCCCGAGAATCCGGATGCAGCACTTCGGTGATGAGCACAAGGCACAGCGGCCCGAAGATCAAGGTGGCCGCAGCGAACAGCAGGTAGCTGCCGATACTCGACCAGAGATCCGGTGCGCGCGATAACAGCCCGCACATGAAGGCGCCGATCAGGGCCATCGCCAGGATGTACGGGTAGCGGGAGGTGGCGCGATCCGAGCGGGCGCAGATGATGAGCATCAACACCGATGAGAAGACGCCGCTTACAGCCGTCAGGTAACCCACTTCGTGAACTGCCCAGCCGGTGGTCTGCATCAACAATACCGGCGCCGAAAACGACACTGCACTGGAACAGGCAAAATCGAGCGCCATCACCAGGCCGATGCCGAGCACCATCGGATTAAGAAGCACGCGCACAATGCCCTCGTGGGTCGCGCCGCTCGTCTTCACGTCATTCGCGAGCGATTGTGCGACCCAGCGTTTTTCCTCATCACTCAGCCACGTAACGGACTGTGGTGTGTCCGGCAAGAGCCACAGGAGCACCACGGCCAATACCACAGCAGGCAACCCCTCGATCAAAAACAGCCACTGCCAACCGTCGAGACCCAGGTGACCATCGAGGCCGAGCAACCAGCCTGCAAGAAGCCCCATGAGTGCCGTCGACAACGGCACGGCGATGTAGAACCGACTGACCGCTCGTCCGCGCCAGGCGGCGGGGGACCACATCGAGAGATAAAACAACACAGC
>SYFY01000067.1 GCA_005799745.1 Gammaproteobacteria bacterium
GTGCTGATCTACAAAGCCACCGAGATGGTCAACTTCGCCCAGGCCGACGTCATGATGCTCGGCGCGTTCATGACCCTCACGTTCAGTCATTTATGGGGTTGGCCATTCGGCTGGGCAGTGCTTGCGGCGATCGTCGCCATGGCAGTGCTTGGTGTGCTGATCGAGCGGATTTTTCTTCGGCCGATGATAGGTGAACCACACTTCGCGGTGTTGATGTTGACCATTGGACTGGGCTTTGTGCTCCGTGCCGTCGCAGGTGCTGTGTGGGGCAGTGGGACAACACCTTTGCCTACTCCATGGGGTGGGCAAGTGCTCGACCTCGGTGGCGTAATCATCGGTTATGAGAACGTTGCCATCATCGTCGGCACAAGCCTTCTATGTCTTTTGCTCTTTCTCTTCTTTCGATTCACCCGACTCGGCATTGCCATGCAGGCGGCATCGCAGAATCAACTTGCTGCGTATTACGTGGGCATTCCTGTTAAGCGCATCTATAGCCTCGTGTGGGCGATTGCAGCGGTGATTGCCACCATCGCCGGCATTCTTACGGCACCGATCACCTTGATTGATCCACTCATGGGCTTTATTGGCATCAAGGCGTTTGCGGCGGCGATTGTTGGTGGATTTGGATCATTACCCGGAGCGCTCTTGGGTGGTTTGCTGGTTGGTCTCATGGAGCAGTTCGCCGGGCGTTATCTGCTGCCGGGGTTCGGGGACATGAGTGCCTACGTGCTTTTACTGGTCGTACTCATTCTCAGGCCAGAAGGGCTCTTCGCCACCATGCAGCGCAAAAAGGTTTGAAAGAGACAGTCTGATGCGCTTCATCCGCAAGACCCACTACAACCAGGACATCAACCTCTTCGCCCACAACGGCCAGGTTTTCTGGTACTCGCTGCTCGCGGTCATCGTGCTGACGGCGCCGTTATGGCTCGATCGTTTTCTGCTCGGCGAGTTCGCGCAGGTGTTCATCTATGCCATCGCAGGTGTGGGTTTGATGTTGCTGGTGGGTTACACCGGATTGGTGAGTCTTGGACACGCAGCCTTTCTCGCCATAGGCGCCTATGTGCACGCGTGGCTCCTCGGCCAAGGTGTGCCATGGATAGTCGCCGCGAGTAGTGCGACGGTGTTCAGTGCCGTGATCGGTGCGTTGATCGGCCTACCCGCATTGCGCATGACGGGAATCTATCTTGCGGTGGCGACGCTAGCGTTCGCGGTGATCGTTGAACAGGTGATCGTGCATTGGGAATCGGTGACCGGTGGGTTTGGTGGCATGGCTGTTCCACCGACGACACTGCTTGGGCTCGACGTCGCTTCTCCAGTGACTTTTTACTTTATCTGCGCTGCGGTTCTTCTACTCGCGATTTTCGCGGCGATGAATCTGCTGCGCTCACCCACGGGTCGCAGCATGGTCGCGGTGCGGGATTCGGAAACGTCGGCGCAGAGCATGGGTGTGCATGTCGCCCGCACCAAGACACTGGCATTTGCACTCTCTGCGGCATTTACGGGTCTTGCAGGTGCACTCTTTTCCCATCGCATCGGTTACCTCGCACCGGATGCCTTCACGCTGAACACCTCTATTCAGCTGCTGTTGATGGTGGTGGTTGGTGGTCTGGGTTCGTTACACGGCGTGATCTTTGGCGCGATCTTCATTGGTCTCCTGCCGCAGGCGCTGGCGATTTTGCGTGACAACGTCCCTCCAGCCATCGGTTCAATTCCCGGACTCGAGCCCGGCGTCTTTGGACTCTTGCTGATTCTTTTTCTGATCTATGAACCTGATGGCCTCTACGGTCGCTGGCTCAAGATTCGCCGCTATTTCGAAGATTTCCCGCTGTACCGCAAGGCCACCTATAAACGTCAACGCCGGTTCCTGCGTACGGAGCGGTTGAAATGAGCCTGCTGACTGCAGAACACCTCGCGGTTCATTTCGGTGGTGTGAAAGCCGTGGACGATGTGTCTTTCACGGTTGAGAAAGGCGAAGTGTTCTCCATCATCGGCCCCAATGGTGCGGGCAAGACAACGGTGTTTAACCTTATCAGTCGCTTCTACGACCTCGATCAAGGTGCACTCAAACTCGAAGGTCAGGACTTCTCGCAGGTGCCGACGTGGCGCATTGCTGAAATGGGTATTGCACGAACGTTTCAGAACATTGAGCTCTTTGAACACGAAACAGTACTCCAGAACCTGCTCATCGGCTGTCATGTCCATCGCCGCTCAAATCTGCTCACCGATCTTTTGCTTCTACCCTCTGTACGGCGCCAGGAGCTTGAGTTTCGCAAGACTGCGGAGAATGTGATCGACCTGCTCGAGTTAACTGCGTGGCGTGATCAGGTTATCGCCAATCTGCCGTACGGTGTGCGCAAGCTTGTTGAAGTCGGTCGCGCACTCTGCATCCGACCGAAGTTGTTGCTGCTCGATGAACCGAGCTCCGGACTTAACCCGGAAGAAACTGAGGACTTGAGCTTCTGGCTTGAAGACATTAACGAGGAACTGGGCATCACCATCGTGATGGTTGAGCACGACATGAACCTGGTCGCGCAATCGTCGGATCGGGTGATGGCCATGGCCAATGGCCAGGTGCTCACCATCGGCACCCCCGCTGAAGTGCAGAGCCACCCGGAAGTGGTCAGGGCATATCTCGGGGATTGATGTGACTGATCCTGTTACCCAACCGCTGCTTGAAGTTCGCAACATCGAAACCTATTACGGCCCGGTGATGGCGGTACGTGGTGTATCGATGAAGGTGAAGACAGGCAGCATCGTTACCTTGCTGGGTGGCAACGGCGCCGGAAAGACTACGATTCTCAAGACCATTTCCGGTGCAATGGAGCCGCAGAAAGGAAGTGTTTGGTTGTCGAGTCGCGAGGTCACCAATCGCGACCCCGACTGGATTGCACGACAAGGCCTCGCCCACGTGCCCGAAGGTCGAGAGGTTTTTCCGTTCCTTACTGTGGCTGAGAATCTGCGCATGGGGACCTGGGCCGGACGGGAAGGCGATCCTGCACGCGACCTCGATCTGGTTTATGGCTACTTCCCGATTTTGAAAGAGTTCTCACACCGCCAGGCCGAGTACCTCTCTGGCGGTCAACAACAGATGCTCGCCATCGGTCGCGCACTCATGGCTCGCCCCGATGTGATGTTGTTGGATGAGCCTTCTCTTGGCCTTGCGCCCAAGCTGGTCAGCGAGATCGCGCAGATCATCAAACGGCTCAATCGTGAACAGGGTGTCACGATCCTGTTGATTGAACAGAACGCAAAGATGGCCCTTGATGTTGCTGACTTTGGTTATGTGCTCGAAAACGGCCGAATCGTCATGGAAGACACCACAGAACGACTCAAAGCCGCCACGGACATTCAGGCGTTCTACCTCGGTATGAAGGACCAGGGCGTACGCGGCCGACGCCGCTGGAAACAACGGAAGACGTGGCGATGAGCTCTTCTGATGTGAAACCCCAGAGCATCGACGGTTGCACCACCGTCGCGGCGCTCTTCGCGGACCGTGTCGAGCGGTGGGGTGACCGGGTGGCGCTGCGCGAAAAGGACTTTGGCATCTGGAACGAATACACCTGGAGGGCGTGGGGTGAGGTGTCGAGGGCCGTGGGCCTTGGGCTCAAGGCGCTTGGCCTGAAGCCTGGTGATCGAGTATCGATTGCCTCGGAGGTTTGTCGGGAATGGCTCTTTGCCGATCTCGGTGTGGTGGGCATGGGTGGTGTCACGAACGGCGTTTATCCGACGGACTCACCGGCGCAGGTGGAATACCTCGTGACCGACAGCGGCTCACGATTCTATTTCGCTGAGGATGAGGAGCAGCTCGACAAGGTGCTCGACGTACGCGAGCGCCTGCCGGACCTGGTGAAGGTCATCGTTTTTGATATGGAGGGGCTGCGGAGTTTTAGCGACCCCCAAGTGATGTCGTTGGATGAGTTGATTGCACGCGGGAATGAGTGGCATACGAAGCACCCGGGCGACTGGGATGCTGCGATTGCCGCGATCAAACCCGATGACCTGATGGTGCTCACCTATACCTCAGGCACGACCGGGCCACCGAAAGGCGCCATGATCAGTCACCGCAACATGATCTTTATGATGCGTAATCTGCAAGATATCTACGGCATACGGGCCGACGATGAGCAGGTGGGGTTTCTTCCGCTCGCTCACGTTGCTGGCCGCATGTTCTATTCATCAGCCGCTATCGAGTCCGGTTGCGTGGTGAATCTGGTTGAAGACATGGAGACCTTCCAGCAAGACCAACAGGAAATTGCACCCACCGTGCATTTCGCGGTGCCGCGTGTGTGGGAGAAGCAGTTTTCCCAAATCACCATTCGCATGAAGGATGCGACTAGCATCGGTCAGTGGGGCTTTGCGAAGGCCATTGAGATTGGCCAAGCGCGTGCTGCCTACCGCATGAAAGGAGAAAACGCGCCGCTGGGCATCGAGCTCTTGTTCCAGATCGCGGATGTTCTGGTGTTGCGCAACATCAAGACGGTGCTCGGCATTCAGAAGAGCAGATGGTTATCGACAGCCGCTGCACCCATCGCACCGGATCTCATTGCCTGGTTCTGGGCCCTCGGTAAAGAGATGTATGAAGTCTACGGCCAGACCGAATGCACCGGTCTGGCGACGGCAAACTGGCCGAACAATGCACGCGTGGGCTCCGTCGGTAAGGCGTGTATCGACAGTGACGTGGTGCTATCGCCGCACAACGAGATTTTGATTCGTGGTCCGGGTGTGATTTCGGGTTACTGGAACAAACCCGAGAAGACTGCGGAAACGATCATCGATGGGTGGTTACATACCGGCGATGTTGGACGTGTCGACGAAGATGGATTCATCTACATCGTCGATCGGATGAAGGACATCATCATTACGGCAGGTGGCAAGAACATCACGCCCAGTGAGATCGAAAATCAGCTCAAATTCTCGCCGTTTATTTCCGATGCGGTGGTGATTGGTGATCGACGTCCCTATCTCACGTGTCTTGTGATGATCGATCTCGATAACGTCAGCAAGTACGCACAAGACTTGAATGTGGTGTTCACCAATTACACGAGCCTCTGCCACACGAAAGAAGTACAAGACCTGATTTGGACAGAGATCGAAAAGGTGAACGCAAAGTTCGCGCGGGTTGAGACCATCAAACGATTTGCGTTGATCGATCAGCTGCTCGATGCCGAAGATGAAGAACTCACACCCACCATGAAGCTCAAGCGCAAGGTGGTGAATGAGAAGTACAAAGACATGATTGCAGCGATGTATGCCGGAGAAAAACGATGAGCAAGGTGGTGTGGCTGGGTGCGTTGATGCTCCTGGGGCTGAGTGGTTGTGGTGGTGAGTCTGCGCCGGCGCGGGACGATGCAGCTCAAGGAGCCGAAGCCACGCCTGCTGCTGTTGAACAACGTGGTGTTACGGATACCGAGATTGTGGTCGGTTCTTACACCGACTTCTCCGGCGCAACGGCGATCTGGGGTGTGGGCTCCATCAATGCAGCCCACATGCGGATTGATGAACTAAATGCCAATGGTGGCGTGCACGGTCGTCAGATCAGATTCGTCGTCGAAGACACGCAGTATCAGGTGCCACGCGCCATTCAGGCGGCCAACAAGCTCATTCACCGGGACAATATTTTTGCGATGTTGTTGTCTGTGGGTACGCCGCTGAACAACGCGGTAATGCCACAACAGTTCGAAGCCGGTGTACCGAATCTCTTCCCCATAACCGGCGCTCGCTCGGTAGTCGAACCGTTCCACAAGTTCAAGTTCACACAGCGTGGCATCTACTACGATGAAGTTCGCGCGGCGGTGAAATACTTCGTTGAACAGAAAGACTCGCAGAACGTCTGTTCGATCTATCAAGACAGCGACTACGGCAAAGAAATTCTCGCGGGGACCGAAGATCAGCTCAAGGAAATGGCGAAGCCGATGGCGGCCACCTCCGCGCACAAACCCACCGAGACTGAGTTCACTGCAGCGATCCTGCGGTTGCGTGAAGCCAAGTGTGATCTCGTGCTGATGGGTACGGTGCATCGCGACACCATCCTTGTGCTCGAAGCGGCGCGCAAGATGGGTTGGACCGATGTCGCATGGGTCGGTAACAACGCTGCCTACGCGCAAGTCATCGCCGATCATGAAGCCGGTGAGGGTTATTACGCATTTGTGCACATGGCGAATATGTACGCCGACGATTCCAAATCACCTGAGGTGCAAGCGTGGTGGGATGCCTATGTGGCGAAGTACAACGAAGCGCCGGGGCTTGCTGCGATGGAAGGATATCGTGCTGCAGATCTGATGATTCTTGCCATGGAGAACGCGGGACGAAGTCTCACAACAGATTCGTTGGTCGCTGCGCTGGAAGGCATCACCGATTACACAGACATCTTTGGTTATCGCGTGCAATTCGGGCCGGATCGGCACTCCGGCGCGAAGGAAAGTGTATTGTCGCAGGTGCAGAACAAGCGGTGGGTGGTGCTTGGACAGGCGATCACCTACTGAGGTCACCGCCGGTGAATGCCAGTCGCGCGTAGCGAGACTGGCGCATCGACAACACGGAATATGGTTGTTAGACCGTTCGCCATTTCCCTGTGATCAGACGGCTCCGGAACTCAGACAGGATCTGCACGGAAAACCGGGATCTGACGAGTCGTCTTTGTCTGATAGTCTGCATAGGGTGGGTAGGCTGCCACACTGGTCGCCCACAGTTGTCCCCGTTCTGCTTGGTCGGTTACCTCACGCACCCGCATCTTCGTGACTACCGTGCCGTCTCGAATTTCAACGTTCGGGTGGGCACGGAGGTTGTACACCCATACCGGGTTCTTCGGCTGTCCGCCCATCGAACCCACCAGTACATAGCTGTTGCCTTCCTTTACCCGCATGAGAGGAATTTTTCGAACAGCTCCGGTCTTGTTGCCCTGGTGCGTCACGATGATGCACGGCATGCCCGTATCGAGCAGCGTGGCGCCTTTGGTACCGCCGCTGCTCTCGTAGATTTCGACTTGTTTGCGAACCCAGTCGATGGATGGAGGAATGTACTCGGCCATGGTGTGTAGTGCTCCGTTTTGAAGTTGGCCTTTTCGAGGAAGGCGTTAGTGTGCAGGTCTGAACGCTTTCGAGAGTATCGAATTCCTCTGTCATAGAGGAGGGGGAAGGGTTCACTGACGGATCGTTGAGGGTTATCTGTTCGCGTAGCGATGGCGCGTTGTAGGTGCGAAATGCACCTTTGCGGAGCGGCAGGTCTGGTAGGAACTGCCACGCCTTTTCACCCGACTGCTAGTCTTTCTCTGAGGACGTGTGTGTACATGGCGTGGATGCCATTTCTTTGACGCTCCAGAAGCCGACGATCTGAGCGCTCGCACACTTCGCCTCAAACGGAATTTCCTGCAAGTTCGGATAACAGGAAACTCAACGGAATGAACCTGATCGCGGGGATCGTGCTGGTGCTGGGCAGTGTGGCGGGCGGCTTTGTGTTGTCGCATGGCCAGCTTGGCGCGTTATGGCAGCCGTATGAAGTGCTGATCATCATGGGCGCGGCGATAGGCGTGATGGTGATGGGTAACCCGATGAAGATTCTGAAGGCGATGGGCAGGAATCTTGGGAAGCTGGTGAAGGGCTCGGCGTACGACAAGGCGATGTACCTGGATCTGTTGTCGATGATTCTGGAGATCCTGAACAAGGCGCGTAAGGAAGGGATGATCAAGCTGGAAGAGGACGTGGGTAACCCGGAGGCGAGTCCGATCTTCAGCAAGTACCCGAAGATTCTGGCGGATCATCATGTGGTGGAGTTCATGACGGACTATTTGCGACTGATGGTGGACGGCATTACGGAGCCGTTGGCACTGGAGTCATTGATGGATGTGGAACTGGAAACGCACCACGAAGAGGGGGCGTTACCGGCGGCGGTGCTGACGCGGATGGCGGACGGTTTGCCGGGCTTCGGGATTGTGGCGGCGGTACTGGGTATCGTGATCACGATGGCGTCCTTGGGTGGTCCACCGGAAGTGCTGGGTCACCACGTTGCAGCGGCCCTTGTGGGTACGTTCCTCGGGATTTTGCTGGCGTATGGCTTTGTGGCTCCGATGTCGACGTTTCTGGAACACGTGGCACGGGATGAGGCGCAGTTCTTTAAGTGCATCAAGACGTGCATGGTGAGTTCGCTGCAGGGATTCAGTCCGGCGATAGCGGTGGAGTTTGGCCGCAAGGCGATTTTTCATGCGGAGCGACCGACGTATTCGGAGCTTGAAGAGCACATGAAGAGTAGCAAGGGTTGATGCGCGAGCGGGCTTAGGGCGTGAGCGAAGGCATGAATGAAGACATGGCGAAAGATATAAAGAGTCACTGAGATGGCGGAAGCGGGAACACAACCGATCATCATCAAGCGCATCAAGAAGCATGCGCATGGATACCATGGTGGGTCGTGGAAGGTTGCGTATGCGGACTTCGTGACGGCGATGATGGCGTTTTTTATGTTGTCGTGGCTCTTGGGATCGACGACGGAGCAAGAGCGCAGCATGATCCAGGGGTACTTTCAGAACCCGAGCATGATACCGGGTCAGGCGGGTTCGAGTTCCCAGATCCTCGATATGGGCGGGTCCATGGCCACGGTCGGGGCTATCGTCGGCACGGGCCAAGAGGAACAAACGTCCGAGTCAGAATCGAAAGACGAGATGAGTGACGCGGAAGCGTTGATGGAGCAGATCGAGCAAGAGAAGCTCGACATGTTGCTTGAATCACTGGAGTACGCGATCGAAGAGAATGAATCACTCAAAGCTTACAAAGATCAACTCATTCTGGATTTCACCGAAGAAGGTTTGCGCATTCAGCTCATCGATAAGGACGATCGCCCGATGTTCGATACGGGCAGCGATGAACTCAAGTCCTACAGTCGCGATATTTTCCGCGAGCTGGTGAAAGTGATCGAAGAGGTGCCTAACCGCATCAGTATCAGTGGACACACAGACCTTCACCCCTATGGTGCGGGTGCGAGTTATACGAACTGGGAGTTGTCGACAGACCGAGCCAATTCGGCGCGTCGTGAATTGCTGGGTAACGGGATGGCGGACGCGAGAATCGGTCGTGTGGTCGGCCTTGCCTCATCGCTTCCGTTTGATCCAGAAGATCCCTATCACCCGTCGAATCGACGCATTAGCCTCGTCGTGCTAAATCGGGCCACCGAAGATTCGCTCTTCGGTGGCCCTATTGAGACCGATGCCAACGTGCAGACGGTGTTCTAGGTTTTCAAGGAAAAAGGCGTGAAATCCGTTGAGCGATCGTAGTGATCGACGCCTTCAGCGCGCTTCAAGAAACCCACAACTTTGTAGGTGACCGGCGTGAAGAAGATTTCTACTCCTACTTTGAACATCCAGTTGAATGCCACCACAGCGACGAGCGTCGAAGTATCCCAAATTCCGTAAAAGGCGATAGGATAAAAAATCAGGCTATCAACACCTTGACCCACCGCGGTAGAACCAATGGTTCGCATCCACAGGTGCCTGCCCTCCGTCCAGACCTTCATCTTCGCCAGAACAAAACTGTTCACAAAGTCGCCGGCCCAGAACGCGATCATCGATCCGAGCACGATGCGCCAGGTGTTGCCGAACACCGTTTCAAGCGCGGGTTGAATCACCGTGTTAAATGGTTCGTTAGGGTCGGCTGGCATATTGATGACGATATAACTCATCACCGTTGCGAAGATCATTGCCCCAAAACCCGCCCAGATGACCATGCGCGCGCGGGCATAACCGTACACCTCCGTGAGGATGTCACCAAAGATGTAGCTGATCGGAAAGAAGAGGTTGCCGGCGCCAAAGGTGATGCCGAAGAGGATGCACGTTTTGCCAGGGCCGATGAGGTTGGAGCAGAGGAGTACTGTGACAAAGCCGACCATGACAAGGTCGAAGTAGCGATAGTTACGTGGGTTGGTGATCGGCGCGCTTTGCACAGTATCGGTGGCCATAGGGGTCCTCGAGTGACCGAGTAGAAGTGTGCCGGAATGTTACGTGAATGCGCTTTGGCCTGCGACAGTCAGCGCAACTGTGCCACCCCATGAATCATAAACGCCGCGATCTTCGGCCCCGGTACATAGCCAGTCGTTTTTTCGAGGATCGAAAACCCGGCATCTGCAAGCATCTCATCCGCGCGTCTTGTCAGATGACATCCACCCCCGATGATCTTCCACAATGGCTCGACCCGCGATTGCCACTTGGCGATGCCCGCATCATCGGATCGTCCATGTTCCACGAAGTAGAGTTCTCCTCCAGGTTTCAGCACACGTCGCATCTCGGAGATGGCGCGATAAGGATTGGGAATCGAGCAGAGTGTCCAGGTACAGACGATGCTGTCGAAGCTGTTGTCGTCGGCAGGCAAGGACTCGCCTGATACCCCGATCACGTTGACTGGCTTGTTGAGATTGGCGGCGCGTTCCCGGGCGAGCTCATTGAGTTCAGCCGACGGGTCAACGCCGGTGATCGATATCACCTCGTCGGAGTAGTGAGGCAGGTTGAGCCCACTGCCAATACCGATTTCGAGCACGTTGCCGCGTGCGCGTGGCACGTAACGACCACGCAGCTCGGTCATCGGCGGCTGGCTACAAGCACGGTCGATAAGCTTCGGCAGGACGTTACGTTCGTACCAGTTCGCCACCATTCACCTCAAAGAGCGGATGCGCTCAGATCTTCCGTTCGCTGTTTTGCCAGTAACGATCACGCAGCAGCCGTTTGTACAACTTGCCGGTTTCGTGGCGCGGCATTTCTGTTTCGAAGTCGATGCTGCGCGGTGTTTTGTATCCGGCCAGTTTAGAACGCACCCACTGCATAAGTTCTTCGGCCAGGGCATCTCCTGCTAAGTTTCCGGCAGTCAATGTGACGGCAGCCTTCACTTCTTCACCAAACTCTTCGTTGGGAATGCCGAAGACGGCCGCATCCTGCACAGCGGGGTGCATCGCGAGCACACCTTCGATCTCCGCAGGGTAAATGTTCACGCCTCCGGAGATGATCATGTCGATCTTTCGATCCGAGAGGTAGAGATAACCGTCGATATCGAAGTAGCCGATGTCACCGAAGGTGAAGACGCCCGGTTCGAGGTGCGCGGCTTTCGTTTTCTCGGGAGCGTTGTGGTATTCGAAGTCGGTACCCATGCGGTTCTTCACATAGATCTGACCGTGTTGTCCGGCAGGTAGAACCGAACCATCTTCGCCACGAATCGTGATCTCGACGAGTGCGGAAGGTTTACCGACGGTGCCTGGGCGCTGCATCCAGTCTTCTGCTGTCGCTATGCTGACGATGGAGCCTTCGGTGCTGCCGTAGTACTCACGCACCACAGGACCCCACCAGTCGATCATCTGACGCTTCACTTCGTTGGGGCAGGGTGCTGCGCCGTGCCAAACCACCTGGAGTGATTCGCCTTGGTAAGTGCTGCGGTCTTTTTCGGAGAGACGCAGCAGGCGATGGAACTGCGTGGGCACGAGGTGAACGTTAGTGACCTTGTGCGCATCGATGAGCTTGAGCGTTTCTGCCGGATCAAACTTGTGGCGCATCACCACCTGGCTGCCTGCAATAAGCGGCAGGAACGAGAACGCCCACTGGGCTGAGTGATAGACCGGACCACAGAGTAACGTCGTGCCGTCGGCGGGAATGTTGAGCATCACGGAAAGCCCCGCACCCATCATTTCCATCATGGCCAGTGGTCCACCGGGCTTCTGGTTAGAGGAGCGCACACCCTTGGGTCGCCCCGTTGTGCCGGAGGTGTAAAACATCGGGCCCCCGCTACCCTGACCGTCGGGTTCTGCGGCGCTGCCTTGGGCGCGCCAGTTCGCATACTGGGTAAACTCGGTGTGCGGGCCGCGGATCTGAACGATGCGCTTGAGCCCACTCATGCCGTGGTTGTCGCGTGCGTCACGCGCGATATCGACAAAACGGTCTTCAACGAAACACACCTTCGCGCCTGAATCGGTCATCACGTAGGCGAGTTCATCCGCAGTGAAGTGCCAGTTGACGGGTACACACAAAAGTCCTGCGTGAGTTGCCGCCATCAGCACTTCGAAGTATTCGCGGCAGTTGCCGGCGAAGATCGCGATGACATCACCTGTGTTGATGCCATCGGCGCGCAGCTGATGAATGAGCCGGTTGGTGTTGTCATTGAGCACCGACCATGAGGTGGCGCCCCGTTCATCAACGACAGCGGTGTGCTCTGGATGGGCAGTGGCGTGTTTGTTGCAGAAGTAGGTCATTGCTTGATCCGCGTGGCCTTCTTTGTATTGTCTGAAAGAAGAACGGCGCCGTTAGGAGCGGCGCCGTTTAGTGGAAAGGTCCTAACTACTGACCAGGTTTGATCATCGCGACAGGATGGTCACACCTGACAGACCCGGTGCACCGTAAACGTGGGTATACCCCGTCTTTGGATTGTTCGGCACCTGACGCTTGCCGGCATCTCCCCTGAGTTGCAATGCGATTTCGTGCACCTGGCGAAGGCCCGATGCGCCGATGGGTTCACCATTGGCAAGACAACCGCCGTCAGTGTTCACCGGCAGTTTTCCGTTGATCTCGGTATGACCTTCACGCAACCACTTTTCTTGCTCGCCGTCTTTGCAGAAGCCGTTTTCCGACATGTGCATGATTTCAGCGCCAGACTCCGTGTCTTGCAGCTGGGCGACTTTAATGTCCTCTGGACCGATACCTGCGAATTCAAATGCGGCTTTGGACGCGCGTACGGTTGGGGAATCAGCGCGGTTCAGCGCTTGCGCTTGCGTGAACACTTCGAAGGAACCGAAGTTGCGTGTCTTCACACTGACGGCTTTGAGGAAAACGGGCTTACGGGTGATCTGACGCGCCTTTTCAGCGCTGCACAGAATCATGGCGCAGCCACCTTCCGCCGGTGAGCAGAACATGTACTTACGCAGTGGGTCACATACCATATCGGAGGTCGCCACTTCTTCGTAGGTGAACGCCTTCTTGCGCCAGGCATTCGGATTCAGTTCGCCGTTCTGGTAGTTCTTCACCGCCACCCGCACCAGGGCGTCGTTCGTGACACCAAAGTCGTGCATGTAGCGCTGGATCTTCATGCTGAAGAACTGCGGCGTGAGGGCCATGCCGATGTCGCCGTACCACTTGCCAAGGCCACTGGCTTCGGGGTTCACGGTGAAGGCACCACGCGGGTGTTTGTCGAAGCCGACTGCCATGCCGATATCAAACATGCCCGACTGGATTGCCATGTAAGCGCTCTGCAGTGCCGAGCCGCCCGTCGCACAACCGTTGGCGACGTTGATGAACTGCAGTCCGGTGAGGCCGAGTTTCGAAACGAGTGCATCAGCGTTGCCCGCTGCGGCGCTGCCGCCGTAGGCGAACTGCATGTCGGACCAGTCGAGGCCGGCGTCTTCAAGCGCCTTGCGTGCCGCATAAGCGCCTTGTTCGAGACCGGTGACACCGTCAGTGCGGCCAAAGGGATGGATGCCGAGACCAATGATTGCTACGTCCACGTGTTTCTCCTGTCTTTCGCTTAAGTCGGGTGCTTAAAGTTAACGATTACAGCTCGTCGACCGGTTTAAAGAAGAACGCCACGACATCTTTACCGTTGCGTTTGATGTAATTCTCGACCACCAGCTCCATCTCCATGCCGATTTTGAGTTTCGACACGTCGTTGGTTTTGATACGCGTCTGCACTCGCGTTTGATCGGCCAGTTCAATGTAACCGACACCAAACGGCTTGAAGGTCTCCGGTGTTTCCGGGCCTTCATACGGCGGACGATTCGGCAAGAAGCCTTGAATGGTGAAGGTCCAGAGTTTGCCGCGGCGTTCAAGCTCGATGGTCTTGGTATCGGTGCTGGAACACGCTGGGCAGCTGTTCTGGGCTGGGAAGATCACGACGCCGCAGTTCTGGCATTTACTGCCCAGGAGGCGTGGATCGTTCGACGGCCACGTGAAGAGGCCGGGTGCGATGGGCTCGGTATTCGCGACGCTGGTCGCCATGTCCTCGTTCTCCCCGAATCAGTCAGTGTTGATGGTTCTACTCTAAATCAGGCGCTCAAACCAGCAGTCGGTACGGTGCCTCCAACAGGTTTTTCACGGTGCGCAGGAATTCTGCTGCGGGCGCACCATCCAGAACCCGATGGTCCCAGGTCAACGACAACCGCATTGTTTGCGTCTTCACCGGCGTATTGCCATCCCAACGGATGTCATCACGAATACGGTTGACGCCGAGAATGCCGGCCTGTGGCGAGTTGATGATTGGCGTGAAGGAATCGACACCAAACATGCCGAGGGCGGACACCGTGAATGTGCCACCTTGCATATCGTCGAGGCTGACTTTGTTGTTACGCACCGCTTCGGCCAGACGCGTTGTTTCTTTGGCGAGGGACTTGAAGCCACGCTCAGCGGCATCACGAACCACAGGCACCACCAGACCTTCAGGCAACGCGACGGCCATACCGACATGAATGTCGCTGTGCAGCGTGATTTCGCTATCACCCCAGGAGGCGTTCATCAGAGGATGTTTTTCGAGGGCTTTGCCGACGGCGCGGATCACGAGGTCAGTGTAGGTCGGCTTGATGCCTTCATCCTTCCATTCCTCCACCAGCTGCGTGCGCAGCTTGATGGCATCATCCATGTTCACGTCCATATCCATGGTGAGCTGGGCCATGGACATGAGGCTGTCGTGCATACGCGACGCGATGGTCTTGCGCATGCCCTTAACCGGTACTGTTCGCACCGGACCAGCGGCTTTCGCAGGAGGCGCTTGGACCGCCGTAGCGTGACTCCGTGCGGAGGCTGTCTCGACGTCGTCTTTGGTGACACGGCCACCAGGCCCTGTGCCTTTAACGGTCGTGATATCCACACCAAGTTCGCGCGCGGTTTTGCGGGCGAGGGGTGAAGACGGACCACCGGCTGCGGTTTGTTCGAGGGAAGCGCGCTGCACATCGGCCTCGATGATGCGACCACCGGGACCTGTGCCACCAACATCGTTGATATCCACACCAAGCTCGCGGGCCAAACGACGAGCCGCAGGGGACGACAACAGTCGGCCACCTTCTCCCATGGCTGACGCCGCGGTTGCAGTTGCTGCGACAGGCGCGGCGGCGATTGCTGCTGGCGCGTCGGCAACAGGTGCTGCTGCGCTGGTTGCGGCTGAACCAAAGTTATCGGGAATCGCTTCCCCATCAGCAAAGATGTAGCCGACGATGTCGCCGGGCTTCATGTTGATGCCTTCGCCGACCATGTGTTTGACGATACCGGACGATTCCGCGTCGACGTCGAGGTTTACCTTCTCGGTTTCCAGGCGATAGAGAAGCTGGCCTTTTTCAACACGTGCACCGTCGGCGATATACCACTCTTCGACGATGCCCTCGGTCATGTTCATGCCGACTTTGATGAGATAAATTTCCGCAGGCATTACCTTCCCCAATCTCTGATGTTGTTCATGCTAATCGCTGCGTCTCCCCGCACAAAATCGAAGTGCACCGACCAACTACGTATTGGTAACAAACAGTCCATGCTCAGCTGCACGCTGTAACGTCAGCGGCACATCGATTACTTTCGGCCCCGTGCGATTCACCGTAAGCCACGCTTTCTGTCCCGGCAACAACCGTCGTTCCCGTTCGCCATCAAAGGCGAGTACCCCAGGACCTTCAACAACGACCTCTTCCGCAAAGTTCACGAGTCGATGGGACTCGATGCCGACTTCACGGTAATAACCCGGCGCGATAGGCGCATTAAGTCGGAGCGCAGCGCTCGGGCTCAAGTTGAGCAACAGCGCAAAATGCTCTCGATTTGAGAGCGGTTTGAGCAAACCACCGAGAGTTGTCATGCCGACCGCAGCCGGTTCTGCGCGTGTGAGCAGCGCCATCGACAACACCTCTGGATCGAGCATTGCACGAGCACCGACAAATCGTTCGAGGCACAGCACCGCATCAATCAGTGCGATGTCGTCGCGCTCACCCTCGATCATCACGTGAATGGTTTTCTGCTGCGTGGCGACCGTGCGCGGATCGACTTTCCCTGAAGCGATCAAGCCAGCAGCAGCGCCTGCAACAGTTGCCTCCGAGAGGATCGGAAAGACGTTGTTGGTACCGGTCGAGATCGGGATCAGAAACGGATCTTTCCAGCCGAGAGCAAAGGCGCGGTTGGTGCCATCACCACCGAGTGTGATCACCACATCGGCGCCAGCTTCTTTGAGTCCCCGTGCCGCATCGATGGTATCGAATGCTGACCGTGTATCCGCAGACGGCATGCTCACCGCATCGGTGATGTGCTGTTCTTCGATGGCACCACGCACGATGCCGTGAGCATCGTCGTGATAGACGATCTTCACACCGCTGTGCTGGGTGGCGCCCACGAGAAGGCGGCGCACGATGGCCTGTTTCTCCTGGTTGTCGAAAACGGAGGCACGCGCGACAAGCCGGCGCACGTCCTTGCCGGACGAGGGATTCGCGACGATACCGAGTGTGCCCATGTCTGGCTTGTTCTGATGAAGTGGAGAGCTGAAGGAGAGGCGACGCCCCTCCCCCTACGCCGCTCTAAAGGCCGAGCTGCGCCTTCACACCAGCGACGATGCTGTCGGCATTCGGCACATAGTGTTTTTCCAGTGCGGGGCTGAACGGTACCGGTGAGAACGGCGCGCCAACCCGAGCTACTGGAGCGTCGAGGTAATCGAACGCCAGCTCCTGGATTTGCGAGGCGATCTCGCCACCAAAACCCCCGAACCGTACGGCTTCGTGCACGATCATGCAGCGATGGGTCTTCTTCACCGACTGGATGACTGCAGGCAGATCTAACGGCTGCAAGGTGCGTGGATCGATCACTTCGGCATCGATACCAAAGGCCTTCAGCTTTTCAGCTGCAGCCTTGCACTCATGCACCATGCGGCCCCACGACACGATGGTGTAGTTGGTGCCGGGACGTACGATCTTGGCCTTGCCGAGTGGAACGGTGTAGGCGCCTTCGGGCACCTCACCTTTCATCGCCAGAGACATCTTGTTCAGCACCACGAATACGGGGTTGTCGTCCCGTGCCGCAGAGATGATCAGGCCTTTGGCATCGTAGGGATCACAGGCCATGGCGATCTTCACACCCGGCAAGTGGCAGAGCCAGGCCTCAAGGCTCTGGCTGTGCTGCGCCGCGAGGCTCGCACCTGCACCGGCCATGGTGAGCACGGTCACCGGCAAGGTCGCGCGGCCTCCAAACATGTAACGCATCTTCGCCAACTGGTTGGCGATCTCGTCCATGCACTCACCCATGAAGTCCATGAACATCAGGTCGATGACGGGACGGCATCCGGTCGCACCGGCACCGACGCCAAGACCGATGATGCCTTCTTCAGAAATGGGGGTATCGAACACCCGATCCGCGCCAAATTCTTTTTGCAGACCGTGGTAGTACCCGTAGACACCACCGGCACCGCCGACGTCTTCACCGGCAACAAAGGAATTGGGTTGTTCCTGCAGAACGATTCGGACCGCTTCGTTAATTGCCGCGACGTAAGTCAAGGTGCGGGCCTTATTCGCCACTGGGGTTGCAACTGCTTCAGCCATAGTGTTTCTCCTGCCTTACGCGTAAACGTCTTCAAGGATGGCGGATGCATCCGGGAAGGGGCTCGATTCAGCGAATTGAATGGCTGCGTCGATCTCCGCCAGGGTTTCGTCGTGCACGGCTTTGATCTCTGCCGCAGACATGATTTTCTGCTCCTGGAGGCGCGACTCGAAGAGTTCGATGGGATCGCGCTTCTTCCACTCCGCCAGTTCATCGTCGGTACGGTAGGTGAGACCCATGCCGCGTACGCCCACATGGTCGTAGTAGCGGTAGGTTTTGCACTCGAGCAACGTTGGGCCTTCGCCCGCTCTGGCGCGGGCTATGGCCTCACCGGCGGCCTCGTAAACCGCGACCGCGTCCATGCCGTCGACGACAACACCGGGCATGCCGTAACCAGCAGCACGATCTGCCACATCGACGATAGCCTGGTGATTTCGTTGCGGAGTGTATTCGCCGTAACCGTTGTTCTCACAAACGAAGATCACCGGCAGCTTGTAGAGGCCAGCCATGTTGGCGGCTTCGTGGAAGGAGCCTTCGTTGCTGGCACCGTCACCGAAGAAACAGCAGGCGACGTTTTTGGTCTTACGAAACTTGTTGGAGAACCCTGCGCCCATAGCAATCGGTGGTCCACCACCGACGATACCGTTGGCACCGAGCATGCCCACTTCCAGGTTGGAGATGTGCATGGAGCCGCCCTTGCCTTTGCAGTAGCCCGTGGCCTTGCCATAAAGCTCGGCGAACATGCGATCAAACGCACCGCCTTTGGCAATGAGATGGCCGTGGCCACGGTGGGTGCTCGTGATCTGGTCCTGATTGGACAGATGCACCATGACGCCGGAAGCCACTGCTTCTTCGCCGACATAGAGATGCAACGCACCGGGAATCTTGCCGTTCTCCATCATCTTGCCGGCCGTTTCTTCGAAGCGGCGGATGCGGACCATGCGGCGATGAATGTCCTTCAGGACGCTGTCGGTTAGTGTGACCGCCACGTTTCCTCCCTCAAGTTGTCGGGTTGTGTTACTTTTTCGTGCTCTCGATCAAGCGCTCACCGTTCGTGAGTCTGCTTTTTCTTGGCAGATAAAGAGCCGTCCTTTATAACTGAGAAAGATCAATCCACCAACAGGATCAGCCATGACCACCTTTGCGGCTCGGCTCGCAGCAGAGCGGCCGGACGAAATTGCGTTACGCGACGAAGTGTCGGCGTATCGATGGAAAGAAATCGAAGACATCCTCAACCGCGTCGCCAATGGGTTGCATGCCAGTGACCTTGGACCACAGCGCCGCATCGCTGTGTTTGCGGAAAACGGATGCGAGACTGCGTTCGCGAATCTGGGTGGACTCATCGGCGGCTGTTCTGTCGTGCCGGTGAATTTCCATCTGACCGCTGATGAAGTGGCTTACATCCTCAGCGACTCGGGTGCCAAAGTGCTTTTTGTCGATTCTCGAACTGCGGAACGAGGCGTCGCCGCGGCAAAAGAGGCAGGGGTTCCCCTCATTGTGGGGTGGGGTGATGTACCAGCAGGTGTGAAGTCGTTTCGCGCCTGGATCGAAGCGCAGAAAAATACAACACCGCCGCTCGACGTTCCGCCCAGGCCGAATCTGCTCTACACCTCAGGCACGACGGGCCGACCCAAGGGGACTGAACTTCCACCGACGATGTTCGCCGGTGGGGCCAACATCGGCGAGCACCTCGAGAACCTCGGCAAGAGTCCCATGGCCGCAGTCGGCCGGCATCTCGTGGTCGGGCCGATGTATCACACGGGTCCGTTGTCCGGCGCACGTTTGCTGGCAGCCGGAGTGTCGTCGGTCATCCTCGCCCGTTTTGATGCCGAGAAAGCCCTCAAGGCCATCAACGATTACGAGATTGGCAACTCCGTGATGGTGCCTACGCACTTCGTGCGCATGCTTGCATTACCGGACGACGTCAAAAAGAAATACAGCCAGAAATCGTTGGTGCGCATCAGTCATACGGGTTCGAAGTGCCCGGTGGATGTGACGCGCGCCATGATCGAATGGTGGGGCCCTGTTTTCACCGACGCCTATGGAGCGAGTGAAGTCGGCACCACCTGCATGATTACTTCAGAAGAGTGGATGAAATATCCCGGTTCAGTTGGCAAAGCTGTGCCGCCGTTCACCGCGATCATCTATGACGATGAAGGCAAAGAACTGCCGCCCAACACCGAAGGGCGCCTCTACTTCAAGGATGCAACGGGACGTGGCGTGGTTTATCACAACGATGCGGCCAAATCTGCCGCAGCGCATATCGCCCCCGGAATCTTCACGTTAGGCGAGATGGCGGTGATGAATGCAGAAGGTTATGTCTTCATCACCGACCGTTTCAGTGACATGGTCGTATCGGGTGGCGCCAACATCTATCCCGCAGAAGCGGAGCAGGTGCTGATCAATCATCCCGCGATTCTTGATGTGGCATGCATTGGTGTTCCCCATCCGGAAATGGGTGAAGAACTCAAGGCACTCGCCATTCCCCATGATGCGAACAACACGCCTAGCCCCGCGGAAGTGATTGCCTGGTGCCGCGAGCGGCTGTCGCACTACAAGTGCCCGAAGACGCTCGAGTGGGTCGATGACCTCGGCCGCAACACCATGGGCAAGATCAACAAGCGCAAACTCAGAGCGCCGTATTGGGAAGGGGTCACGCAGTAGCGCGAGTTAGTCTCGCCCAGTAACGCGAGTAGGCGTCGCGCTGTAGCGCGAGTAGGGGTCAAACAGTAACGGGCTCGATATCAAAGGCCACACAGATCCGGCGCTGTTCGCTCTTGAAAGGCACAGTGCCGTGATAGAAGTAGCTCGGAAACAGATACATCGCGCCATAACGGGGTTGGTAGTGGCGAATGCTTGGAGCAGACTTCACGTGCAGCTCCAGCGTCGGGCGTCCGAACTCCAGCCACCCTTCAGGTTTGCGTGCCGGATCGTTGATCAGATCCGGTAACTGCACATAAAAAACCCCTGACAACCACCCTTTGGGGTGGATATGGGCTCGCTCGTGACCCTTGTTGTACATCACCACACCCCATGAGGTGATCTTCCACTCTTTCGGTTTCCAGATCGTCATCGGGTGAGCAGGGTCATCGGGTATCTGCTTCAGGTACCAGCGTACAGCTTCATTGATCGTCGCCCGCAGAGCCTCCATTGGCCCGCCGAAGGGCAGCAACAATTCTCCTGTGTGTTTGCCGTGTTCAGTCGACATGACGTTGGCTTCAAGTGTGGGATGGCTGCTGATGAACCTGGCACAGGCGGTAGTGAATGCGTTGATGTCGGCGAATCCATGGGGCGGATCGAAGTGGTAGGTGTGCGTGTACTTGTCATGATCGAGCAGGGTGTTGGACTCCGCCTGTCGGCCAGCATCAGCGAGCGCATGCGCCTTGAACGCGAGGGCATGAAAGTCACGTCCGGCTGCGGCGATGGCGCGATCACAGGTATTCACCGCTTCATCCGCGCGATCGGACCTTAACAAGGCGTCACACAAGCTATGGTAGGGATCAAGGTATCGGGGTGAAAGCCGGATGGCGGTTTCCAGGGAATCGACGGCGGCGTCCAGCAAACCCGCCGCCAACTCAACGCTGCCACGATTCATCCACAGACCCGGGTTGTCAGGCGCGTGCTGGCAGAGCGCTGCGAGAACCGGCAAGGCCTCATCGTGGCGACCCGCAGTGGACAGCAGCATCGCCCTGCCGTTCTGCGCATCGGGCTGCAGGGGCCATGCCTTGAGAATCGCGCGATAGGCCCGGTCCGCCTCATCTGCGAGGTTGTCACGATGCAGGGCGACCGCCACTTCCAGTGCACCACGGAGATCGTGTTGGCGGATGCAAGACTGCACGCGAGCCAGGAGGTTGGAGCGGGACATGCTTAGGTCACACCCTCACGACGTAAAACAATATTGTCAGCATGGGATAGGGATAGGCCCGGTGCTGTCAATGGGGGTTATCTGTGGACTGTCGGTCGAAGTCTGAATCCGTAGGATTTTGCCGGTGAAGGCGGATGACGCTGCCATGGTTGGGGTGACAACGGGTTCCTGCGCGCCACTTCGGAGTAGCGGGGTGCCCCCAAATCAGTGGAGAGAATCCAATGTTCAGAAAGAGAATTTTGCGTAGCGCCATCACCGGCGCGCTGGCAGTCACTGGCTATTCGCCGGTTGTTCTTGCGGAAGAGCCGGCGCTGGAGGAAATCGTCGTGACGGCGACCCGTCGCGAAGAATCCTCCCAGGAGGTCGCGTTGCCAGTGACACCGATCTCGGGTCGCTCGTGATGAACAAGACCCCGGCTTCTGTCGGGGTCTTTGTTGCTGACGGGTAGGTTCATTCGGACGCGGAGAAAGTCACCTGCAACTTCTTGAGACCACGCAGGATCATCGACGGGTGATGCGAGAAGTCGTTGGCGCCTTCGAGGTACGCCAGGTTGTTGACACGCTCAAGTAACAACCGGAAAGCCTGGGTCATCTCCTCCCGCGCAAGGTTTGCGCCGATGCAGTGATGGATGCCCGCACCAAACCCGACATGGGTTCCCGCGTTGTGACGCATCACGTCGAGATCATCCGCTTTTTCATATTTCTTCGAGTCGCGGTTTGCAGAGGCAAATCGCATCATGATTCGTGCTCCCTTGGGGAGTAAGACACCACCGATTTGTGTTTCTGCCTTGACGATTCGAAAGAGCCCCTGCACGGGTGATTCAAGGCGCAGAACTTCGTTCGCGAACACCATGCAGCGATCAGGGTTTTCACGCAGCAGTGCCTGTTGTTGCGGGTTGTTGATCAACATCCGCACACCTGCGGCGATGCCATTGGTGGTCGTTTCGTTTCCAGCAACGAGAAACTGTTGCGTGAGCGACAACATCTCGGGAATGGAGAAACCCTTGCCGTCTTCGTCGCGCGCAGTGGTGAGGTGCGTGAGCAAATCATCACGTGGCTTCGATTGCCGAGCTTCGAGTTCACCCACGATGTAGTCCTGGAACTCCTTCATCGTCCGCGCGCAGATCACCAGACGCTCATCACTCACCATCATGCCGAGGGGTTCCACAGAGGCGTCGGACCATTCCTTGATTTTGGGGGCGAGCGCGCGGTCGAGACCTAACATGTCGGCGATGACCCGAATGGGAATTGGAATCGCGTAGTCCTTCACCACTTCGCAGCGCCCTTGATGAATGAACGCGTCGATGCACTCGTTGACGATGTCTTCTATTGAAGCCCGGAGCACCTCGATGCTGCGCGGCCGGAAAGGTTCATCGACCATCTTGCGAATGCGCGTGTGCGAAGGCGGGTCGTTGGTCACGAGCGTGTTGACGGGCGCATACATCTGCCGACGGATCGCGATGGCTTCGGCAGGCGGTGGACGGAGGCTGTCCACCGCTTGGCTGTCGATGTTCGAAAACACATCCGTGTTGCGCAGGATCTCGCGCATCTCGTCGTAGGTGGAACAAATCCAGAAGCCAAGCTGCGCGTCGAAACGGATGGGTTCTTCTCGTAGCGCCCGGTAGTACGGCGCCGGATTTTCCTGGATGTCGATGCGCAGGAGCTGACCGTCGAGTGCCGTGTTCATTCCGTAACCTTGTTCGTTGCGTCTGCGTTGGATGGTAGGCGGCGATGGTGAAGGACAGCAAGTGCATGGCGGGTAACGTCCATCTCGACGATGTAGAGGTCGAATGAACCCGGACACTCCGAGCGGCGAAATTGTTCGCCGACGAGGAGCGCCTGATGAGCAGGAAGTGACGATTGTTCGCGGCTCAGATGAAGCGTGAAGCTGCGGTTCCGATATTCGACCATGGCTTTAGGGGTGCCCATGCTTGCCTCGCGCCAGTTATCCGAATTGATCGAGCCAGCGTGTGTAAATCCCGAGACCATACCTCGCTCTGAAGTCCCAGATTCAGAACAAAACCAGAGAAACCACCTGTCCCAACCTTGCGCATTAAACGCTACGAGGCCACACCTCGTGATAGCGGGACCATTTCTAAGGGGTCGGGCTGGGAAGGTTATTCGAGTTTCTCGAATGCCACTGACATTAAGAATGGCTCGCTCAGGAGTTGGTTTATGTCAGGATCTTTAGGCTCTGAACGCTGTAAAAATCACGGGCGTGAGTTACGAGCGCATCGGCGCTTATTGCAACTGCACTGGCCAGCTGAATGGCATCCGGCAGTTTCAGTCCATATTGACCTCTAAATCGGGCAGCGCTCTCAGTGATGTCGCTCGTGAGTTCCACAACCTGCCATGCCTCAAGTGCAGCTCGGTAGCGACGAGCAAGAGTCTCTTCACGGGCCCGTATTGGACCGGTCAATACTTCAGCAATGGTGTTTGTGGAGACCGCTAGAAACAGCTCGCCGTCCACGTAGCGCTGAAACATCAATTCGAATTGTTCGGCAAACCTTGGGTGGCCTTCGAGAACATAGATGATTGGCGCGGTATCGACGAGAAGCAAACTGCCACGAGCCAATTCGGTGGCGTTCAGCGTGTCCATTTGGCGCGAAGGTCATCGATGGTTCGTCCACTGCTCTTTCCCCCGAGCCCACGCCCGCTGGCTGCCAGCTTCAGAATGGAGACTGGTTTGTTGCTGTTAACGGCCGCCGCAGGGACCACTGCAGCGATTTCCTTGCCATGGGGAGTGATGATGGTCGTCTTACCAGCTGCAGCCGCATCAAGAATTGCGGGTAACTGCTGACGAGCTTCTTCAGCGCCTTTTGATTCGACTTGTTTGGATCGTTTCATGAAATTAACCGTACAGAGCGTACAGAATAGTGCCAAGCCTCATCCACCGCATGGACCCGGAACACGTTCTTTGCCAAATCCAAACCAACCACGTTGATTTCGTTCATGGATACTGTTCTCTTTGTCAGTTGGTGGAAGTCAAATCGACTTGGGCACATCGATGCCGTTAGAAGAGGGCGGTGTCCATCCCATCTGATGGTTAGGTAGTTCTCAATATTCAGACCTTCTTAATAACGAAACTCGCGTTTCGAATGCTGAATCGCCTCGTGCTGTACAGCCTTGGTTTCTTTGGCTGTATTTGTAATCCGCGTATGTCCCGCTGCATGTCTGATCCTGCGGTTGGACATCGTCGGGCGTGAAACGGGAGGGTGCCTTGGAGCGCGGTGTCTGTCTGTTCCACACCCAACTTTTTTCTGCACTGCTGATTTCTACACTGCTGATTTCTGCACTGCTGTCTTCCAGAGACTCGGGCTTGTGGTCTTCAGTCCGAATGCACAGCTGCGTTCGCTGGCTGAGGTTTACGCCAGTAGTGATGCACAGGACAAGTTTGCACAAGACTTCGCGCATGCCTTCGGGAAGATCATGAACCTGGATCGTTTCGACCTGGTGTGAATACCGAGCGAAGACCGAACGAAGACCCGCGCCGGGGCTGGGCCAAAGCATTCAGCCGCGACGATACAGCCCGGTCTTCTCGTGAACCGATGGGAAGAGGTCGACGGTGGCGTAATTCAGCGTCGACGTTTCAAACTCTTCCCCCTCGACGCCTGGAAAGAGTCCTCGGGCTCCTGGACTCCGGTACGAACTGCCCGGATCCGAAAAACCGCATGACCGTCAACGGGTTGACTCTCTGCGCCAATTTCTCTAGAACGCTCGCCGGCGACTGTGGGGATACGGTCGCTTGGCTTCCAAACTAGGGTGTCGTCCTGATCGGTCGGTGCAACCTCTGTGAGAGCGGCTTCCCAGCCGCGATCTCCGATGGGCTGCAGTCGATTGGATCGGGACATACTGGAGAGAATTGATGCGAAGAACGAGTCTCCTGGCGGTGCTCGCGGGTGGGGCTGTTGCCCTGGCCGCGTTGGTCGATACGCCAACTGCTACTGCCGCAGAAACTACGGTTCAGGTTACGTCGGGTGCGATCGAAGAAATCGTCGTAACGTCCCGTCGCCGTGAAGAGTCACAGCAGGACGTACCATTGTCCGTAACTGCATTCGGCGAGGCGCAGATCGAAGCCCTCAAGCCCAAGACACTGCGCGACTTCGACGGCCTGGCACCCAACATCTATGTTGGCATGAACACCGCAGGGCCAAGTGCTTCCGCGATCTTCATCCGCGGTGTCGGTTATGCCGATATTGAAAAGACTCAAAGCCCGCAGGTGGGTGTCGTTGTCGACGGCATTCAGATGGGTTCCAGCACCGGTCAGTTGGTGGATGCCTTTGATATCCAGAGCATTGAAATCAACCGTGGTCCCCAGGGTGTGCTCTTCGGCCGAAACACCATCGGCGGCAACATCATCGTTAATCGCGTAAAGCCTGAGTTCAACGAACTCGGTTACAAGGTCAATGCGGAAATCGGCAACTACGACTCCCAGACCTACAAGGCACGCATCAACATTCCGATCATCGACGACCAGATGGCGTTCAAGATCGGTGGTATCAAGCGCGAGCGTGAAGGCTACTACGACAACGAGAACATTGGTGGTACCGCAGGCGACGTTGATTACGAAGCACTGACGGCTGCCTTCCGTTGGGCGGTAGAAGACTTCGAAGCAGTCCTGACGTTTGATCGCATCAAGGACCGAAGCCAAATTCCGCCGCAGGATCCGCGCTTTGATGGCAGCAATCCTTTCGTAAACCTGGCCGACAAGCGAGAGCCGACCGTCTACGACGTCAACCAACTCGGTCTGCAAATCGACTGGGATCTTTCGGAGCGTTTCTCGCTGCACTCGATCACCGGTTACCACGATGGTCACGACAAGGTGAACCAGGACTTCGACGGTGGTGGTATCACCGGTGGTGCATCGCCGTTTGCCCAGTTGCACACGCTGCGTGATCAGGACTATGAAGTCTTCACCCAGGAAATCCGGCTTGAAGGTGACATCACCGACAACATCGATTTCATGACGGGTGTGTACTACCTGAAGAATGAGCTGAAGTTCAATCAGAAGACTAACAACGTCATTCAGGTACCCTTCGGGCTGCCAGCAGGCGTTCCTTGTAATGCAGTGATTCCGATCCTGCGTAACAACCCGAACCCGGCCATCGGCAACCGCCTGTGCCAGTTCCCGAACGCGCGTAGCGAGCAGATCGCAGGGGAAGAGGAAGAATCCAAAGCCGTCTTTGGAGCGATCAACTTCCGTCCAATTGAAGGTCTGGAACTCTCGGTGGGTGCGCGCTACATCAAGGATGAGAAGTCCGCGTTTAACTCCTACTTCGATTTTTCGAACGGCACCTTCGATACGCAAGGACCAGCATTTGAACACGTGTTCGCAGGATTGCCGCGTCGCGTAGGCACAGCTTATGAAGCCAGCGACTCCTGGGACGACACGATTCTGATGGCGTCGGCGCGTTATGACATCGGCGAGAATGCGATGGTCTACGGGTCCTACTCGGAAGGCTTCCGCAGTGGTGGATTCTCTATCCGTTCAGCGCGTCGTCCCGAAGAGGCTGCGTTTAACCCGGAAGATGCATTCCAGTACGAAGTTGGCTTCAAGAGCGAGTGGTTCGAGCGTCGACTACGCCTGAACGTTGCCGCATTCCTGATCGAGCGTAATAATGGTCAGTTCAGCTCGATCATTCCGCTGCCCCCGGGCGGGATCCCCGGCACCACCACCGTCATCAACAATGGCGGCAAGAACGAAACCAAAGGTATCGAACTCGAGACCCAGGTTTTCGTGACCGATGGACTGTCATTTGCGGTGAATGCCGGCTTTATCGATGTCAAGAACGCAAGGTTCACCAAGCCCTGCGAACTCATCGACGGCTGCGCGGGTGGTTCACCACCGGGAACGTTGCGTAACTTCGGAGGTAACTCCGATTCCCGTCAGCCCGAATGGAACGTGTCGATGGTTGCGAATTATGAGCGCCAGCTGGCTACGGGCGTGTTCAGCGCCAACATCGGCTATCGCATGTTCGGTGAGTTCCTGCTCGTGAACACCGGTGCAGGTGCAAACTTCCGCACCTATGACGGTGACTATGAGCTGCTCGATGCGCGCGTTCAGTACGACTGGACCATGGATAACGGCAGCATCCTGTCGGTCGCTGTCTTCGGCAAGAACCTGACGGATGAGGAGTATCGCGAGCAAGCGCTGTTCCTCGGACAAGGTACTTCAACCTTGCCATCCGGCGGCCCAAACACGGGCTTCCAGGGTTGGGGTGCACCGCGCACCTATGCGATCGAGCTGACCCTGTCACATTGATCGTATTAGCCGCTCCTCGTGAGAGGAGCGGTTGTTCGTGCGCAGGATCGAGGCGTAGTCCTACTTCTCCTCGATCTTCGCCTCAGCAGCAGACCTCGGCACCGTCCCGAGCACATCGCCAAAGCTGCGTCTGAGCTCTCGCTTCAGCCAGTCAAGCATCATCTCCGCGGGTACCGAAGGGCCATCGATCATGTTGGCTGCGGCCATTCCTTCGAGAATCAGTCCTGCCAGATAGTTCGCTCGCGTAAACGATTCGGATAACGCCAGGTCCGGAAAAATCTTGCGTGTAGCATCGAGCATACGGGCGTCGAACTCTTTCAGCGCCGGTAACAACACCGCCGATAGCTGCGAGTCAGTACGCGACGCCATCTTCAGCTCCTGGAAGACGATGAAGTTGGGTGTGTTGAGTTGTCGCCACAACGTGTCGATGCCTTCCTCAACCCGCGAGTACTCTGCCCCTCGCTGTACTTCCGTTTCTTCGCGGGCGAACATCGACAGGCGTTGTTCGTTGAGGTGCAGCACCGTCGCTTCGATGAGCTGCTGTCGGTTCGGGAAGTGGTGCAACATGGCACCGCGACTCACGCCGGCTCGACGCGCCACGGCTTCTGTCGTCGTGTTGGCGTATCCCAAGTCGTAGACGACGCTGACGGCAGCGTCGAGAATGGTGGTACGGGTCAACTGACTCTTGGTTTGTTGCCAGGTCAGGCTGCTCGTGGTGCTGATCACCTCAGGCTTGGACATATTGCCGCTACCGGATCATTCGGGAAGAGGGAGAGTGTAGATGCGAAATATCCTGTTAGTCACGAAAGGTCATCCGTATGAGCGTCAGCCGTTCTACCAGATCTTCGATGACATGGAGGGCGTGGACTACACCCTGGTCGAACAACCCGCTGCGCAGGCGTCGTTCTCGATTGACGAAGGCAGAAGTTACGACGCGTACGTTTTATACGACATGCCGGGTATCCGCTTTCGTGGTGACGGTCCGCCCGACTTTCTGGAGCCTCCTACGAAGTACCGACAGAACTTCGAAGCGTTGATCGAAGCCGGGCATGGTTTTGTTTTCCTGCACCACGCCATCGCGGGCTGGCCGGCATGGGAAAAGTACGCCGAAATCATGGGCGGGCGGTTCCTTTATCTGCCGGCATCGATGCGAGGTGTTCCGCGTCCGGATTCGGGCTACCGGCATCGCGTTACCCACAACGTTTCTGTCGTCGGGGATCACCCGGTCACAGCGGGGTTACCGGCAGAATTCGCCATTACCGATGAGCTGTATCTGTACGAAGTTTTTGAACCCGATGTGGTGCCGCTTCTGCGCAGTGACTACTCATTTACTCAGGAGAATTTCTACTCGGCAGAGCGAGCGGTTTCTGAGCGACGTATGTTCAGCAATGAAGGCTGGAACCACGCACCGGGCAGCAATCTGATCGGTTGGGCAAAGACCATGGGGAAGAGCCGCATTGTCTACCTGCAGTGTGGTGATGATCCGGTGGTGTATGCGAGTGAATCGTTCCGATTACTGATAAAGAATGCGATTCAGTGGGTTTCCACCAGAGACTGAGATCTGGATCACAAGGTCACGCCACAGCGGAATGGCGTTGTTGGCGTGGCGACGGTGAGCAGTTCGCAGAGCCTTAGGCCAAGCGTCGGTAAAATCCAACGAGTAAATCGCTGATATTAGTGCACAGGGACAGTCATGCACTTCGTGGCCGAGTATATCGGCAACCGTTTTTTCAGCTTTCACCGCCCTGACGTTCCTTTGAAAGGGGCGGCGCTGCTCTGTAGCCCGCTGTTTCATGAGTACTACAAAGCCCACGCCTGGCTCCGCCAAACCGCACTCGATCTGGCTGCGGAGGGCTGGTTTGTGACGCGATTCGACTTTTCCGGTCACGGCGATTCGCCGGTCGTGCCGGATAAGGTTGCAGTGAACGGGCGGATCGATGATGTCCGCGCTGCCGCCACGGATGATCACCGGTTTAAGTTGTTTCTGAAATCGCTCGCGGAATTCAGCAACGGGTATTCGGGAAACTTCTTCGATCATGATCGAGTGACAGTTTAGGTCCCGCATAGTGTAGGGATGTGCAGCCACTGGGCTGTGCGGGCTCTATCATGCATTTGTCGCAGGTTCCGGTAAGTCCTTAACAGGAATGTAAACCGGGCAACTATAGGCGTGATGAGTCAGTCGACTCTGACCATGAGCTTGCCGGTATTGACCCCTTCGAACAGCTGCACGAGTGTTTTCGGCAGGTTCCTCAATCCGTCGACGACGGTCGCCTGGTGCTTAATCAAACCAGCGTCGATCCACTCCTTCATTTCCCGGCTGGCCTCGCCAAAGCGGCGGGCGTAGTCAATGACGATGAACCCTTCCATGCGGGCGCGTCGATAGACCAGGTTGAAGTAGTTTCGTGGCCCGGGAATGGGGCCCGTGGTGTTGTAGCGGGAAATGCCGCCGCAAATAACCACCCTTGCATTCATCGCAATGCGTGCGAGACAGGTGTCGAGAATCTCGCCACCGACGTTGTCGAAGTAGATGTTGATGCCATTCGGGCAGAGACGATCCAGCTCTTCACCGACGTTTTGGGCCTTGTAGTTGATGGCCGCATCAAAGCCGAGATCGTCGATCAGCCAACGACACTTTTCTGCCGAACCCGCGATTCCAATCACGAAACAACCTTTGAGTTTGGCGATCTGTCCCGCAATGGAACCCGTCGCGCCTGCGGCGCCAGAAAGCACGACAACGTCGCCGACGCGAGGCTGCCCGATCTCGAGCAGTCCGAAGTAGGCCGTCATACCGGTGCCTCCGAGCACCCCAAGCGCGGTGACGGGGTCGATATCCGGTGGAAACGTCCGTAAGGGGATGTTGTTGCCATCACTGACACACCAGTCCTGCATCCCAAACGAGCCACTCACCAACGTGCCGATCGGGAATCGTGGATTGTTTGACTCGATCACTTCGCCAGCAGCCCCAGCGCGCATCACGTCGCCGATTTGCAGCGGGGCTACATAGTCCGCACGGTTTTCCATTTGTCCGCGCATGGACGGGTCGAGGGAGACGTAACGAGTCCGGATCAGGACCTCGCCTGGACCGGCAATCGGTACTGGCGACTCGCCGTAGCTCAGATCCGACTCCTTGACCATGCCCTTGGGCCGCGCAGCGAGACGAAATTGCCGGTTGATCTCGTTTGACGACATATGACCTCCGTTGTGTGGCGGGGGATTCTGGGCGCTCGCTGAAAACAGTCAAGTTTGCCGGTTTGGCTGCTTTGATGTGACCCACGTAACCTCGGGAAATCGCGCTCCTGGCGGTTTGCCGCCGTCCCATCTGCGGGTACACTTCAAAACATTCAGCGATGACTGTTTTGAGCTGCACCGCTTAATCTGCAGGTTTCTGATCACTTATCCGGGAACTATCCCGGGACTATTCCGGAACGAAGGGAGGACCAAGATGACCGTCTACCGCAAGATTGAACGTTTCGCCGATCCGCAGACCAGCAAGACGCCCTGCGAGAAGGCGCCGGACCCGGATCTCGGGCACGACATCATCCCCAAGGAGCGTTATACCTCCACGGAGTTCATGAAGACCGAGTGGGAACGCATGTGGACCAAGGTCTGGCTCATGGGTGCGTGGATCGGTGATCTGAAGAATCCCGGCGATTACGTCACCACCAAGATCGGCAAAGAGAGCATCGTTCTGACCAAGGATGAGAAGGGGCAGTACAACGCTTTCTACAACGTCTGCTCCCATCGCGGTAACCAGGTCGCTTATGGCGCGCAAGGCAATACCGACCGCTTCCGCTGCGCGTATCACCTGTGGGAGTACAACCTGCGGGGTGAGCTGGTGCATGTGCCTGACGCAGAAACCTTCCAGCAAGGTGCGCCGTGCGACAAGCTGTCCATCGTCAAGCTGCCCTGTGATGTCTGGGGTGGCTGGGTGTGGTTCAGCATGAACCCTGATGTCGAACCGTTGAAGGATTTCCTCGGCATGATTCCCGAACACCTCGACCCGTACCACATGGATCGTATGGCGCTGGTCAACGATGTCACTGTGGAGTGGGACTGCAACTGGAAAACGTCGGTTGATGCCTTCAACGAGACCTATCACGTAGCCGGTACACACCCACAGCTCCTGGGCTTCATCGAAGACTATGACGTGCAGATTGATACCTACGAGCGTCACAACCGCTACCTGATTCCGTTTGGCGCGGTCTCCACCCACATCGAAGATGGTTCCATCATCGATGATGGAATGCGTGGCTTCATGCAGATGCACGGCTTCGATGCGAGTAATTACAAGGGTGATGGTTTGGGTGCACGCCGTGCGGTGCAACGCCACCTGCGCGAAAACGCAAAGAAGATGGGCTTCGACTTCGCTGATCTGAATGACGATCAACTCACTGACGATTACCACTATCTGATCTTCCCGAACCTCACCTGGAACATTCACTGCAACGGTGCCATGTTGTTCCGGCAGCGTCCGCATGAAACCGATCCGAACAAGATGTACTACGACCTGCAGAACTACGTGATGTTGCCGGAAGGCACGCCCCATCCGGAGCGACCGTTCCACCGACAGTTCAAGCACGGCGAAGAATCGATTGGCGAAGTACTCGACCAGGATGCATCGAACCTCGCGATGGTGCAGGCAGGTATGAACTCAACGGGCTTTAGAGGTCTGTGGATTTCCTCGCAAGAACTGCGCATTCGTCACTTTCACAAAACCCTCGACGATTACCTGCATCGCAACCCGATCAAATGGCTGAAATGATCCCTGTGCTCCCCATCGCCGCACTCGACGATGGGGAGATGACGCGCGTGACTGCGAATGGTGTCGATGTGATGGTCTGCCAGGTGCAGGGCCAGTTTTATGCATTGGCGGACCGTTGCAGCCATGCGCGACAGGCGCTTTCGAATGGCAAGCTCTCTGGATTTGAAGTTCGGTGTCCGCTGCACGGTGCGCGGTTTGATGTGCGCACCGGTGCCTGCAAGTCACCGCCGGCAACTTTTCCGGTAAAGGCTTTCCCGGTCACCCTCGAAGGGGGTAAGGTTTGTATCGCGGTATCGGCGGATGACAAACCTCCGCCGCCCCGGTTCGGACCGATCTGAGTGCGGCGAATACAGCGCCCAATAGATCATCGAGAGCAGATCGAGAGCAGATCGAGAGCAGATCGAGAGCAGATCGAGAGCATCACACAATCCAAGCAAAACACGGCCTGATGAAGGCCGAAGCCAACAAAGAGAGAGGACTCCAATGGACCTGAAACTAAAGGGTGGGAAGGCACTGATTACCGGGGGCACGAAGGGTATTGGCCGCGCCATTGCCGACACGTTTGCCGACGAAGGTTGCAACGTCGCGATCTGTGCACGTAATCAGGAAGAAGTCGATGCCGCTGTGAAGGCGTTGTCCGCCAAGGGCGTAAAAGCGTTTGGTCAGGCGGTTGATGTCGCTAATGGTGATGCGTTGAAGGCCTTTGTTGCAGCAGCAGCTGCAGCACTCGGTGGTCTTGACACCGTCATCTCCAACGTCAGTGGTGGCAATGGCCCCGGTGAACAAGGTTGGATCGGTCACTTCAATCACGACGTACTCGGTACCGTACGCCTCGTCGAAGCTGCAACACCGCACCTCGCCAACTCCGCGAATGGCAGCATCGTGATGATCTCCACCACGGCGGCGCTAGAGAAGTTCATGCAAGCCGGCCCGTACAACGCTCTGAAAGGTGCGCTGCTGCAGTATTCCGGTGCGCTGTCGCAAGACCTCGCCGCGAAGAAGATTCGTGTCAACGCCGTGAGCCCCGGCCCGATCATGATCGAAGGTGGTTCATGGGATCGCATCAAGAAAGGCATGACCGCTTTTTATGATTCGATCGTCAAAGAGATTCCCGCAGGACGTATGGGTAGTGCGCAAGAAGTGGCCGACCAGGTCGTCTTCTTGTCGAGCCCACGTGCGGCGTTCACCACCGGTACCAACGTGGTGATTGATGGCGGGTTCACGAAGCGCATTCAGTACTAATGCGCCCGAGGGTGCAGCGCGGTGGTGCTGCACCCGATGCTCGAAGCCCGCGACTGATGGCTGCGGGCTTCTCTCTTGAAACGAGCCTGACTCTGAATTTTTGGGGAGAGATTCATCATGCCGGCACCACTCACACGTGCGTACCTTGTTGCTTCCGGGCAGTTCCACGACATTGACCATGCGCGCCTCGAACTTTTAAAACTGTTCGCCGAACATCCGTCCATTCGTGTCACGGTAGCCAAAGACTATTCCGATATCGCAGCCATTCAGGCATCGGATTTTCTGGTCACCTACACCTGTAACGTCGTACCCACCGAAGAGCAGCAGAAAGGTCTGCGCGCCTACATCGAAAGTGGCAAACGTTGGTTTGCGCTGCATGGCACCAACTCGATTCTCGAATTCCTGAAGGAAGGTGTGAACGCGCCGGAGATTGCACCGATCTTCATGGAGACACTCGGCACCCAGTTCATCGCGCATCCGCCGATCATGCCGTTCACTGTGAAGACGACGGATCCCACACATGAACTCGTTAAAGGCATTGGCGAGTTTGAAACCGACGATGAACTGTATCTGTGCCGCATTCACGGCAAGATTCATACGCTTCTGCATACGAATTTTGATGGTGAAGCGACCGGCTTTATTGAGAAGACCTGGAATGACGGTCAGCCGCGTCCGGTTTACTACATCAACAAGGTGGGGAAGGGCGAAGTGCTGTATCTCAACCTCGGTCATTGCCGTGGTCACTGGGACATGGCCGGTATCGTCGACTACTACCCGAAAATCGAGAAAGGTAGCTGGGATAAACCCCAGTACTACGAGCTGCTGCGTCGTGCCCTCAAGTACTGCCTCGACGGCGTGCGTTGAGAAACGACGATGGCAAAAAAACCGTTTCGATTCGCAGTCCAATCTTTCAACGCTGAAACCGGGGATGACTGGACTGATCAAGTTCGCAGAGCCGAAGACCGGGGTTACAGCGCGTTTCACCTCGCTGACCATATCCTTGGACCAGGGCCTGCGCTGACCAAGGCCAACCACCCTGAGCAGAATCTCGCTGCGATTCCCGCGATGGCGTGGGCTGCAGCCGTGACGAAGCACATTCACATTGGCTGTCGGGTGTTCTGTATCGACTATCACCTGCCGGTGGTGTTGATCAAATCGGCGATGACCATCGACAAGTTGTCCAACGGGCGACTGGAGTTTGGTCTCGGAGCGGGTTGGATCACTGAAGAATACGTGGCGTTGGGTATTCAGAAGGATGAGCCCCAGGTGCGTATTGATCGCCTTGGTGATGTTATCGAAGCAGTGAAAGCCTTTCGTCGCGACGGCATGGCCGATCTTTCCAACAAGGCTGTTCAGTGGAAGGATTTTTCCGGGGTGCCGAAGCCTGTATCGAAGCCGCCCATCATGATTGGCGGGGGCAGCCCGCGTGTGTTGCGCCTCGCAGGTCGCGAAGCCGACATTGTTAGTCTCAACTTCAACAACCGTATGGGTCTCATTGGTCCTGACGGCGTGAACATGTCGACGGAAAATGAAACCCGCAAGAAGGTCAACTGGATCAAACAAGGTGCCGGTGACCGTTTTGACGACGTCGAAATCGAAATCGGCGCGTATTTCACCTTTGTGATGGATGACCCGTCGCCAGTGCTCGGCATGTTCGCGAAGAACTTCCAGATGTCGGAAGCGGAGATGCGAAAACACCCGCATGCGCTCTTTGGCAGCGTCGATTCCATTTGCGAAGAGCTGGAGCGGCGACGTGAACTCTTCGGGATTTCCTACATCACCGTAAACAAGGACAACATCGAGCCGTTCGCACCGGTTGTCGCGCGGCTCGCAGGAAAATAGTCGAGTCGCCATGACGACAATTGCAGAGGCTCGTGCGGAACTGCAGGCGAAAACCAAAGCCTCGCAGAAGATTGCGGAAGATCGTTCTGAGGTTCTGAACTCGGGACTTGCTGCAAACCTCGAGATGCCGCACCCGATCTTCATCCAGAAGGGCGAAGGTCCCTACGTCTTCGACGCAGATGGCAACAAGTATATCGACACATCCGTCGGTTTTGGCCTGCACATGCTCGGCCACGCGCATCCGGAGATTAAAAAAGCCATACAGGATCGAGCTGAAGAAGGCTGGATGTTCGGCATCCACACCACTGCACAGCTCGGCCTTGCAAGTCTGCTTCATGAAGCCAGTCCTTGTGCGGAGCGGGTGGTGTTTTGCAACACTGGCTCCGAAGCAACGATGTATGCGTTTCGAGCGGCGCGAGGATTTTCTGGCAAAGAGAAGATCGCGCTGTTTGATGGCTTCTATCACGGTGCCCACGACTACGGGATGTGGATAGCGGACCCTTTCAGTTCGCGTGATGAGCCACGTGCGCTACCTCTCGGCAACGGCATTCCAAAGGCGCTAAACGAACTGGTTCTGCTGCTGCCGTACCGCAATCGTCACGCCTTTGAACTGATCCGCAAACACAAGGACGAACTGGCGCTCGTGTTTGTCGAAGGCGTACAGAGTTCGAATCCACAAAGCGAATGTGGAGACTTCCTTCGTGAACTCGCGGAAGTGTGCCGCGAGAGTGCCGTGTTGTTTGGTATCGACGAGGTCATCACCGGCTTCCGTGTGGCCTACGGTGGCGCACAACAACGTTTCGGCGTGAAACCCGATATCGCCACCTACGGCAAGGTTCTGGGTGGTGGTTTGCCAGTCGGAGGGATCACCGGACGCGCTGATGTCATGAACTGTTTCACTGGGCTCGCCTCGGAGCGTGGCGTGTTCTCCGGTGGGACGTTTTCCGGCAACCCACTGACGATGGAAGCAGGCAAGGCGATGGTGTCGCATCTGCGTGATCATCCGGAGATTTACACGCGGATCGATGCGATGGGTGATCGGCTTGCTTGCGCGATCAACAGTTTTTGCGAAAAGAACCAGATCCCGGCACAGATGAAAAACGTTGGTAGCATGTTCCACATGTTCTTTCAGCGTGAACCCGTCAACAGCAGTCGCGATGGATCACGCGTCAATGTCAGCGCTCAGAAGGCGTTTTATCTGCACGCGCTCAACCGCGGTGTTCTCGTGCCAGGTACTCAACGTGCGTTTTTATGCGCCGCGCATACGGATGCGGATATCGACCGCATGATCGATGTGTTCTGTACGTCGTTTACGGATGTGCGCAATGAAGGAATTTTTTAGCGCTGATACGAACCTAACCTGCATTCACCTCTGGAGGTGACCATGGCCCGATTGACAAAACTTACGCCTGAACAATGGGATCCGGAACTGCGGGAAATGACGCGCCCGGAAACTGCAACCGATCTCGAAATGGGGCTCACGCGGTTCTTTGCGCACACCCCGAAGATCGCCAAGGGGTTGTTCGGCTTCGGCGGTGCGCTGAAGGTGAATCGCACGTTGCCCGAGAAGCTGATTGAACTCGTCAGGTTGCGGGTTGCATTCTTCAACCAGTGCCGCAGCTGCATGGCGATTCGTTACACCGGGCCGCTGAATGACGGTTGCACTGAAGATCTGGTGTGTTCACTCGAACGCCCTGAAGAAGCTGAAAATCTGACAGCAGCTGAAAAGATAGCGATCAAATATGGCGAGCTGATGGCGACAGACCATCTACGTATCGACGATGCAATCTACGAAGAGCTGCGTGAGCACTACAGCGAGGCGCAGATCGTTGAGCTCGGTATGAACGTCGCGTTCTTCGTTGGCTTTGGGCGGCTGGCTGCGACCTATCACATGGTTGAAGAGTTACCAGAAGCCTTCCAGGGACAGGCCCCCGTAGCGCCCTGGAACAACGAGCACGTCGTCGTTCGCTGATCTCTGATCGGGGAGGGGGCGGCACTCCCTCCTTTCACGAGGACACACCTCGTGTTGCCGATGCTGTTCTGACCGGGCGCATAGGAAACCTCCCAAGCGCTCGACGCGGTTGAGCGTCGGAGCGATTCCTTTTTCTCGTCAACTCGTCACCGCATCGTTTTGTCGTTTTGTCGTCGCGCTCCCCAAGTGGGATTTTCCGATATTTCTCGGCAGGAACAATGACTTACCTCGAGGCTTGTGCCGCTATTCACAGGGTGTGTCCTCGTGGATTTCCTCCAGGAACTACGGAATTCTCCGATACACGGTCCGATATTGATTGCATCTGGATGCAGTCATATGACATTCTTATTCCGATGCACACAAGTGCACCCAAATAAGACCTCATCCAGGACCAGCCATACGGAGGACGCCATGTCATCAACTCATCCATCCGGAGTCTCGGAACGGAGTCACTACGTACTCGGGGAGACGCTCAAGCCTCTGCTCACCAATGTCATGGGTTCTGCGATCGAAATATTCGATACCATCGGGACGCCGGGTGGTGGACCGCCACCACACACGCACGCATGGGAAGAAATCTATGTGGTGCTCTCTGGTGAAATGGACGTTCTGGTGGATTGAAGGATCACTCGCCTCAAGTCCGGGGGATTCGCTCACGTTCTAGCCAACACACCTCATGGTTACACAACCATCGACGCCACCCACTTTCTGACTATCGTAAGCAAGGGGAACGCGGCGCGGTTTTTCGAGCAGGTGGCAACGGAAGTCGTAATGAATCCACCTGATATCGCGGGCGTACTGGGGGTCGGCGCTGAACATGGCATCCGCTTCCTGACATGAGCGTTACGCGGCGCTACGACAGTCCGAAGCGGCAGGCTCAAGCCGAGGCGACTCGCCAGGCAATACTGGCTGCGTTCGCTGAGCAGATGTCCGATCCAGATCGTGACCGGCTGTCGCCCAGTGAGGCTGCCCAACGGGTGGGTGTTTCGCTGCGTACGGTACACGCGCACTTCCCCAATGAAGCCAGCCAGATCGCTGCACTCGGCGCGTGGTTCGACAACATCCTCTATCCGGAGGGCGTCGAGCTTGTCACCGGACCGGACGATCTTCCACGTTACTACCGCGACATTCACCGCATGGCACTCAGGCACCCGGTGAGTCGCGCACTCGCGTCGGGCAAGGGCGTTTGGCGACAGATGAGGGCGACGCGAAGATCCGCCCGACTTGAGGCCATTCGTAATGCAGTCAAGGTGGTTGGAGCACCTCCACGTGCCACGGCAGATGCCACGGCGATGCTGCTGAGCCTCTCTGGCGCCGATGCTTCGTGGCCGATGCACGACCACGGCTTGCCATTGCGGCGAATTCCAGACGTCATTGCCAACACGGTAGCGTTGATCGTGAAGCAGTTGCGTGAGAAAGCCTGACGTTGAAGAGCGCTGGCTGCGAATGGACGAGATCGTAGTTGAAATGAACGGGTCGAATCACTTGTCGAAGTGAGGTCACAGTTCGGCAACGCTGCCGTAAGCGCGTAAGACAGACCGCGGGTGCTCGTTGGAGCAACGAGTGCATCATCGCTCGTTGATAGACAGGCTTGTTGTGGCGGCATCCATCCCGGGTTTCGTAGGTGGAATGTCAGACATGACTTGCTGACGTTGCGATTTGGTGGTCAATCGCGGCCCTCGTCGCCGGCGATGCATCGCTCGACCCACAAGACCCAAACCACTATGTCCAACAACGTTTCGGAAAGCACACTTCGTCAATGGGTACGAGGGGTGCGCGAATGGCTTCGTGATTTGCGTGTTCAGGGCGTTTGGCGGGTTGTTGTTGCCACGTGTGCCTCCAAGTGGTTCTTCCTGCGTGGTGTTGATATCGCGGCGTTGTTGCAGGATCACCCGGAGCGCTCTGAACAATGGGATCAACCGGTTGTGCCTGCGGACAACCAAACGACTTCCGTGCCACACATCATTTTTCAAACGTGGAAAACCCGGGATCAACTTCTTCCGCGTTTTGACTATTGGAGTCGGACGTTTCGCGCACAAAACCCGAAGTGGCAATACGTGCGCTGGGACGATGCTGACAACCGAGCATTTATCGCGCGGGACTTTCCGTGGTTTTTACCTTATTACGATGGCTATCCCCGTGAGATTTTCCGCGCCGATATCGTGCGCCTCTTTTTCCTGTTTCGATTTGGTGGTCTCTATGCGGACCGCGATACTCAGTGCCTTCGTCCTCTTGAGCAGGACGTATTGCGCGAAGGTGTCACGCTTGGGCGATTCAGTGCTGACGACAGCTACGACGAGACCTACCTCAACGCCATAATGGCCTCGAGTCCAGGAGAGCTTTTCTGGCTGCTCGCCATTGCGATTGCGATGGAAAAGTACACCGGTCTAGCGCAAGAACCTGGTAAACCGATGCCGGAGTTTTATACCGGTCCATTCATCATCACCGAGGCAGCGCGGTTCTATCTCAAGCATAGCGAGCGCACCGTAGGAGATCGTGCGCAGGGCGTCATTGATCAGATAGACACGAAGTTCTTGATTCGTACGAATCAGCTCAATGTCCTTCCTGACGAGCGATGGTGTCCGGTCAACTGGCTCAATCACGTCCACACAACATTTAGTACGGAGATTTCGCGTCGGGGAAAGGTGCTTCCGGAACGTTGGTTGCGGTGGATCTTTCCACGCTCCACGTTGGTGACGTTCTGGGCGCATTCGTGGGATTAAGAAACAGGCCAATCCCACGGTGCGAGGCGTGTTAGGGCGCTACTTTTGCGCCGTAAAAAAATCTGCTCGCGGTGTCATCGTCGCGTCATATACCGGCTCTTCGATATCCACTCGATACTTCGCAGTCGCGGCACCGGTGATGCCATACGAACCCAAGTGGTTACGCATGTTGAGGTACCACTCACACTTGAAATGCTCCGCGAGACTCTGTTCTGACTCCCAACGCTCAAACACCCGGATTCGCCCCGGAATCCGCGGATCCGGACACCAGTCATAGTCCAAACAACCGGGCTCGGTCAACGCGCCTTCGATCAGAGGGCGCGCGGTTTCCAGTGCAGGTGCGACATTCTGAGGTGGCATGTCGATGGTGCCGGAGATGATGATGCGAGTAGGCATAAATACTCCCTTCAGTTAAATGAACGTGTTGTGTGTGTTGGTTTGTGACTATCGCCGTCCCTGCCACCATGGTGCAAGCTGGATCGGTGAACGGCTTTCCCATTCGGCGATTGCCGCAGGCGTACTCGCAGGCAAAGGCGGGTTCTGTGTTCTTGGCAAAGGCGATGCACTATCCACAGGATCAAGCCATTCCCTCTGCATGCTCTCGATACATTCATCGTAGGGCTGGTTGCGATGATAGTCCGCATCCTGATGTGTGAAAAAACCGACTTTGCCGGTGAAACTCAGGAAGGCATACCACGTGAGCGGCTCCTGTCCTTTCCAGTACTCATAACGAATCACTTCGGTTTCTTTTGCGAGGGTGTTGTCGACGAGATCCGTGATCATTTCTTCATACTGCGCTTCCTTGCCGGGTCGCACCTTCAGCCTAACTATCAATGTCGCCATGGATTACAAACTCCGAGCTTGTTGAATCAACGCATCCCAGTGACCGTGTCGATACACGGTGATCGAACCGTTTGCTGGGTTGCGGTGATCGTAGGCGATGCAGTGCTCCGGTGAAATCCAGAACTTCGCGATATCTAAGGCGCCAGGCTGTGAGGCGATCCAGGGTCCTGCGGAAACGATAGCCTGACCGTTGATGATCAAGGGGCCAAGATCTGGAAAGGTGCACTCCACCAGACGTTGATGAAAACACCGATAGATCACCGCGTGGTGTTCATCGAGGCGATAGAGGTACTCCACTTCGCCATCGAAGTTCACCCGCGTTTCGTCGGGTGCGCCGACATGCGTAAACACGTCGTCAGGAGAAACGGAGAAGGACAGGCCGTTGACGGCCATTCCCGCGCTCACCCTCAGAGGAAAATGACGATCGCCCAAACCGCTGTAACCGCCATGATGATGACTGTCCCAGCCGCGCCGATCAGCCGAGGAATGCTCTGGATGGTATCGGCTTTGAGCCCGACTGCATGAAAAACGCGAGCCACCACAAGGTCTGCTCCCAGGCTGTGCATCGCAGTCGCACCAACGCCGTGCATTTCCAGAAGTGCGAGGGTGATCAGAATCATCGGTATCCATTCGATGAAATTGCCGTGCCGGCGCATGGCCACGTGCAAGGCAGGTATTCCGCCATCACCGATCGATATTCCCGCTTTTCCCCGAATTGAACCTGCTCCAAAACCCAAGACGATGACCATCAGGCTGAGGATTCCGGCTCATAACAGCATAATCGTCGGTAGTGTAGACATGGTGCTCCTCCCCCCCAGAGGTATTGCCTAATAAGGTGCTCGTTGTTCCTTATTCGTTGTGTTGGGGATGATCAGTCCCGAGCTGGCTGCGAGGCAAGCCCTTTTGTAGACTGCGGGGCCGCGCAAAACGACACGCTGATACCATGAAGATCGAATTTTCCGCCGAAGACGAATCGTTTCGGACAGAAGTCAAAGCGTTTCTGGCTGAGAAACTCACCTCGGAAATGCGAGCTGAGGCCAAAAAGACCACCACGGTCTTTGCGGACAAGGAACTCGCCATGAAGTGGCAGCTGATTCTTCTGGAAAAAGGCTGGGCGGTACCGAGCTGGCCGGTGGAACACGGTGGGCCGGGCTGGTCGATCACGCAGAAGTACATCTGGAACGAAGAAACCGCTAAAGCCGGAGCGCCGGGCGTGATTCCGTTAGGCCTCCGTATGCTCGCCCCCGTGCTGTTCAAATACGGCACTGATGAGCAAAAAGCGTATTACCTGCAACGTATGCTCACCGGTGAACACTATTGGTGTCAGGGCTATTCCGAACCAGGTTCCGGGTCGGACCTTTCGAGTCTCAAGACCGCAGCCGTGAAAGACGGCGATGACTA
>SYFY01000068.1 GCA_005799745.1 Gammaproteobacteria bacterium
GACCCGCTGATTCACAGTCAACTGCTCTACCAACTGAGCGAAGGCGGAATTGGGGCGACACGCCGAGCCGTCAGTTCGGAGTGTTTTCAAAGCCCGCGTAGTTTACGGGCAGAAATGTCCTTTGCAAGGCAGGATAGCATCAATCGCATCTGACGCCCGTGAACCCGGAATACCGTTGGTCAATAACTGACCGTGCGAGAAGTCGATGTGATGCCACCGAAGGCCGGTCGCGTGATGATGACCTGCGCATCACCGCCTGCGAACGACCCGGAAGACTGCACGCCGATGGTCCCCAACGTTTGGTTTCCAGTTCCCGATACGTAGGCGTTTCCGCTCCCGGCGCGAGTGCGTCGGTTGGGTTCATTTCTTCGATCCACTCAGCAGTAGAGGCTGGCAGTGTCGCTGTCACACCGGTTGCCACTTGGGTCTGCGTGAGCATGAAGCGCGAATTAACGTATTGCAGTGCCTGGTTGTAGTGGGTCAGTACTTTGGAGGTCTTCGCATCCTCGATGTAACTCAGATAGGCACTCGTTGCGACCGAAGCCAGAAGGCCGATGATCGCTACGACGATCATCAACTCCAAAAGTGTAAATCCTTGGTTGTTCGTTCGAGGAATCCGCACTGCGTCACAAACCACGGGTAGGTGCGGGGAGCATAGTTCCGCCGACACTGGCGCCACCGCGCTGGAAATCACACTTCTGCGCGCCTAGCCGTAGGCGGTTTCGAATTCACTGCCTGAGTGTGAGGCCGATCAACACTTAAGCTAACTCGGTAAGTGACTCAGCGAACCTTGGTAAAGGTTCGAACCAAGTCAAGGTCGCCTCCATCCGCCCGAACCCGCAGCTCAATCTGCAAGGTTGACGCGTCGATCATCAGATGTCGCTCGACGCCACGAATATCTTCCGAATCCGAATGAACAACGAATTTCCCGGCATCATCCCAACCGGCGTGGATGGTCCAGAGTCCGCGTGAACGTACTCCCCACGAGACATCGCGGTAGCCGCCGGGCTCATAACGAATACCCATCGAATCTGGATGTTGTTCGATCGAGAGCCTGTCTGCTTTGAGAACCGGAAAATCCTGCGCGATGAACGCGAACACCGCACTATCGACCAACTCGCCCTGGGTATTGAACGCGCCATCACGTCGCAACATCCGCTGATCCATTTCATCGACCACACGACGGGTATCGGGCGTTAGATCGGATCGTGAGGGATCGAGTGCCCAGTTTCCGGAAAGGTTAAAACCCGGTTGAACATGCGTTGAGAGGTTGGGCGCCGAAGAACACGCTGCCAGTAAGGAACCGGTGACGACCAGAATCATCGCTTGCATGCGTACTCGGCTCGTCCACTTCCTCATATACCGAGATCCAGCAAGTTGTAATCCTTGAGCTGAGCGAATGATTCGTCGGAATACATCAGGTCCTCCTGCCTGCTGCGCCAAGGCGCATAGTCGAACGCTGCCTCGTCTGGCCAGTGTTGTTTCCGAGAGGCGATAGCCAAAGCGATGACACTTGAGCGCGCGTCAACACGCGCCTCATCGTAGGTGATCACCGCATTGTGGATACCACCCCCTTTGGCACCGAGCACCGAACGGCGCCGGTGGAATCCAAAATTGTAGGTGATGCGAGGATCCGGGCTGGTGTTGGCAAAAGACCCGTGCACCGCCTGGCGATTGCATATCGCCACGTCACCAGGCGCACACACGAGCGGCACGGCATCAGGCAAACGATCTGAACCCGCGGCTTCCACCATCGCTTTGATATCTACTTTGCCAAGACGATGGCTGCCCGGGACAACCCACACCCCGTTCGCGGGGGTGCAGCCATACAACTGGCCCATGAAATTGAATCCGTGAGTACCTTCATCAAGATCAGAGCTTTCCCAGTGCGTCGTACCGTCCTGGTGCCACGCGACTGAGCCGCCGAGCCCGGCGTGTTTCATCCAGATCGCTTCGTTGAACGGCACAAAATCCTCACCATTGATCGCCGCGGCCACTCGCAAGAGGGCTGGATGGCCATAAAGCCGCAAAAAAGCGGGCGAAAACTGCAGCGCTCCAAGAATCAACTGGACGACATGTTCGGGTGCGCCTTCCGGTGCATCGGGCTCGATCATCTTTGCAGGGTGGCGGCCGTTAGCTTTCTGCGTGCCACCGAGCGGATCACTTAAGGGGCGAACCCACTGCAACGTCGGCGCCTTGCAACCCACACCAATCGCTGGTCGACCGAGATGGTCAACGGATGATCGAATATCGACGGGCATTCGACTGACGATCTCCTTAAGGTCAGCCTCGAGTTCAGCACACTCCGCAGCGTCGATGGCCCCGGTGAACACATAGAAGCCGCAGCGCGAATAGGCCTCTCGGATTTCGCGGTGAAGAGAACCTTCTGCGTCAAATCGTATCGGTCCGCGATTGTCGAGCGCTGCTGCACGCTGCGCGCCATCACGAAGGTAGGTCTGCATGGCCGATTCGTGAACACCGTAGCTCACAGGTCTGAAGGTGGTACCGGTTTGCGTCTGCATGGTCCTCTCCTCGATCTCGTTTATGCGTTTCCATTGATCATTTTTGTGGATCACGAATCGTACAGGTCCCCTGCGCGACCGCGCAGATCCGGCCTTCATTGTGTACATCGATACGTATCACCGCCATGGTTCGTGTCATCAACACAATCTCTGCTTCTCCTATGACTTCACCCTTGGTCACCGGTGCGGTCAGGTTGATCTTGAACTCAGTGGTCGCCGCCCACTGGCCTTTTTGCATCGCCGGATAACACACACAACCCAGCAAATGATCGCAGAACGCGGACAAGACGCCGCCATGCATGTTGCCGAATCCGGTCAGCAGATCAGGGCGTACCACGAATTTTGCGTTCATCTTGCCGGGTGACGCGTCAGTAATCTCGAAACCCAAAAAATCAACAATGCCGCCTGCGCCTTTGGATGGTCCCATGAACCGCTTAGCGATGTCGGCGTTAAAAGGAATGCTGCTCATGCCTGAAACTCCTCCAGGTCGAACCTATTTGCGAAACGTGTCGATGATGGCGTTCATGTTCTCCTGCAGGCGAGCGGGATTCATGCCAATACTCGGGCTATAGAGAATTACGTGATCACTGAAGGGCGCCCACTGCTTAAGTTGCTCGCGCGCCTCGTCGGGTGTTCCAGCAATGGCAATAGCATCCACCATCTCATCTGGTACGGCGGCGTACATCGATTTCCAATCTCCACGGCGGAATGCACTTGCAATCGTTTCGCCGATGGATCGCCAACCGTGCACATCCAGGATCGAGTGATAAAGACGAGTGGTGTAATAGAACGCGATTTGGCGGCGCGCCTCATCTCGCGCCTCTGCGCGGCTGTTAGCGATGGACGTGATGATGTAGGGATAAGGCTTGCAGGCTGAACCAACGAGGCGAGGCATGACGGTTTCAGCCAGGTAAGTTCGACTGAAGACGGGATGGCAAATCAGACCATCTGCCACGGCAGCAGACGCGGAGATCATTCCTTTGTTCACACCCGCGAGGCAGATGGGGATGGTATCACGTGCTGCATTCGGCCGGTTGTAGGCGGGGATGTTCACTTGGAAGTGCGTACCTTGGTAACGCAATCCACCGCCTTTTTGAGCCGCAAAGGCCGCACGCACGAGACCAATCGCATCCTTCATCTTCGGCGCGGGTGCCGGATCCCAAGGCATCGAGTACCAATCCTTGTTCATGCGTTCTGTACCGCTGCCGAGTCCGAGAATCATGCGCCCACCGGACAACTCATCGATGTCCATGGCAGCCGATGCGGCCAGCATCGGTGTGCGCATGAATGCGTAAGCGATGGCCGTGCCCAGCTGAATACGCTCGGTTGCCATCGCGACCGCTGCGAGGCGAACGAGACCGTTCGCATTGAAGAACTCGATGGTCCAGACAGAATCGAGACCAGCGGATTCGGCACGTTTCGCGGTGGCGACCATGCTGGTGAGGTCAGGCGCTGTGAGAATGATTCCGGTTTTCAAGATGTGTTGATCTCTTTGTCACAGTGGGGTTCAGTGTTCGGGAACAAGGCAAGAGTGGATCGACGCATCACCATCGACTTGCCTTGCCAGAGTTCGAATTGCAAGCTCCGCTTCGTCCAGTTTGAAATCATGCGTATGCATCGGGCGAAGGCGCTCGCGTTCCCGTTCAATCAAACGGATCGCTTGTCGATAACCGGTCGACGTGACCCCGATGGCCCCCATGATGCGAATCTCCTTCATCACTACGAGATCGGAAACAAATCCGTCCACAGGCTTAAAGCCCTTCACACCGGCCAATACGATCCTTCCACCTGGCCGAACCATGCGCAACGCATCCGCGACGGGTTGTGTTGCATAGGCGCTGACATCCACCACCACATCGGCACCACGCCCGTTGGTGATGGAACGAACGCGTTCGACTGAATTTTCATTCTCCACGTCAATGCAATGAGCTGCGCCGAAGAGGCGGGCTACGGCAAACTTGTCATGATCCGCCGCGAGCCCGGTCACGATGATCGTTCCAGCACCCGCTTCGCGACAGGCAAGCACGCTCGCGAGCCCTCGTTGCCCCGGACCGAGAATGACCACCGTCTCACCAGGGGCCAGCGTTGGCATCTCCACGGCCCAACGGAAACCGGCGCCGAGCGGATTGAACATCACCGCAAGCTCGGGAGGCAGCGTCGGATCAACCCGATGAACCACGCTGTTGGGGTGCAAGTACATGTACTGCGCGTAAGCACCCCAAAGGCCAGGTGCATCCGTCAGTGGGATGTACGAGTAGATCCGCCGGTGATCGCAGAGGTGGTAACTGCCAAGCAAGCACGGTTGGCAGTGACGACAACTCAGCATCGTTTCGACCGCAACCCGGTCGCCAACATCCACGCCCCAACGTACCGCAGCGCGATCACCGATCGCTGCAATACGACCGAGGGGTTCATGGCCAGGAATCACGGGGACAGGCGTTTTCAGTACACCTTCGAACTGTTCATAGTCACTCCCGCAGATTCCGCAAACCTCGATTCTGAGCAGGGCCGAATCGGCGTCAATGTCGGGAATCGGCACATCCTGCGGGACCAGCGTGCGCACACCGGTTTGCACCATCGCAAACGAAGACCGTGGAACGGTCGGCATGCTCTCCCTCCCCATCAATAGCGAGTCAGTTCAGCGATACCCGCGTCTGCGTTCAACCGTCGTTTAGGACTGTCGACTCACCGCCCTTCAATCGGGCTTTCGCTTCCGACAAACGAGTTCAGGTATCGTCATATTGTCTTTCCAAGCCTACGAACACCGAAGGGGCGGCGCAATGAGCAGAACTGTGGTGGTGATCGGCGGTGGCAATGCCGCCTTGTGCGCAGCCATCGCCGCGAGGGAAAAAGGAGCTGAGGTGGTGCTGCTCGAGCGCGCGCCGGAAGCCTTGAGGGGTGGAAACTCACGCTTTGCTGCCGGTGCGATCCGTACGACCCACAACGGCAAAGAACAGCTTGCCACGCTGATGCCCGAAGTCTCGTCAACCGAGTGGGCGAAGATCGATGTTGAGCCCTATGACCGCGGCGATTTCCTCGACGATCTTGGCCGTGTCACGCAGTACCGCACCGACCCCTGGCTCGCTGAAACCCTGGTGGATCGCAGCTTCGACACGTTGCGCTGGATGCGTACACATGGCGTGCGATTCCTACCGTTGTACGGGCGTCAGTCCTTCGTAGTGAACGGTCGAATCCAGTTTTGGGGTGGACTTGTGGTTGAAGCGTGGGGTGGTGGACCTGGTCTGGTGGAGGCGCTAACAAATCGGGCCACGCGACTCGGCATAAACATCCGTTACGGTCATCGTGCCATTGCGCTCCATCGTTCGTCGCGGGAAATCGAGGGTGTGACGATTGATACCGAATCCGGTCGGGTGGACATTGGCGCGGATGCTGTGGTGCTGGCGTGTGGTGGATTTGAATCCAACGCCGCCATGCGTGCGCAATACCTCGGTCCCGGTTGGGACTTAGCCCGAGTGCGAGGCACACGATTCAACACGGGTGATGGCATTCGTATGGCGGTCGACGTTGGCGCCGCGACACGCGGACATTTCAGCGGTTGCCACGCCGTGCAATGGGATGCGAACGCACCGGAGTATGGCGACCTCGCCGTCGGCGACGGTTTCCAGAAACACTCCTATCCCTTCGGTATTCTGGTTAACGTCAACGGCGAACGCTTCGTTGACGAAGGTGCTGACTTTCGCAACTACACCTATGCGCGCTATGGCCAGGAAGTGTTGCGTCAGCCGGCGCAGATAGCCTGGCAAGTGTTTGATGCCAAGTGTGATGGCCTGTTGCGTGATGAGTACCGGATTCGTCAAGTCTCTAAGGTCAGCGCGCCAACCCTCGAAGCACTGGTAGCGCAGATGGAGGGCATTGATCAACCCAGGTTTATCGAAACAGTGTCCAACTTCAACGCATCAGTCATGGATGACGTGCCACTTAATCCAGCTGTTCGAGATGGGCGAGGCACTCGAGGTTTAACTCTGCCAAAGTCCAACTGGGCGCAGCGACTCGACACCCCGCCCTACTCGGCTTATGCCGTCGGCTGTGGCATCACTTTCACCTTTGGCGGATTACATGTGGATGCGACTGCTCAGGTACTCGCACAAGGGGGTGAACCCATTCAAGGACTCTATGCGGCAGGCGAACTCGTGGGCGGACTCTTCTATTTCAATTATCCGGGAGGAACCGGGTTAACCAGCGGTGCGGTTTACGGTCGATTGGCGGGAGAAGCCGCTGCATTGAGCTGAACCACCTGAGTACTTTGTGGGGGCGGTGTCAGTTCACCCAGCTGATCCTCGAGATTGGCGCCTTCCAGCAGTTTCTCAATGAACGTTTTGATCGCAGCGTAATCGTAGGCAGAACAGGCCTTCTCTAACGTGGTCAGGGCGATCTGCAATTCACTCCACGGCAAGAATGACTCCTCAGCACGCAAAATCTTGCGATTTTCCGTTCCTGAGACAGCGTTACCGAGCAGCAGTTCTTCATAGAGTTTTTCGCCAGGTTTCAGCCCGGTGAACACTATTTCAATGTCACCCTTAGGTTGCTCCGCATTACGGACCGTATGACCCTTGAGCCGAATCATTCGGCGCGCCAAATCAACAATGCGAACTGGTTGACCCATATCGAGCACGAACACGTCTCCGCCCTCGGCCATGCTGCCCGCTTGCAACACCAATTGCGCGGCCTCCGGGATGGTCATGAAATAACGGGTAACCTCCGGGTGCGTTACTGTCACCGGCCCACCTCGTTCGATCTGTTCCTCAAACAAGGGCACCACGGAGCCCGAGGAACCGAGCACGTTGCCAAAGCGAACGATGGCGAAACAGGTGGTGGACTGGGTCTGCTGCAGCGCCTGCAAAACCATCTCCGCCATGCGCTTACTTGCCCCCATTACACTGGTGGTTCTGACGGCCTTGTCTGTCGAAATGAGGATGAAATTGCTGACGCCGCAAGCAATCGCCGCTTGTGCAGCGCGCAGCGTGCCGAAGGTGTTGTTCTGGAGACCTTGAATCACGTTGTTTTCAACCAGCGCCACATGTTTGTAGGCAGCCGCGTGATAGAGGGTCTGAACCTGATAACGCTGCAAAGTCCTTTGCATGAGGGCGTAATCGGTCACAGAGCCCAACACGGACAACACCGCAACTTCCGGATTGGACTTGGTGAGCTGATTTTCGATATGAAAGAGCCCGTACTCATTTTGCTCCAGCAGCACCAGTAGTCGTGGCGACTGCCATGCGATCTGACGCACCAACTCCGAACCGATCGAACCGCCGGCACCCGTAACCATGACAACTCGATCACGAACGGAACGGGACAACAGGTGTGGAATCGGATCAACCTCATCGCGATACAGCAGATCTTCGATCTGCACATCACGCACGTGCACCAGGCTCTTGTGCCCGGAGATCAGATCCGCAAGCGCCGGCAAAAGTCGAACCCGGAGAGGAAAACTCTCGAGATACTCAATGATGTCGCGACGCTGATCGGCCGTAGCTGAAGGTATGGCGAGAAACAGTTGCCGCGCCTGCGTGTCCTGAAGCAATCGCTCGAGTTGGGAACGCGAATACACAGCAAGCCCACCGATGGTGCGTTTTTGCATCGCCGGGTCGTCATCGATAAACGCGACCGGAACGTATTCGCCTTGTTGCACAAGAATCCCGGAGAGACCGATCCCCGCTGCGCCGGCGCCGAAGACAATGACAGGCTCACGCGCGTGGTTGCGGTGTATTGCCCATTGCACGAGTGCACGAATCGCAAATCGCGTTCCGCTCACATACAAAAGCACCAGCATCCAAAAAATAATGGGCACGGAGCGTGGAAAACCACGTAGGGGAACTAGATAGGCGGTGATCGCGACCGCCACTGCGGCGATCGTCGCGCCGATGAGCACGCTCATCATTGCGTGGTTGCCCATGTAGCGGATCACCTGGCGGTAGAGCCCAAGCTTGACGAACACCGGAATACACACCAATGCACTGACAACGAAGGCGGGCCAAAACCCGGAGATTTCCGGCGTCAGCTCACCGAGTCGCAGAGCCAAGGCAGAATAGAGAGCCAGCGGTAACATCACGCTGTCCACCACCAACGCAAGCGTCTGTTTACGATGGCGGTGCAATTGTTCAAGCCAAGCTTCGATCATCCCTTTTTTTCCGTTCTTCCTTCGGTTCTTCCTTCCACTTTACCCGCTGGTTTACCCGCTGCTTTTCCGGCTGCTTCTCCTGCCGCTTCGCCTGCCGTGTCTCCTTCCGGAGGCGTTCCCGAAGGCAATTCGGCCACCGCCTGCCTGGCCTCTTTTGCATCGAGTTGTCCCGCTCGAAAACGCAGGGCCAACATCAGCAGTGGGAACACGGCAAACGCACAAAGCCAAGGTCCTCGCGAGGGTTCCTTTGCTGCACACATCGCTAACGGCACTAACCAAAGGCCAGAATAGAGCACGAATCCTATCGTCGCTTGTCCGTGACCATACCGTAGCGCAAGACGTTGGTAGAGGTGCGATCGATGCGCTGCTGTGAATCGCTGCCCCGTGATCAATCTCACGACAAGCGTATAGGTCGCATCAAACACAAACACCGCGAGCAGTATCAACGACGCGACAAGCGGTACTTCACCACTCCGGTCCAGTTCAAGTGCGATCACCGCAATCGTGAGCCCAAGCAGCAGCGAGCCCGCATCACCCATAAAGACCATTGCCGGACGCCAGTTAAACAACAGGAATCCTGAACAGCTGGCGACCATGAGCCAGATCAGACTCTCGTGCCAATTCAGCGTTGCCCCGGACAAGAGCAATACGCCAACGCCATAGATGGCCGCCTGGCTAGCGGCAATCCCGTCGATACCATCCATGAAGTTGAACAGGTTAACGAACCACAACACCGCAAACACTGTCGCGACAAAGACCGGAAGACTCGATGCCCCACCTGTCGCATGAAAGAAACCCGCCACACAGAAGATCTGGATGGTGAATCGCAACAGTGCAGGCAAGTCAAAAATGTCGTCGAGAAAACCCGTCAGCGCCAACACCCCCCCGGCGATTGCGAGTTGCAAGCCCGGTGAATCCGTCGGGGCCAGCGCGCACCACACTAGAACAGGCACGGCAATCGCCACTCCGCCTCCGGTGGGCGTTGGGCGAAGGTGTGAACTTCGTTCATTGGGGTGCACCATCAATCGCAGATGGGGGGCGAATCGAATCAGTAGTGGCAGCAGTCCAACGGTAGTCAGAAGACCGGCTAACAACGCAACCAAGGACAACTCATCGACCAGCGTCATCACCACGTTGGCCTGGTGCGATAGCTGTAGTGGTTGATGTGTATCAAGCAATCACCTCTTCGGGAGCTTCCATGTGTTGCTCCTCCAACAATGTGGCGTAGACCCGAAGCGTGTGTTCAACAACATCTTCTACCGAAAAAGCAGTCGCCCGGGTACGGCTCGCGTGACCCATGCGTTCACGCAGCGAGTGATTTTCGCCCAGTCGACGCATGGCTTCTATCAACGCGACCACGTCACGAGGAGGAACCAGTAGGCCATTGACGCGATCTCGAACGATGTCGCGACAGCCTGGAGTATCCGTAGTGATGATCGGACGACCACTCGCTGCCGCTTCCAGCAGCGTCTTTGGCATCCCTTCGCGATACGACGGCAATACAATCACATGATGAGCAGCAATTTGTTCGGCAACGTCATCACGGTGTCCCAGCCACTCAATACCGTCCCGACAGAAACTTTCCAGCACTTCCCGCCGCAGTCCTGAGGGATTGCCCAGGTCCACCCCACCCAAAAGACAGAAACGCCAGGTGGGGAACTCCTGCAGCAACACCCGCGCCGCACTGACAAACTCCCGTACACCTTTATCAGCGAGCATCCGGCTAATCAGCAAAAACGATACCGGTTCCGGTGGAAGCGCAGTTTGCGAGAATCGGTTCAGATCCACACCACTGCCACGAATGATCACCGCATCGAGTGCAGGAACCAAGCCTCTGCGCACAAAGGCATCTCGATCCTCACTGTTCTGAAAGATCACTCTCATGGCTTGATGGCGCATAAAGAGCCGATACATGGCGTTGGTGATGAGGCGACGCAACGCCGCGATCAGACCTTCATCGGTGTACATGTATCCAAGTCCTGGCAGCGCATTCACTACCGAGGGGACACCGCGTCGTCGCGCCGCACGTGTGCCATACAACACCGGTTTGATCGTGACGTGGTGCACAAGATCGAGTGCATGGTCCCGATAAAGCTGCGAGAGCGCCAGAAACGATCTGATTTCCGCAAACGGATTTCCTCTGCTGCGCGACAGCGGGTAGGTAACAACCTTGAAGCCATGTTCGATGAGCTTTTCTTCTCCTGATTGCGCCGGGCAGAAAATAGTGAGTTGCACATTCAGATCACGGAGCGCACACGCGAGCTCAAGACGATGGAAGATAAGCAAATCGGCTTGGTTAACCACCAATCCGATTCGTCGACCGGAGAAAAGTGCCTCACGACGGTTCACGCGTCAGAAATCCACGAATCCGTGTAGCGCGCAATACTGGCACGCTGACCCGGCGAATGCCACGCAGTCACCACCAGCAGAACGACCTGGCTGCGTACCGACAGCGGATCGATGGGTTGAAGAAACGCCGCGCGGAAAACAACCTGCGAGCGATCACCGCTCGCAGGGCAGGTACATCCAGGTCGGCCGCGCTTTACTTCACCCGAATGCGATCCTGATTGCGATCTATGGTCCGGGCACCGATGCCTTTGACGTTCTCGAGCTCATACACATCTTGGAAAGCACCATTTGCTTCCCGATAGGCAACGATCGCTTCAGCCTTGGCAAGGCCAACGCCGACCAGCGCTGTCGCAATTTCTTCAGCACTCGCTGTATTGACGTTGATGCTAGCGACTTCTGCAGCGTAGCTCGGCGCCATGACTGCGAGACCAGCTACGAGCGCAGCAATTTTCAGAGTGGATCGAATCTGCATGGAAATCCTCCTTAGGTGTGGGGATCCCAGTGTGGTTGCGTGTCGCTCATCCAGCAGAGCGATACCTACCCTGCCTGCTGTACGCCGTGATGCACAACACAGGTGAGAATTTGTCCCAAGAACGCGTGGGCGGCAGCCAGCGTGCAGCGATTTCTACTCAGCGAAAGTTTTAGGTTCGGAAGGGACCGAAGCAACGCTGCTCGCCTGCAAGATTTTCTGCAGACGCCGATTTTCAAATCGCAGCGGGAGTGTGGAAAGCAACGCCAAGAGATGACCGAAGAGACCACCGAGTACAAAGGCTGCAAGCAACCACCAGAACACACTCCACTCGGGTGACTCCCAGATCAGAAACCGGAGCTTCACCGGTTCCTGGTTTACAGCGATGACTGCCACCACCGCGACACACAAAAGACTACCCACCACCACGAGGCGGCGCAGCCACTGCATCACGAGTTAGCGATCTCACGGTAGGTCATGACATCAGAGAATCGACACGGCTCAGGTCTCGATCTACTCCTCATCGTCGTCATCATCATCGGCATAGTTACCGGCACCAGTGGCCGTCCCATTGGCGACAGCCCAAACATTGACACTCTCTCGCAGTTCCTTGCCGGGCTTAAAGTGAGGGACGAATTTGCCGGTGAGCCCAACTGACTCACCGGTCTTGGGATTTCGTCCAATGCGAGGTGCGCGGTAGTGCAGTGAAAACGAACCGAACCCACGAATCTCGATACGCTGGCCCTGGGACAACGAGATCGACATCTGCTCGAGCATGGTCTTGACCGCCAGCTCGACATCTTTGGGCTGCAGCTGTTCTTGCTTCGCACAGATTCGTTCTATGAGTTCAGACTTCGTCATCGAGCCTCCCGTGCTGTCTCGTCACTTCTCGAGTCGTTCGAGAAGTGACAACACACGCCCTCCTTTAGTGATCTTTAGTTCCCGGACTTCTGGTCCATCTGGGCTTTGATGAGATCACCGAGTGTGGTGGCGCCACCACGCTCTTCATCCTTGCGGCGCAGTTCACTCATGGCTGCGCGATTGTCTTCCTTGTCTTTCTCTTTCACGGACACGGCGAGCGCACGATTGCGACGGTCAACACTGATGATCTTCACTTCGATGCTCTGACCCACAGTCAGTACGTTGCGTGCATCTTCAACATGGTCCGATGACAGTTCAGTTGCCTTGAGGACCGCAACAACCTCCGTCGCCAGCTCTACATAGGCTTCTTTGGCGCCGACTTCGATCACCTTGCCGATCACCACACTGCCGCGGTCATTGGTCGCAACGTAATCCGAGTACGGATCCTGGTCGAGCTGCTTGACGCCAAGGGAGATGCGCTCGCGCTCGGGGTCAACCGACAGGATGACGGATTCGATTTCTTCGCCCTTGGAGTAACGACGTACTGCCGTTTCGCCCGCTTCGTTCCAGGCCAGATCCGACAGGTGTACTAGACCGTCGATGTTGCCTTCAAGCCCGATGAAGATACCGAAGTC
>SYFY01000069.1 GCA_005799745.1 Gammaproteobacteria bacterium
ATGCCTTCAGCGGTGGGTTATCAGCCAAACCTCGCCGAGGAAATGGGTGTGCTCCAGGAGCGCATCACCACAACAAAGACTGGATCGATCACTTCTGTCCAAGCGGTGTATGTACCTGCGGACGACTTGACCGACCCGTCACCGGCAACGACCTTTGCGCACCTCGACTCGACTGTAACCTTGTCTCGAGCCATCACGGACTTGGGTATCTACCCGGCAGTGGATCCGCTCGACTCCACCTCTCGCCAGCTCGATCCGCTGGTGGTGGGTCAAGACCACTACGATGTTGCCCGCCGGGTTCAACAGGTACTGCAGCGTTACCAGGAATTGCGCGACATCATCGCCATTCGGGGAATGGACGAACTGACCGAAGAAGACAAAAGCCTCGTCTATCGTGCGCGAAAGATTCAGAGGTTCTTCTCGCAGCCGATGTTCGTGGCTGCACAGTTCACCGGTCAGGAAGGCAAGTTCGTGCCACGTGAAGAAACTGTTCGCAGTTTCAAAGCCATTCTCGACGGTGAATACGACCATCTGCCAGAAGACGCGTTCTACATGGTCGGCTCAATTGAGGATGCGGTGGAAAAAGCCAAGCGCATGCAGGGGTAAGGCATGGCAACGATTCACTGCGACATCGTCAGTGCTGAAACGGCCATCTTCTCCGGTGAAGTTACCTCGATATCGTTGCGAGGAACGATTGGAGAGCTTGGCATTCACCCAGGTCACGCGCCGCTCCTCACGGGCATCGCTCCAGGTGCCGTGCAGTTGGCATTGCCGGATGGGCAGAATGAAGTGTTCTTCGCGTCGGGTGGATTTTTAGAAATTCAGCCCGGTGTTGTCACCATTCTTGCTGATATGGCACAGCGAGCGGAAGACATTGACGAGGCGGCGGCAGAATCGGCACGTCAGAATGCAGAGCGCGCCTTGGCAGAAAGTGCGGCGGAATTCGACTTCTCGCTGGCGGCCGCACAGCTGGCAGAAGCCCACGCTCGGCTGAGGACCATCGAAGAGTTGAAGAAACGTCATCACTGAGTAGTCGACGAGACTGAAATTGAGCGCGGTACTGCTGCGGCTTTCAGAAAAGTACCCTCAAAAGGGGTGACCCTTGTCACCCCGTCCAATCGCCGCCTGCCTATAATCTCCCACTGGTCTGGCAAGGACTCCCATTGATGCACCTGGAAATTGTTGTACTGGCTGCAGGTCAGGGAACGCGTATGCGTTCATCTGTCTCTAAGGTTCTCCATCCGATCGGAGGCAGGCCGATGTTGCAGCGCGTGATTGACGCCGCTGAAGCGCTCGCTCCGAGCAACATCCATGTCGTCATACGACCTGACGCAGAACAAATTCGTTCGTCCATTGTCGGTCGAATCGCCTGGGCCTATCAGAATGAACAGTTGGGCACAGGGCATGCTGTTGCGCAGGCAATGTCCGCCGTAGCCGAAGACGCGGTTGTGTTGGTGCTTTTTGGTGACGTACCGCTCGTAAATACTGAGACGATTCGCAAATGTGCCGCAGTCGCTGCCGAGGGCAAGCTCGGCGTCGTGACAGCGAGATTTGCTGATCCGGCGGAACTCGGTCGCATCGTGCGCGGTGTAGATGGCAACATCGAACGGATTGTCGAGTTTAAGGACGCGGGTCCCGCTGAGCGAAAGATCGACGAGATCAACTCCGGAATCATGGCGGCGTCGCGAAGTCTAATGACGGCGTTTTTCAAAACGATGCGCAATGACAACGCGCAGAAAGAATATTACATGACGGATATCGTCCCTTTCGCTGTGGACCATGGCGTATCGGTGGTGGGTGTTCGTGCGGCAACCGAGATCGAAGTGGCCGGCGTGAACAATCGCGTCCAGCTCGCGGAAGTGGAGAGAGCTTGGCAACAAGCCTGTGCACGTGAACTTATGCTGTCGGGAGTAACGTTGGCGGATCCTGCGCGGTTTGATATTCGCGGCAAAGTAACCACGGGTCGCGATGTGTTTATTGATGTGAACTGCGTACTCATCGGCAACGTCGAGTTGGCTGATGGCGTGTCGATTGGCCCGAACGTCGTCATTACCAATAGTCGTATTGGCAAAGGCGTTCGCATCGAACCGAATACCGTTATTGACGGCGCGGTGATTGCCGAAAAGTGTGTTGTAGGCCCCTTCGCCCGCATTCGACCGGGAAGTGAATTCTCTGAAGGGGTTCATATCGGGAATTTTGTGGAGACGAAGAAGGCTCGCCTCGGCAAAGGGACCAAGGCAAACCATCTCGCGTATCTAGGCGACACGACGATAGGTGCGAGTTGCAACATCGGTGCTGGAACAATCACGTGCAACTATGACGGTGTCGCGAAACACCATACGCGGATTGGTGATGGGGTTTTTGTGGGCTCGAACTCGACGCTGATCGCCCCGATTGAAATCGATCGTGATGCCTACGTCGCGGCCGGGTCCACGGTCACCAGCAAGGTCGAACCTGGTGATCTCGCCGTAGGACGAGGTAAGCAGCGCAACATCAAGGGATGGCTGCCGCCGCACCGCCGACAGAACAATCAAAAGGAATAATCTCGATGTGTGGAATCGTCGGCGCCGTCGCTGGCCGCAATGTCGCCATGATCTTGTTGGAAGGTTTGCAGCGACTTGAGTATCGAGGTTACGACTCTGCTGGCATGGCCGTGTTGCCTGAAGGTGCCAACAGGGTTGATCTGCGGCGCAAGGTGGGAAAGGTCAAAGAGCTCGCCGAAGACCTGCGAACCACTCCCGTGCTCGGTCACGTCGGCATCGCACACACGCGTTGGGCGACCCACGGAAAGCCCAGCGAACGCAACGCTCACCCTCATGTCTCCCGAGACCGGGTTACGCTGGTTCACAACGGCATCATTGAGAACTTCTCTGAGCTTCGAGAAGCGCTCAAAGCAAGGGGCTATGAGTTTAAGTCTGAGACCGATTCAGAAGTTGTCGCTCACCTGGTGGAGTCCTATTACCGAGATGGCGTCTCCCTCTCCGATGCGGTGCGAAAAGCGATAGCCGAACTGGAAGGCGCTTATGCAATCGCTGTGATGGCCAGTGATGATCCAACACAACTGGTAGCCGTTCGTGTCGGCAGCCCACTCGTCATCGGGATTGGCTTTGGTGAGAACTTCATTGCCTCCGATGTGCTGGCATTGCGAGCGGTCACTGATCGGTTCATCTACCTGGAGGAAGGTGATCTCGTCGAGGTCAGCCGCGACTCAGTAAAGGTCTGGGATCACGACAACCAGTCGGTCAAGCGGAAGATTGAGCGTCTACAGATTGGCCAGGATGATCTGTCCAAAGGCACTCATCGCCACTACATTCTCAAGGAAATCTACGAGCAACCGGACGTGATTCGGCGAACGCTCGCGGGGCGTCTCGGCAAACGACGTGTTCTGGGTGAAGTACTGGGCTCCCACGCCAAAGAACTCTTGCAGTCGATAGAAGCGGTCACGCTGGTCGCGTGTGGTACGAGCTTCTATTCCGCCAGTGTTGCTCGCTATTGGATTGAAGAGGTCGCAGGAATTCCCTGCCAGGTAGAGATTGCCAGTGAATTCCGCTACCGAAAGGTTGCTGTCATCCCCAATAGCCTCTTTGTGACCATTTCACAATCGGGTGAAACGGCAGACACCTTGGCGGCTCTGCGTGTTGCGAAAGAAGTGGGCTTCAAAGCAACGCTCACCATCTGCAACGTGGCGACCAGCTCGCTTGCCCGTGAATCGGATATCGCATTGATGTTACAGGCGAGTACGGAAGTTGGTGTCGCCTCAACGAAAGCGTTTACTGCGCAGCTTGCCGATCTGATGCTGTTGTCGCTATTGCTCGCGCGAGAACATGGCTTGTCTGACGAGCGGGAGGCGGAAGTCGTCAACCTTCTACATGGCCTTGATCGCACGCTCGATGAAGTGCTGAAGCTTGACGGCGCTATCCAGCGTTGGGCTGAAGAGATGATTGATCGAAATCACGCGCTGTATCTTGGTCGTGGTCCGATGTATCC